>JAYUVG010000174.1:0-6878 GCA_043754255.1 Polaromonas sp. | reverse complement strand
ACTGGTACCGGGTAGGGGCAAGGTGCCAAGTTCCTTGCCGCCTTGTCGCAAGCGGTATTCCTGCGAATCCGGGAACGCCGCATAAAACGTGTAGTGGTTTACCGCCCTCTCGCCCTTGGTGCCATGGAGCAATAGCTTGTTGGCATCTTGCATCAGCAAGTCCTTCGCGGCCATGGCGCGAAGCAGCGTGATGAAATTGGCCTCACTCACGGCGCTGAACGGCCCCGTCTTGCACAGCATTTGATAGGCCTGTGCGGCGGTGGTGCCATGGCGTTCGCCCACCAGACTCAGCACCTGTTGTATGAGCGTGGAATAGTCCAGCGCGCCGACACTCGGTGGCTCATACCATTTCACCAGAAAGAGCTGAATCACCGCCACCGCCTGCACCAAGTCCTGGTACAGGCTGTCGACACAATCCGCACCGGGGCTCAGCGTGTCGGCAATGCAGTATTGCCACAGCACGGCCACGTCACCTTCACGCCGCCCGGCCCGGCCAATACGTTGACACAAGCTGGCAACGGTCTGCGGTGCGCCAATTTGCACCACGCCTTTGATGGCACCAATGTCAATGCCCATCTCAAGGGTGGTCGTGCAAATGGCGCTGACAGGCAGGTTGCCCCGTTTCAGCTCCGCTTCGGTTTCCTCCCGCTCGCTCTTGGCAAGGCGCCCATGGTGCGGGAAATAAGTCACCGGCAGCCCCGCATCCTCGCAACGTTTGCGCAGCGCATCGGCATAAAACTCCACCATGCCCACACCGGCCGGAAACACCAAATAGTTGGCCCCGCGCAAGCGCTCAAACAGCTCGTCGGCAATAGTCCAGTGGGCATCTTGTGCAGTTTGGGTCGCGGTGTTTGGCTGCAAAATGGCTTTGACAGCCAATTGAATATTTCGCTTTTCACCGGGAGTTGCGACGCAGTGGACTGCGCTGCCGTGGCCAGGCCGCAAGAATTCAGCGGCCAGGCCCATGTCACCCAACGTCGCTGAAAGGCCGATGCGCTGCACCCGGTGCCCCAGTTGTGCCTCTAGCCGGTGCAGCAAACTCTGCAATTGCCGGCCACGAACATTGCCAATGAAGGCGTGCAGCTCATCAACGACCACCGCCTCTAACCCCGCAAATACCTGCCTTAAGTCTGCGCCTCGCCGAAACAACAGCGACTCTAACGACTCCGGCGTGATCATCACCACGCCGCGCGGGTCAGCAAAGAAACGCTTGCGCGATGCTTGTCCCACATCCCCGTGCCATGGGTACACGGGGATGTTCATGCGCTCGCAAAAGAGTTGCAAGCGTTCTACTTGGTCATTAATAAGTGCTTTGACGGGCGCGACATACAACAGCAAACCGTTTGCCGCTTCCTTGTGCTGCAGCCCTGCCCCCCAAAGGCGCGTCAGCAGCGGCAAAAAAGCTGCCTCGGTCTTGCCAGCAGCGGTAGCTGCTGAAATGATTACATCGTCTCGTGTGTCCAGAATCAGCGGCAGTGCGGCGATTTGGCTGTCTCGCAACCCCGTCCAGCCGCGCTCCCACAAGGCGCGTTGCAGTGGCTGGGCAAGTCGGCTGAATCCGTCAGGTGGGGTGACAGGGTTCACTTGGCGACCGGCAAAAGCTTGATGCGCACTTTTCCGTCAGCCACGGTGATCATCGCCCCCTGGTTGAGTTCTTCACTGGCCAACGCCAACACACGTTCGACCAGCGCCACAACCTGGTCCGCCTTCAGCCCTTCCATGCGAATGCGCAATACCGACGGGCCAGTTGCCCCAGAAACCGCCAGCAATGAATGGAAGTCCGCGTCCAGTGTCACCACCATGCGCTGCTCCTCCCGCGCCAGGGCAATGATGGCGACATCTTCGGCCCTGGACATGCCGCGCCCGCTCACATGCTGCACGTCCCAGCCACGTTCACGCAGCAGGCTCGCCGCAGTGCGCGGCAAACCCTGATCAAGCAGCATTTTGATCATGCGGCTTCGAGGTGAATCATGCGGTCATCCAGGTTGCAGGCGGCAAAGTCCAAGGCTTGCCGAATGTCCTCGGCTTCGAGTTCAGGGTATTCGCGCTGCAACTCCTCCCGGTTGGGATACAGCGCTACGGCCTCCAGCACGCGTTTGACGGTCAAGCGCATGTTGCGTATGCAGGGTTGGCCACTGACGATGGCGGGGTTGACGGTGATGCGATCAAAGCGATTCATGATGTGGCCTTTCTGTAAAAGCTTATTGGGTAATGACGAAAGGCGAATCCAGCCTCCAGATTGCGCAGGTCTTTGCCAGTACCACTGCCGCAGCAAGTCACTGATGATCGCATCATTGGATAACGATTTTCTGGCGTGACACTGCTTGTCGTCAGCCTATGCCTGAAGCCCTCTGAGCCGATTCATCCAGGCACCGAAGTGCACACATTCGCTCTCCATCACAGCAAGCGTGATGCGGTCTGCGGCTTTGGGGCCATGCAAAGTCTTTCTGTAGCCCGGGTGGTGTAGCAGGTTCTCTAGCCGTCTAGACGGTTTGGTGTCAAAGCCGTCGTTGATATGCTCTGGTGTTTCTACAGCCGCGCGCACGCTCGACAGCGCAGCCAGACTACCCGACCATGCGGACTCAGTGTTGCACAGTTGGGCAACATCAGAGAATAACAAGCCTTCAAATTCATACGGTTGAATATGTGCCAAAAACCGGTCTGACTGACACCCCACGTATGCCACGATGGTTTGGTGCAATGCAGCCTCCAGTGCCTGCACCCGCTGATGAATATCCGGTATTTTTTGGGCTGCGGAAAACCCTGGAAAACTGGTGGGCAACCCATACAAATCCAGCAGTGTCGTCACCACGGCACGTGGATATTGCCTTGAAATATTGCGCACGTTGATTTTCAAACGGTCAAAAGATACGGCACCGCCCTTGGCATCCTTTGAGGTATTTAGCATCACAGGTTTAATGAAAATTTGCAAGGGCCGCAAAGCAGGTGCCATCAGTTGTTTGACGAACGCCTCTTCAGTAACGCCTTCAACAATGACCGTGACTTCCACCATCTCAGGGCCGCCCGCCCAAAATGTTGCGCAGCCAGAGTTCGCCCATCGAATACTCTTGCAGCCAGTCCGCCAGATCGGCCTGGGTAAAGCGCTTAAACGTGGATGCCCCCTCAGCTTGCTCCACCACAATTACATCTTCGGGTGCCAAGGCACTGACCAGTTCAACCGACTGGGTTGACACGATGACCTGCTTGTCTTCGGCCACCTGTTTGAGAACGTCAGCCAATACGGCAATGGCATAGGGGTGCAAACCCAGTTCGGGCTCGTCAATCAACAGTGTGTCGGGCAGCAATTCTATGGGTTGCAACAACAGCGTAACCAGGCAAATAAATCGCAGACTACCGTCAGACAAAGTGCTGGCCCTAAAGGGTGTATCCGGCATGCTTTTTTGCAACCATTCCAGTTCGATAGAGTCTGGCTCACCCGGGCGCTGGACAAAGTCATCAAAAAATGGCATTGCCAACCGGATGGTTTCAATGATGCGTTTGTAGGCCGATGGATGGTCGAGCCGCAGCATACGCGCATAAGCAGCCAGATTGGCAGCGTCCGTTTTGAGGCGTAGGTTGTCGTTGGTGGCGTGACGCTGCTTGACACGGGCTGTGTCACTGGTGTCGTGAAAATGGTAGACGCGCCAGTGGCTGACGCAGGGGTAAACCAACTTGGAACGACTGTCGCTCGCTTCTTTGAGCTTGGACTCGTTGTGCCCCTGGCCCAGCAAGCGGCTGGGGTTGACTACCGGCAATACGCCGCCAAAAAACAAACTTTCTTCAGATTCAAAAATCAGCCGGTTGTCCAGTGTGGGTATCAGATTAAAACGGTAGCCTTGCCGAATGCCCGGTTGCCCATCCATGCCGAATTGAAAAGCCATATGCAGCCGTTCCGTCACAGCACGTCCAAAATGCAGCACGGCATCGGGACCACCTTGCTTTGGCACATACAAGTACAAATTTTGATCAACAATTTCCTGCAGCAAGCGAAACACGTTGATGAAGTTGCTCTTGCCTGCGCCATTGGCCCCAATCAGCACATTGAGTTGCCCCAACGGGAAGTTTTCAAGGGAACAGATAGATTTGTAGCCTTTGATAGTCAATGATGAAACGCTAGGCATTCAGGCTCCGCAATAAAGTTGAACCATGTTGGTCTTGGCAAGACAAGGCAAGGATCGCGCCGGGCAAAAAAGTAAATTTCAGATGGCTTATCATGGCGAATGTGCCTATAGCGCGAACTATACTTGCACAATATGCTATAAAAGTTAATAACGAAAGGACTGATACAGGCGTCATGCTGCTATTTATCCCATGCTGCCAGCACTTGTAACAACACCCCGCGCTGAACGGTCACGTCATCGCCTGAATCGTCTAGCGCAGCCTCGCCTGTCAAATCATAGGCGCGCTCATTGATGTCGTCGATGACAGCGCTGGGCATCAAGTCCAATGGCCGCAACTTGAGCTGCAAGTCAGTCATCGGGGCTCTGGCCTGTGTACACAGCCAGGCCAGCACTTCAGGCAGCGTTTGAGTCGGTATCACTTTGCTTGTTGCATTGCCCGTTGACTGAGGTAATCTACCCGCTATGTTTTCCAAAGCACTCAGAACACTGGCCAAAGCTTTCTCCAACAATTCAATGCGCTGATGAATATTTGCTAAAGCTGATGCTGCTTCACTGATCTCATTCGATTCCTGCCTTTCTTCCGAAACTGCATTTATCAGCGCAAAAGCGCGTGTCTTTGAATCGGTGCATTTCAGCGTGAATGTCAGGCAACGTGATGGCTTTGTCAGATTCAGGGTCAAATACAAGCGGTCACCTTTTGAGATGTGATTCAGTCTTGTTTTGTAAAAAACTAAGCCCATCTTACGAAAGGTACCCGCGCGGATGGTAGCGCCCTCCGTGCCGACTACCAATCCGGAAAGCCAGACACTCTGTTCGATCTCTTCTCCCAATCGGTTCACAAAGGTCGCCGGAGGGAGTTGGACGCGAACTTGTTTTTCTCCACTATTGCGAATGGATAGATGGAAAATGATCGCCGCCTCACCGCCTTTCATGCTGGCATCTTTGGAAGCTTCAAATTCAATGGCAATTCCCAAATCTGGAACAGTCACGCGCTCGAACTCAGCAGTTACTGACTTGGTTGAATCCATCTTCACGGTGCAGATGTCGTCCAACTCAGTAGCATCGCCAGACCAACCGTTGAACGTTGAACCTTCAGCAGCTTGCGCCCTAAGGGTGACTATGCTCCCCCGAAAATACGAATCTGCGGCGACGCTTCGAGTAATGAACCCAGTTCCGTTTCCAATTGAGGTAAGGTTCAATGCATAAGACTCAAGCTGAACGAATTCTGCCATGATGGATTTTTCTGTATCCATCGTGACTGTAAAAATTGCATTTCGGCCAGTTGCATCACCAAACCAGCCCTTGAATTTAGAGCCATCATTTGCGCTTGCTGTCAGGGTAATTTCAGTACCATCGATATAACTTTCTGAATCAAGGCTGCGGACAATTTTCCCAGTGCCCGACCCGGTTGTTGAGATTGCCAGTGCAAATGTTTCAAGCTCTGAAAACTCAGCTGAAATTATTTTGGTCGCATCCATCGTGATGGTGCAGGTAGCTCCTCGCTCTGCAACATCGCCATTCCAACCCATGAATTTGGAGCCCTTTACCGGGCGCGCCGTCAGCTTGACAGTGCTGCCTTGAACGTAATTATTTTCTTTGGGATTTCGAGTGATGATTCCACTGCCTTTCCCTTTTGACTGCACTACTAATTGAAAATATTTCAGTTGCTCGAATTCCGCCGATACCGTTTTCGGAGAATCCATCTTGACTGTATACACATTGGACAAACCAATTGCATCCCCACGCCAACCCTGAAATACTGAAACTGCATCCGCGCGCGCGGTCAGTGTGACATCACTGCCATAAGGATAGCTATCAGCCCTTGGGCTGCGCGTGATGACTCCAGTTCCGGAGCCTTCTAAGGTGGTCTCCATTGAGAGCATCCAGGCTGTGCGAACGAGACGAACAAACCATCCCAAATCTTCGTCACTCGGATGCGTATTGGCGGTGCCATTTTTCAAGCTCGGATTTATTCTTTGCCCAGAGTCCGACCAAAAATAGCAACCTTCGCCCGTTTGGTTTGGGAATACTAAGTTGTGGAAATCCTCGTCTGTGTCATGGACGATCAAACTGGTGAGTTCATCAGTCGTCGGTAACCGCCAGTCGAAGTAGCCTGCGTTTCCGCTGGAAATCGCTCTGGCCTGATTGAGGCTAAACCGGCTGGGCTGACCAATACAAATATAACCACTCCAACTTTGCCCTGTTGCAGTGCGCAACCACATAAGCCCCGTGAGTGCATCAGTTGCCGTACCGTCGTCGTTGTCAATAAACGGCCCCCACGCGACGGCTCGTTTTACCAGGCTACCCGCTGATTTGGCACCGATCTCATTGCTTATGCTGTCAGATTGAGTCGCACTGGTTACGATGTGGGTGGAGCGATTTGTCTCGATTTGCTGCAATTTGGTCTCGGAAATCGCCGGAAAAGTGCTGCCATTTAACTGCCCCCACGCGACGGCTCGTTTTACTAGGCTGCCCGCTGATTTGGCGCCGATCTCATTGCTTATGCTGTCAGATTGAATCGCACTGGTTACGACATGGGTGGAGCGATTTGTCTCGATTTGCTGCAATTTGGTCTCGGAAATCTCTGGAAAAGTGCGACCACTTTTTTTAATCGCGACGGATTCATCGCGGGCAAACTCTGCCCAAATTGATTTGGCGGAGTCCATTCGGACGTTGCAAACGAAATGCGAACCCGTAGCGTCATCAGTCCAGCGAACAAATTTCGAACCAGCTTGGGCCGTAGCCGTCAGCGACACA
>JAYUVG010000173.1:0-4262 GCA_043754255.1 Polaromonas sp. | reverse complement strand
AACAAGTAACGCCACCTATCTGGTCGAATTTGTAGATTTGCCAGACACGTTTACCGAAGGCGCGACCCAAGAAGAAGCACTTTTTAACGCCTCTGAAGTCCTGTCGGCCATGCTGGGTTGGCACATTGACGAGGGGCACGACATACCAACGCCAACGCAAAAAGTCAAAGACGCGCACTACATCGCGCCAGATGCCAAAACACAGGCAGTGCTACTGCTGCGTCATGCTCGCGAAGGCCGAACACTGGCAGATCTGGCGCGCGCCATGGACACCAGTTGGCCGCAAGCCAAGCGACTGGAAGACCAGCACCATTGGCCTAGCCTGAAGACGCTGGACAAAGCCGCCCGTGTGCTGGGCAAGCGGCTGGTGTTGAAAATGGAGTGATTTTTGGCACTTTAAGGTGCTAAAAGTGCCTCTAGCCCAATAATTACGGGCGCAAGCAGCTCCTGATTGTGTAGCGAAGTCAACCGATAGCATGCAAATTAAATGCATACTTAAAAACTAAAAAAATGTGAATTTTCACAATAAATTTAGATCTTTTTGAGGACATTACCGACCAACACTTCCTTACAATGTTTCGACCAAGAAACTGGAGGGAGGGTATTCAATGGTCAGGGAGAGCTACACGCAGCCAGACTTTGTCTGGGCTCTGCAAACCGTTTGCGCGGTTCATAAAAAACCGTTTGACGCGGCGCTGCTGCTCCAGCAGTTCCCACCGCCGTATGACGAGGCTGCGCTGGTACGCGCAGCGCAGGCGCTGGGCTTTAAATGTCAGTTGCGCAGCGTGCCGTCAGAGCAATTGGCGCAACTGCCATTACCGCAGTTGGTTGAATTGCAAAGCAAACAACCAAGCAGCGAATTGACAGACTCAGCGGTCACTGACGTACTCCCCGCAAGCCCGGGCCTGGCATTGCTGGTAGCCATCAGCCAGACCCAAGTCGTTTGGCTACCCTCCAACACCCAAACCCCCGTCACCCAGCCGCTGGCCGAATTTATTGCCACGCTAACAGGCCGCACCTACTTGCTGTACCCGCAAGATGAAGCCCTGCGCGACCCTGACGCCGCGCAAGGCACACAAACCTTCGGCTTCCGCTGGTTTGTGCCAGAGCTGCTCAAGCACCGCAAGGTATGGCAAGAGGTGCTGGGTGCCAGCCTGGTCATTCAGTTGCTGGCCCTTGGCCTGCCACTCTTCACACAGGCCATTATTGACAAGGTGGTCGTGCAACGAACCGACAGCACATTGATAGCACTCGGCATCGGCATGACCGTGTTCATGCTGTTTACTGCGCTGCTGACCTGGGTGCGCCAGTACGCCATCTTGCACACCGGCAACAAAGTGGATGCGGTGCTTGGCTCAAGTGTGTTTGCGCATCTCTTCAGCCTGCCGCCCCGGTATTTTCAAAATCGGCCCACGGGTGTGATTGCTGCCCGGCTGCATGGGGTAGAAACCATACGCGAGTTCATCGCCTCTGCCGCCGTTACGCTGATTCTTGACTTGCCGTTTTTACTCATCTGCATGGGCGTGATGTTTTACTACTCCGTCACGCTCACACTCATCGTGCTGGGCATTTTGGCTGTGATCGCGTTGTTGTCATTTTTGATAGCGCCCGTATTTCAGACACGCCTGAATGAACAGTTTTTATTGGGCGCACGCAACCAGGCCTTCGTGACGGAATACATAGGCGGGCTTGAGACGGTTAAGAGCCTGCAGTTTGAACCGCAACTGCAAGCCCGGTACGACAGCTACCTGGCCACCTACCTGCAATCAGGTTTTAAAACCAAGCAAATCGCCAACACCTACAACGTGGTTGCCAACACGCTGGAGCAAGTCATGACATTGCTGGTGTTAGTGGTCGGCGCATGGATCGTCATGCACCCTGATGCGGTGGCCGTTGCATCCGGTACGGGCACAGTCTTCACCATCGGCATGCTGGTGGCATTTCAAATGTTTGCAGGCAAGCTCAGCCAGCCCATGCTGCGCATGGTCGGCTTGTGGCAGCAGTTTCAGCAAGCCCGGCTGGCGGTTGACAGGCTGGGTGACTTGATGAACGCCCCGGCTGAACCCTACCGCCTGGCCCCCAGCCGCAAGTCTGAGGGCAAAGGCGCGATTGAACTGGTGGCCGTCGGCTTTCGCTACACACCTGATTTGCCGCTGCTTTACCAAAACGTCAACCTGACGATCACCCCCGGCCAAACCGTCGCCATCATGGGGCCCAGCGGCACAGGTAAATCAACGCTCACCAAGCTGCTGCAAGGCTTTTACCGCCCGACGGAAGGGCGCATTCTGGTTGATGGGATTGACGTTTTGCATTTAAGCGCCAACGAGCTGCGCGCCAACTTTGGTGTGGTGCCGCAAGAAACCGTTTTGTTCAGCGGCACGGTGTATGACAACCTGCTTATGGCCAACCCACTTGCCAGCTTTGAACAAGTGGTGCAAGCCTGCCAGATGGCGGAGATACACGACGCCATTCAAACCCTGCCGCAAGGCTACCAGACGGAGATTGGCGAGCGAGGTGCTGGCTTGTCAGGCGGGCAAAAGCAGCGCCTAGCCATTGCACGCGCCTTGCTTAAGCGGCCCCGTGTTTTGATATTTGACGAAGCCACCAGCGCCCTGGACGCGCAAACCGCCAACGCCTTTGCCACCACCATCAACGCCCTGCGCGGCAAGGTCAGCATGCTGTTTGTGACCCACGCACTGCCCAAGGCGCTGGTGGTTGACGAGGTGTACGTGATTGCGGATGGTCAATTTAACAAGGCAAGCAAATGAGCACCTCAAATCCATTGCACCCAGACGTGGCCGAGTTCGCGCCCGGCTTGCTGGCCATCACCCAAAGCCCCATGCCCAAGCTGCCGCGTGTTATTTACTACACCGTTGCGGTGCTGTTCAGCATCTTGCTGGCATGGGCCATCTTTGCCAAGGTAGACATTGTGGCCATTGCCGATGGCAAGCTGGTACCCACCACTTACACCAAAATTGTTCAACCCGTTGAGGCAGGTGTGGTGGCTGACATTTTGGTACGTGAAGGCGACAAGGTGCAAGCCGGGCAAGTGTTGATACGGCTGGACACCACATTGGCAGGCGCAGACGGCCGCAGCCTGGCCAGCGAGATGGCGCTCAAGCGCCTGACGCTGCGCCGGGTAGATGCTGAGCTGGCAGGTCAAGCGTTGGCCAGTGCCAGTGGTGACGACCCCGCCATGCTGGCCCAAGTACAGGCCCAGGCCAACGCACACCGCCAGGCCTTTACTGATTCAGTCGCGCAAGAAGTCGCCACCCGCGAGCGCGCGCAAAACGAACTCAATGCCGCGCGTGAAACTTTCACCAAACTGCAAACCACCTTGCCCGGCTACGAGCAAAGCGCCCAGGCGCATAAAAAACTGGTGGCCGAAGGCTTCTTCAGCCCCATCGCAGGCAACGACAAAGAGCGCGAAGCGATTGAAAAATCCCAAGACCTCAAAGCCCAGGCCGCCACCGTGCAAGGCCTGCAAGCCACCATCCATGCGCAAGACAAAAAGATAGCAGGCCTGAGCAGCACCTTTCGCAGCCAGCTGTTAATTGAGCGCACTGAAGCCATGGGCCAACTCGCCAAGCTCGAGCAAGAAGCGCAAAAGATGGGCTATAAAACCGGCCTGCTGGAGCTCAAAGCACCGCAAGCAGGCATCGTTAAAGACGTGGCCACCACCAGCAAAGGCGCTGTGGTGCAGCCCGGCATGGTGCTGCTCACGCTAGTGCCCAAAGGCGAAAGCCTGCTGGCTGAAGTGCAAGTCAAAAACGAAGACGTAGGCTTTGTACAAACAGGCCAACTGGTACGCATCAAGGTGGCAGCCTACCCATTTCAAAAGTACGGCTTGATAGAAGGCCGCATCCAAACCCTGGCACCCGACGCGCAAGCGCCCAACAACCAAAACCCGAATGCCCCACAGGGCTACAAAGCCATCGTCGCACTCGATACGCAATTTATTGAATCACTCAACGGCAACGCCGCCCAGCGCAAAGGTTTGGAGTCAGGCATGCAGGTGGTGGCTGAAATACACCAGGGCCGCAGAACCATCATGGAGTATTTGCTCAGCCCAGTGCAAAAGGTGGCGAATGAGGCGAGGCGGGAGCGGTGATGCGGCTTGAGCAACTTAACAAACAGTTATTTTTGGATGGCTCCTCCTTCTAGATTGAGGATGTACAAAACCTCAGCTATCGGTATGCTCTTTGCAGGTTATTTCAGATTCAACGGTTTAAAGAAAATGAAAATCAAATCAATCTCAATAA
>JAYUVG010000172.1:0-3652 GCA_043754255.1 Polaromonas sp. | reverse complement strand
CAACCCAAGATTCTATCTCTTCGGTGCGGCGAGCCACGAGTGCCAGCTGGTAGCCTGCCTGGTAATACCGCAGCGCCAGCGCTTGCCCCAACCCGCTGGAGGCGCCTGTGATGAAAACAAGCGGTTTCATGGTATTTGAGCTTACAAGGCGTTCGGGTGACAACACTACCTGCTGGGCGGGATGACGGCTTTGACGCGGCCCTGCATGTTGGCCACACGCGAAAGATTGTCGTAGTCAAGCGAGTCCGCGCTGATTTCGCTGTTACCGCGCCGGATGGTCACGGGCAGATGCGATTTCAAGCGTTCTTCATTGACAAAGGTGTGTAAAAACTCACCTTTGATTTCAAGTTTAGGTTGCAAGACACCGCTGGCATCAACAGCGGATTCGCGAATGGACTTGGCATCGCCATACAGCTGCACCTCGGAGTTGTCACCATTGCTGATGGCATTGTTGGCGCTGGTGATGGTGGTCAAACGACCCAGTTCGTTGAAATTATGGATGCGTACGTTGTCGATCTCAATGGTGTCAGTGTCAGGATAGTGTTTGGCTACGCCACCAAACAGTTCATTCTTGAGCTTGCCCTCTGGCGTGAAGGTTTTGACTGAGAACTTGCGCAAAAAATAATCGGCTTCATGGGTCAGTATCCGGTCGGCGGCCGTTGCTTTTGCAACCGGGGCATTGCGCACCAGCCAATAGCTGCCCAAGGCCAGTACCCCCATCAACAACACAGGTAGATAGACCGCCAGCTGGTCGGCTGTCCTGCGGATAAGGTGCCAGGCGGTGTTCATGGTTGTGTGTAGTTTGCCAGCAAGCGGGCGTAATGACCATTTGCAAGCAGCAAAATATCGCAAAATTCACGTGCCGCGCCTGCACCAGCACGCGCACTCGTGGTGTGATGTGCGCGCGCTTTGATCTCCATATGGGCGTCAGCAGGCGCGCAAACAAATACGCAGTGTTGCATGACGGCCAAATCCGGCCAATCGTCGCCCATCATGGCGGCTTGCTGCCAGCTCAAACCCAGTCTTTGCAGGGCTTTTTCAGCAGCGGGGCGCTTGTCTTCAGTACCCAAATACAGATGGGTGATGCCCAAAGCGGCCAGCCGCGTGCGCAAGGGAGCGGAGTCACGCCCGGAAATGATGACGGGTGTGATGCCTGCCTGCTGCAGCAGTTTCATGCCGTGCCCGTCCAGGGTGTTGAAGCGTTTGATGGTTTCACCGGATTCTGTGAAATAGAGTCCACCATCGGTTAAAACACCATCGACATCAAAAAAGGCAACGCGTACCCCTTGTGCCTTCAATAGCAGTTCAGCAGGGAAATGCAAGGCGGGTGTGCTGTATTGAGTCATCAAATCACCTTGGCGCGCATCAGGTCGCCGATATGGACAATGCCGCACAGTTTGTTTGCGGCATCAAGCACCAGCACACAGGTGATGCTGTGGGTTTCCATCAACTCTGCCGTGGCAACCGCCAATTCGTCCAAGCGCACCGTGCGTGGGGACGGGTGCATCACCTCGCCTGCCAGCACCTCACGCAAATCGACGCCTTTTTCAATCAATCGGCGCAAATCACCATCTGTAAAAATGCCCAGCACATGGTCTTGGGCATCCACAATGGCGGATGCACCGACGGATTTGGCACTCATTTGCCGCATCAATTCGTTGAATGGTGCATCGGCATGAACATGAGGCACGTCGGCACCGGTACGCATCACATCGCTGACATGCGTTAAAAGCTTGCGTCCCAGCGAACCACCAGGGTGCGAGCGGGCGAAATCTTCGGCTTTGAAACCGCGCGCATCTAACAAAGCAACCGCCAATGCATCGCCCATGGCCAACTGTGCCGTGGTACTGGCGGTGGGGGCGAGGTTGAGCGGGCAGGCCTCCTTGGCGACACTGCTGTCCAGTGTTAGATCGGCGTGTTGGGCCAAAGTGGATTTAAGTCCACCCGTGATGGCGATCAAGGGCACGCCTTGGCGTTTTAGCATGGGCAAAATCACATTCAGCTCTTGCGACTCGCCGCTGTTGGAGATAGCCAGCACCAGATCAACAGACTTCACCATACCCAAGTCGCCGTGGCTGGCCTCGGCAGGGTGGACAAACATGGCGGGTGTACCCGTGGAGGCCAGCGTGGCGGCAATCTTGCGGCCGACATGCCCGCTTTTACCCATGCCCATGACCACCACACGCCCGCGTACAGCAAGGATTTTTTCAACCGTTTGCGTAAACAGATGGTTGATACGAGGTTTGAGTCCCAATATAGCCTCAGCCTCAATGTCTAAAGTTTCTAGGGCTAGGCGGATGGATTGCGAGGCGTCAAATGTCATATGTTCATTTTATCGAGTTCTAAACCGGCATCGATTTACTGTCCATGGCCAAGGATATGCTTACTCTGGGCTAATATAGCCCTATGACCTCCCTGGAACTCACGCTCTTGTATCTGTTTGCTGCGGTACTGGGCGTGGTCGCTTGCCGGTCCTTGAAGTTACCCCCCATGTTGGGGTACTTGGCAGTGGGTGTGGTGATTGGCCCCAACATGCTGGCTTTGGCGCACAACACGCAAAGTGTGCAGCATCTGGCTGAGTTTGGCGTGGTTTTTTTGATGTTTGCCATCGGGTTGGAGTTCAATCTGCCCAAATTAAGAACCATGCGCCGGCATGTGTTCGGTCTGGGCTTGCTACAGGTAGTTTGCACCATGCTGATTGCCACTGGTGTGGCCTTGATGTTGGCCAAAATCCTGCCTGTTCAATGGCGTTTGAGCTGGCAGGCTGCTTTGGCTTTGTCGGGTGCTTTGACCATGAGCAGCACGGCGATTTTGGTCAAGCTGATGACTGAACGCCTGGAGATGGAGTCTGAACACGGCAAGCGCGTGATGGGGGTCTTGCTGTTTCAGGATTTGGCCGTGGTGCCCTTGTTGGTGCTGATACCGGCTTTGGGCGCTTCGGATGAAAATTTATTCGTCGCTTTGGCCATTGCTGGACTGAAAGCGACGGTCCTCATCACCGTGCTGTTGGTCGGTGGCCAGCGGGTGATGCGCTGGTGGCTGACGATTGTGGTGCGACGCAAAAGCGAAGAGTTGTTCGTGCTGAATTTGTTGTTGATCACGCTCGGCCTGGCCTGGTTAACGGAGCTTGCCGGTTTGTCACTGGCACTGGGTGCTTTTATCGCAGGCATGCTGATTTCTGAGACCGAGTTCAAGCACCAGGTCGAAACCGATATCCGCCCTTTTCACGATGTGCTTTTGGGTTTGTTTTTTATCACCATCGGCATGATGCTTGATTGGCGTTTGGTGCTTGAGCGTTGGCCATTGGTGCTGCTTTTGGTGACTTTGCCCGTTCTCTTCAAGCTGTTGCTGGTGACAGCTTTGGCGCGAGGACTCGGGGCAACAACAGGTGTGTCGCTGCGCACGGGTATTTACCTGGCACAAGCCGGGGAGTTTGGTTTTGTGCTGCTGACTTTGGCCCAAGAAAGCGCCTTGGTGCCCAAAGCCTTGCTCAACCCCATTCTGGCCAGCATGGTGCTGTCCATGCTGGCCACCCCTTTTTTGGTGATGTACAGCAACCGGATTGTGATGAAGCTCGTCAGCAGCGAGTGGTTGCAACAGTCCTTGCAAATGACGCGCATCGCCCGGCAATCCATCAGCGCCAACAAACATG
>JAYUVG010000171.1:0-6687 GCA_043754255.1 Polaromonas sp. | reverse complement strand
TCAAATCAGGCTGTAGCCGACGTATTAAGCGCGCAAGCAGCTACTAAAAACATAGCAGTCACCGTGGCAACCGAGCAGGACTGGTATGAGGAATACCTGGCTCCCGTCATCAGCATCCGGATTGTTGAAGGCGTTGACGAAGCTATTGCCCACATCAACAAATACTCAAGCCACCACACCGACGCCATCATCACGACGAATCACATCCATGCGCAAAAGTTTTTAAGAGAAGTCGATTCAGCCAGCGTGATGGTCAACGCCAGCACCCGCTTTGCCGATGGGTTCGAGTTTGGTCTGGGCGCAGAAATCGGCATCAGCACAGACAAGTTTCATGCGCGCGGGCCGGTTGGGATTGAGGGGCTGACCTCGCTGAAGTATGTGGTTTTGGGGGATGGGGAAGTGCGGGGTTAGTACTGAACCTTTAATGTAGGTGGAGGTTCGCGGTTATTTCATTTATACGGCGCGCCGTTTTTCACGCCGCCTGCAAGCACTGCCTGGTTTTAAAACGGCAAATTTTGGGGCGACTATAAATCCGGGTTGGCACAACACAGCAGATCTTTATCTTTGCGTAACAAGTTAAAGCCTTACGACGGCTGGCTTTAACGTCCGACAGCTCGCGCGGGATTAAATTTTCTACATTGGGAGCTGTTTTGATCAACTAAAGGTCATCATGAAAGCTCTCACCTACCCCGCTATCCGCTGACTGATCTCTGAACACTTTCTGCACGCTACTGGAAAAATTGATGTTGCAAAAACTGAAAACTCTTGCAACTAAATGTTCAGCCCTCATATCCAAGCAGAACAATAAATAAATAACCAAAACGAAAGTGGCTGCATGGTTCCGCATCTGATTACTGCCCTGACTGGCCCCATCAATGAGCTTGAGCAACGCATTCTGGACTCCACCCCCGCCATCGAGCGCTGGTTTCGCCTTGAATGGATGGAGCACACACCGCCTTTTTATTGCTCGGTCGATGTGCGCAATGCAGGCTTCAAGCTGGCACCTGTTGATACCAATCTGTTCCCGGATGGCTGGCACAACCTGACGCCCGAGATGCTGCCTCTGGCGGTGCAAGCTGCAATGGCAGCGATTGAGAAAATTTGCCCGGAGGCGCGTAATTTGCTGGTGGTGCCCGAGAACAACACACAAAATATTGCTCCGAACAGTGCTTACCTGGCCAATATTTTGCAGTTGAAACGGATTTTTCATCAGGCCGGGCTCAATGTGCGGTTTGGCTCTGTCGATGCTGCTGTCAAAACGCCGACCACGCTGAAAATGCCGTCCGGTGAAACCATCACGCTTGAACCTTTAAACCGCACAGACCGCCGCCTGGGACTGAAGGATTTTGACCCCTGCACGATTTTGCTGAACAACGATCTTGTTGCGGGTATTCCTGGCATGCTGGAAGACGTCAACGAACAGTACCTGCTGCCGCCGCTGCACGCCAGCAGTTCCGTGCGCAGCAAAGCCGTGCACATGAAGGCCTATGAAGAAGTGGCCAAGCGCTTTGGCAAACTGATTGGCGTTGATGCATGGCTGATCCACCCGATGTTTGTGCATTGCGGCTTGGTTGATGTGACCAAAACCAAGGACTTTGACAGCCTGAAAGTTCAAGTTGATGGCCTGCTCTTGAGAATCAGGCGCAAGTACAAGGAATACGGCATCCATGAAAAGCCATTCGTGCTGGTCAAGTGCAACAGCGGCAATGGCGAAGGGACTTGCGGCCTGGGCATCCTGACGGTGCATGACATCAAGGATCTGGATGCCTGGGCCACTGACAACAAGGTAAGTCAAAGGCAGCCAGCCCTTGCACCGATGGACATCATCGTTCAGGAAGGTGTGCAGACCCATGAGCGCGTCAACGCTGCTGTGGCTGAACCGGTGGTCTACATGATGGACAGGTATGTGGTGGGCGGTTTTTACCGTACCTACGCCGGCCGGGGCAGTGATGAAAACCTGAATGCGCCGGGTGCCAGTTACACGCCGCTGGTGTTTGCAGACAGCGGCAAATTGCCTCTGGCTGGCGAGTTGCCGGGCGCCAGCAGCCCCAACCGCTTTTACATGTATGGGGTGATTGCGCGCCTGGCGATGCTGGCTGCCAGCTATGAGCTGGAGGCGACTGACCCGGATGCCGAGATTTATGACTAAAGCAGGATGAAACGGGTCAGTCCCTGTTTTTTGCTTTCTCAGATTCACTTTGTACATCTTTTAGGGCTGTAGCCCATGTATTTAGCGCACAAGCAGCTCCTGAAATAATAGCATCGACAAGTGGCAACAGCACAGTTGCTGCATTGCAACAAAATTTCAATTAGTTGATGATGCCCGGTTTTGACCTGTCCAAACCATCTCTGGCGGGTGCAAAATAGCGTTCCCCTAGCAACCGGTTCCCGCTCTGATCAAGAGCAGGACGTTTTTGTGTCCAGTCAAAAATCATCCCTGACCGCGCTCACCCTGGGCGCCATCGGTGTCGTGTACGGCGACATCGGCACCAGCGTTCTGTACGCTGTCAAAGAAGTTTTCACGCATGGCCATGTTGCTGTCACGCCAGACAACATTTACGGCCTGATGTCGATTTTCTTTTGGACCATCACAGTGATTGTGTCCATCAAGTACGTGGCTCTGGTGCTGCGGGCTGATAACAACGGCGAGGGCGGGTTGATTGCCATGCTGGCGCTGGCTTCAAACGCCGTCAAAGACAAACCCAGGCTGCGGCGGTTTTTGCTGGTCATCGGTATTTTTGGCACCTCGCTTTTTTACGGTGATGGCGTTATCACGCCGGCCATCTCGGTGCTGTCTGCAGTTGAAGGACTGGAGGTGGTGTCGCCGGCCTTCAAGCAAGGAGTCATTCCCCTCACCCTGGGCATTTTGTTTGTGCTGTTTGCGGTTCAAAAGAAAGGCACTGCGGGCATCGGCAAATTTTTTGGGCCCATCACGCTGGTCTGGTTTTTAACCATTGCGCTGCTGGGCATCTCGCAAATCATCACCCAGCCTGGCATTTTGAAAGCAATCAGTCCGCACTATGCGGTCAATTTCATGTGGGCCAATCCGGGCATCACTTTCATCATTTTGGGTGCTGTGGTGCTTTGCGTAACAGGGGCTGAAGCGCTGTACGCTGACCTTGGGCACTTTGGAAAAAAGCCGATTCGCCTGGCGTGGTTCAGTGTGGTCATGCCGTGCCTGGTGCTCAATTATTTCGGTCAGGGCGCGCTGCTGCTGAACAACCCCGCTGCTGTCAAGAATCCGTTTTATTTGATGGCACCTGACTGGGCGCTGCTGCCGCTTGTTGGTCTGGCTACAGCAGCCACTGTGATTGCCTCTCAGGCGCTCATCACCGGGGCTTTCAGCGTGACCAAGCAAGCGATCCAGATGGGCTATCTGCCGCGCCTGCGCATCCTGCACACCAGCGTGCGCGACACCGGGCAAATCTACATGCCGTTCATCAATTGGGGGTTGTTTGCCGTCATTGTGCTGGCGGTGGTGATGTTCCGCTCATCAAGCAATCTGGCAGCGGCTTACGGAATTGCCGTGTGCACCGACATGCTGATCACGACCATCCTGACTTTCTACGTGATTCGCCACGGCTGGAAGTACCCACTGTGGCTGTGCATTGCCGCTACCGGCGTATTTTTTGTGGTGGACTTTGCGTTTTTTGCGTCCAATCTGATGAAGCTTTTTGCCGGCGGCTGGTTCCCGCTGGTCATCGGCGGCGTGGTGTTTACTTTCATGATGACCTGGAAGCAAGGGCGCCAGATCCTGAACGAAAAAATGCGCTCGGACGCCATTGAGTTGCCGAGTTTTCTGGACGCCGTATTTGTCAGCCCGCCAGCCAGGGTGGAAGGCACAGCCGTGTTTTTAACCGCCGAGCCTGGCACTGTGCCCAATGCGTTGCTGCACAACCTGAAGCACAACAAGGTGCTCCATGAACAAAACCTGTTTGTCACGGTGCGCAACCACGAAGTGCCGTGGATTGGCATGAACAAACGCCTGGAAGTGGCGTCCCTGGGCCACCACTGCTGGCAAGTCATTGTCAATTACGGTTTTAAAAACGATCCCGATCTGCCAAGAGCCCTGCAACAAATCAAGGGGCGTGGCTGTGAACTCGATGTCATGAACACCAGCTACTTCCTGTCACGCGATGTGATCGTGCCAACCATTGGCGGCGGCATGGCGGTGTGGCGTGAAAAGCTGTTTGCACAAATGCACCACAACGCCAGTGGCGCAGCAGACTTTTTAAACCTGCCAAGCAATGCGGTGGTGGAGCTGGGTAGCAAGATAGAGATTTAGAAATTGCGGCTTGACCGGACATTCAAAGATTTTCACAAGGAGATCAAGGAGTTCAAGAAAGAGAGATTTATTTCCTCCTTGACCTCCTGATCTCCTTGTTCATTTCTTCGATTTAAGAATCACCATGCCATTTTTCAAAGATTTAAGTGCCAGCGCCTTCACTGCCGGATTCGTTGCAGTACTTGTTGGCTTCACGTCATCGGTTGCCATCGTGTTTCAGGCAGCGCAGGCTTTCAACGCCACGCCCGCGCAAATTGCTTCGTGGATGTGGGCGCTTGGCATTGGCATGGGGCTGTGTACCGTGCTGCCTTCGCTGTACTACAAAAAACCCATCATGGTGGCCTGGTCTACGCCCGGCGCGGCAGTGCTGGCCACAGCAGGTATTGCAGGTGGTTTCAGCATGGCCGAAGCAGTTGGCGCTTTCATGGTCAGTGCATTGCTCATCACGCTGTGCGGCGTGACCGGCTGGTTTGAAAAGGTGATGAACCGCATTCCGGTGGCGATTGCTTCTGCGTTGCTGGCAGGCGTGCTGGCGCGTTTCGCCTTGAGCGGTTTTAGCGCTGCCCAAACTGCCTTGCCGCTGGTGCTGTTGATGCTGGTGGTCTATCTGGTCGGCAGGCGCTTTACACCTCGCTATGCAGTAGTTGCCACGCTCTTGGCTGGCGTTGCGTATGCTGCTTTTCGCGGCGAACTGGCTTGGTCAGCAGTTAACTTTATTTTCACAATGCCGGTGTTTGTGATGCCGCTGTTTTCAATGAGTGCAGCAATCAGCCTGGCGATTCCGCTGTTTGTGGTGACGATGGCTTCGCAAAATCTGCCCGGCGTGGCGGCGATTCGGGCTACCGGATATGAAGGGCAAATCCCGGTGTCAAAAGTCATCACCATGACGGGCGTGGCGACTTTGTTGCTCGCACCGTTTGGCGGCTTTGCGTTGAATTTAAGCGCCATCACCGCCGCCATCGTGATGGGCAAAGAGGCACATGTTGATCCCGACAAACGCTACACAGCTGCTGTGAGTTGTGGTGCCATTTATCTTGTGATTGGTGTGTTTGGCGCGGCTGTTACCAGCTTGCTGGCAGCTTTCCCAAAAGAGCTGGTCGCTGCCATTGCCGGGCTGGCCCTGCTGGGCACGATTGGTGCTGGGCTGGCTGCGGCGGTGAAAGAAGAAGCCCACCGCGAGGCCGCGCTGATCACTTTTTTGGTCACCTTGTCGGGTGTTGTGATTGCCGGTGTTGGCTCGGCTTTCTGGGGCGTGGTGGCCGGCGCGCTGGCGCTGTTTGTACAACAATACAGGCAAGCCAAAACTTCAAACTTTTAAAAAACCATCATGCAAATTCTCATCGTCGCCGACCCGCTTGAATCTTTCAAGATTTACAAAGACACCACGTTCGTGATGATGCGCGAGCTGCAAAAGCGCGGGCACGCGCTGGCTGCATGTGAGACTAAAGACATTCGCTGGCAGCAGGGCGAGTGCGTGACGGGTTTTGTGCGCGACATCAAGCTGACAGGCGAGCCTGTTGAATGGTTCAAGGCCGAGCAGGCGCATCCAAACGAGCGCCCGCAAGCGCTGAAAGATTTCGGCGCAGTCCTGATGCGCAAAGACCCGCCGTTTGACAGCGAATTTTTCTACAGCACGCATCTGCTGGAGCAGGCTGAGCGTGAAGGTGCGAAGGTTTTTAATAAGCCACGCGCGCTGCGCGACCACCCCGAAAAGCTGGCCATCATGGAGTTTGCGCAGTTCATTGGCCCAACGCTCGTCACGCGCGATGCAGGCGACATCAAGCGCTTTCATGCTGAGCATCAGGACATTATTTTGAAGCCACTGGATGGCATGGGCGGCATGGGGATTTTTCGGGTCAAGGCCGACGGGCTGAACCTGGGCAGCGTGATTGAAACGCTGAACAGGGATGGCGCGCAAAGCGTGATGGTGCAGAAGTTTTTGCCAGAGATTGTCAAAGGCGACAAACGCATTTTGGTAATTGGCGGCAAGCCAGTGCCCTTCAGTCTGGCACGCATTCCGCAGGGCACAGAGGTGCGTGGCAACCTAGCTGTTGGCGGTAAAGGTGTGGCGCAGCCGCTGTCAGCGCGTGACCTTGAAATAGCCAGCGCGATTGGCCCGATGCTGCAAGCACGCGGCCTGTTGCTGGCCGGCGTTGACGTGATTGGCGATTGCGTGACCGAGATCAACGTCACCAGTCCGACCTGCTTTCAGGAAATTTTTGACCAGACAGGTTTTGATGTGGCAGCCATGTTTGTCGATGCTCTGGAAACCGCACTTGGATTGGCTTAATCCTTCAGTGCGTTTCTAGAAATTCAGATTTTCGGGATGAAGTGCAAGGCGCACGGAGCACAGCACACCGGAATGCACTTGTGTGCATGAGGATTGCGAGCACCGCGCAACG
>JAYUVG010000170.1:0-21765 GCA_043754255.1 Polaromonas sp. | reverse complement strand
AGCGCGATGCCGGCTTCAGCATCAAACACCGAGGTGCAGGTCTCATCACGGAAATCGGTGGAGACCACTTTTTCTTCGGTGTAGCCGAGAACCCCTTTCATCGCGCCCAACGATTGCGCTTTCATTTCGGCGCAGATTTCTTCGTAGGTGGCGGGCTTGTTCAACTCGACGGTTAGGTCAATTACCGACACATCCGAGGTCGGCACACGGAACGCCATACCGGTGAGTTTTTTGTTCAGTTCGGGGATCACTACGCCGACGGCTTTGGCTGCGCCAGTCGACGACGGGATAATGTTTTCGAGAATGCCGCGGCCGCCGCGCCAATCTTTATTCGATGGGCCATCGACAGTTTTTTGCGTCGCGGTGGCGGCATGCACGGTCGTCATCAGGCCGCGCTTGATGCCCCATTTGTCATTCAGCACTTTAGCCACCGGAGCCAGGCAGTTGGTGGTGCACGATGCGTTGGAAATGATCGCCTGGCCAGCGTAGGTTTTGTCGTTAACGCCAAAGACAAACATCGGCGTGTCGTCTTTTGACGGAGCCGAAATGATGACTTTTTTCGCGCCAGCAGCAATGTGCTTGTCAGCACCTGCCTTGTCAAGAAAAAGGCCGGTGCATTCCAGCACCACATCAGCGCCCACTTCATTCCACTTGAGCGCCGCCGGGTCACGTTCTTGCGTGAGGCGAATCTTTTTGCCGTTAACAATCAGCGTGTTGCCTTCAACCGAAACCTCACCCTTGAAGCGGCCATGCACCGAATCGTATTGCAGCATGTAGGCCAGATATTCTGGCTCCAGCAAGTCGTTGATGGCAACGATTTCAATGTCTGAAAAGTTTTGAATAGCCGAACGCAGCACGTTGCGCCCAATACGACCAAAACCATTGATGCCTACTTTGATTGCCATGATGTTGTTTCTAGAAAGTTAAAAAGAAGGTCGAGTTAAATTATTTCCTGAGCACCTTACGCACCGTATCTGCCACATTCTCTGGCGTAAAGCCAAAGTGCTTGAATAATACGGGTGCTGGTGCTGATTCGCCGTAGGTGTCGATGCCGACTACTGCTGCGCAGCCGTATTTCCACCAGCCGCCGGTCACGCCCATTTCAACAGCGATACGCGGGATGCCTTCTGGCAGCACTTCTGATTTGTACGCTGACTTTTGTTTGTCAAATGTGGTGTTACTCGGCATGGAAACCACGCGTACTGCTATTTTAAATGTAGCAAGCAGCTCTTGTGCTTTGAGCGCCAGCTGCACTTCAGAGCCGGTTGCAATGATGACAGCTTGGGCTTTTTTTCTCAACCCAACTTCGCTGGGTTCAGACAGCACATACGCGCCTTTGCTGATTTCGTCCAGATTGCCCTTGGGCGCGTACAGCAGGTTTTGACGGCTGAGCAGCAGTGCTGTCGGTTTGGTTTTGTTTTGCAAAGCCACAGCCCATGCCACTGCGGTTTCAGCCGTGTCGCCCGGCCGCCAGACGTCAAGGTTCGGAATCAGGCGCAGGCTGGCGGCATGTTCAATCGACTGGTGAGTGGGGCCGTCTTCGCCCAGGCCAATGCTGTCGTGGGTGAAGACGTGAATCACGCGCAGCTTCATCAGCGCAGCCATGCGGATGGCGTTGCGTGAGTAGTCGCTGAATGTCAAGAACGTGCCGCCGTACGGAATGTAGCCGCCATGCAGTGCCACGCCGTTCATGATGGCAGCCATGCCAAATTCGCGTACGCCGTAGTTAATGTGGCGGCCACCAGCGCTGACGCCCTCGGCATTGGCGGTCAACACGACCTCGCCGTTCATGTCAAAGCGCAGGTTGGGTGTCGATTTGGTGTTGGTGAGGTTAGAGCCTGTCAAGTCAGCCGAGCCACCCAGCATTTCAGGCAAGCCAGCGGTGAAGGCTTCAAGCGCGATTTGTGAAGCCTTGCGCGATGCGACGGTTTCTGCCTTGTCATGCGCAGCCAAAATTGTGTCCACCGCAAGCTGGTCAAACTGCTTGGGCAAGTCGCCCTTCATGCGGCGGGTGAGTTCTTGCGCCAGTTCCGGATACGCGGTTTTGTAGGCAGCAAATTTTGCGTCCCATGCGGCTTCAACCGCCAGGCCTTTGGCTTTTGCGTCCCACGCGTGTCGCGCTTCGTCAGGGATTTCAAAAGGTGCGTGCGGCCAGTTGAGGGCTTCACGCGTCAGCTTGATTTCTTCTGCGCCCAGCGGCTCGCCATGCGCCTTGGCAGTGTTGGCGCGGTTCGGGCTGCCTTTGCCGATGTGGGTTTTGCAGACGATCAATGTTGGCTTGTTATCAACACCGACTTTGGCGCTGGCAATCGCGGTGGATACGGCAGCGGCGTCATGCCCGTCAATCGGCCCAATCACATTCCAGCCGCAAGCTGCAAAGCGCAGCGGCGTGTTGTCAATAAACCAGGGCGCGACCTGCCCGTCAATACTGATGCCGTTGTCGTCATACAGCGCGACCAATTTGCCCAAACGCCAGGCACCGGCCAGCGCAATCGCTTCATGGCTGATGCCTTCCATCAGGCAGCCGTCGCCCATGAAAACATAGGTGTGGTGGTCAACCACGGTGTGCTCTGGCCGATTGAATTCTTTGGCCAGCAGCTTTTCAGCCAGCGCCATGCCGACTGCGTTGGTGATGCCCTGGCCGAGCGGGCCGGTGGTGGTTTCAACGCCTGGCGTGACATCCACTTCAGGATGACCCGGTGTTTTGCTGTGCAGCTGGCGAAAGTTTTTCAGCTCTTTCATCGGCAGTGCATAACCTGTCAGGTGCAGCAGCGCATAAATCAGCATCGAGCCGTGGCCATTGCTTAAAACAAAACGGTCGCGGTCAAACCACTTGGGGTTATGCGGGCTGTGCTTTAAATGCCCACCCCACAGCGCAACGGCCATATCAGCCATGCCCATCGGCGCGCCAGGGTGGCCAGAATTGGCGGCTTGCACGGCGTCCATGGCGAGTGCGCGGATGGCGCTCGCCATTTGATGGTGCTTGTCTGCCTGGACGGACGGTAGGGTCATTTCAGTGGTGGCCATCAGGCTTTTAGCTCCAGGAGGAAATTTAGAAACAAAATTTAGTGCGATTGAGCATTTTACTGTTTGACAATTTAGCCGCCGGTGTAAAGCACGTTTTCCCAACTTGGCGCGTCGCAGCCTCAGTCGTAACGCGCGGGCTGGAGCGGTGTGCCGGTGCATGACATGCCTCAGTTTTAGCAACAGACGCGGGGAAACTCTTCTGTAAAATTTTGTCACCAGATGTTGTAAAACAGTACAATTTGGTTTAAATTTTAAGAGCTCAACACTGCGTAATGCCTCCCTTCACATTCATGAACAACACGCGGGCGTGCATCAGTGCATTGCTTTTAAGCGTACTTTCGGCCAGTGTCCACGCACACAGCGTTGGCCAGGTTCAAACCACCAAGTTTTTGTCACCTCAAACCGTACAAGCCTTGCAGAACCGCATTTCTGCGGGGCAGCCCGGCGGTTTTCAGGTCGGTGATGTCATGACCTACATCATTCAATTTACCCCGGTGCGAAACAATGCCAACATCGGTGTAGCGGGCTACATCACTGACTATATTCCGCCTGGAACCGAGGTGGTGGGTGCGTCATTTGTGCAAAAAGACAGCGGCGGCAACTTCGTTAATATTGCACCGTCCCTGCCCGGCGGCATCGACAGCGGTTGGGGAAATCAGGGGCAAAAAACTTTTTTGGCGTCGTCACCGTTTGTCACCAACGCCTACGACCCTACCGGGCGGTGCGCGGCGGCCGTGCCAGCTTTTACCAACAACTGCAATGCCCGGTTGACCGAGCTGCACGCCGACACCGGCATTTTTTATTCGACAGATGCCCGCACTGCCGTCTTTCCGGCGCTGCCCACGCGCGTCCAACAAGGCGTTAACGGCTACAACATCGCGCCGACTGCTGCCGGGCAGCTCAACCCCATCATTGGGCAGGCTCAGGCCACCACGCACAACCTGTGGGATGCGAACCAGACAAACGCGTTTGGCAGCACACAGGCTGGCATCGATGGACTGGCGGCGCCAAAGTCTGCTGCACTTTCAGCAGGCAATGGAGGTCGTGGTGCCACGCCTTACTTTGCCGGGTCAGTGGTTGCAGGCCCCCAAACCGGCTATCAGCTGGACAACACCGGCGTTGTGGGCCCATGGCAGCGCATTGCCTACGCGGGGTCGCGGGTGGGCGACCCTTCAACCGGCCCGGCCATTGCGGCCGACCTGTCATTTACCGCTATTGGAGGTTTGCCTACTTCAGCAGGCGTCATGCTGTCTGCTGCTGCGCCGTTGTCAGCAACAACCAACGCCGTTCGCTGGGCTGCTGGCAAGCTGCAGGTAGGCGAGATTAAATACGTCAGCATCAGCTTGCGCCTGACTGCCCCGGTACCCGCCGCTGGCGTGCAAAACCAGTCTGAAGTGTTTGGGGGTGATGCAGGCGATGGTGACAACGGGCAAGACAACGTGTGGCGTTACCACGTGCCCAGCGTGGCGGACAGCAACTCCAATTTGTACATCTATAAAACGCCCTGCCAGTATGACCCGGCAGCAGTGACCTGCTCGCCGTTGGCAGGCAGTGCCTATCCCGCAAACACCACAGTCACTTATCAGATTTCATACCTCAACACTGGTGCCCAGGCGCAGACCAATGTGATTCTGCGCGACATCCTGCCGTGCCAGACAGCCAACGGTTCACAGTTGAAGGTAGGCAGTGTGACTGGCCCGTTGGCAGCCTTGCTGACCGTGCCGTTTCTCAGAACCACCAATATTGCTGGCAACTGCACCACCACACCTGATACGGGCTACACACTGACGTTTCCGACCATTACTTCACTTGCTCCTGGCGATGGTGGCAATCTCGTGATCAACATCCCCAATTCAGCATCAACGCTTGGCGACGTGGTGAGCAACCGGGCCACGCTGACATCCGACGGCGTACCGGGCGGCGTCAGCTCCAACGGCGTCACAGTGGTGGGAGACAACACGTTGCCGCAGCTGGGCATTCAAAAAATCACCACCACACCTACCAGCGTGCGTGGGGGAACAGCCCAGTACACCATCGTCGTGCGCAACCTTGGTACGGGCCCTGCAACCGGCATACAGATGGACGACTTTTTGCCGACAATGGGAGGCACTGTGGCCGACGCCACACGGCGTTTTAATTTTGGGCAACTGAACGCAGTGACCAGCAGCGGTTTGACGACAACTACCGCATTGGTTACCGGCACCACAACTGCCCCTGTCACGACCGCTTTGATACCAGCGACGCTGGCACCGTACGACACTGAGCCCGGCGCGGTCAACCGGGTGCGCGTGAACTTTAACTTTGGCAATAATTCATCACTGGCAGCCGGTGGAATAATCACGCTGACTTTTACTGCCAGTGCAGGCATCAACCTAAACGTATCCCCGCCGCCTTACACCAACGACGCTGTGGCTCGCAGCACCACCAACATTCTGGTGCGCGTTGACACCAACTCAACAGCGCCCGTTGCAATCAACCGCCAGGCCCTGTTGTCCATCACCAAAACCAACAGTGTCACAACCGTTACTGCAGGCGCCAGCACTGTCTACACCGTTGTGGCCAGCAACGCCGGGCCTGATGCGGCTGACGGTGCGGTGTTAAAAGACACTTTTAGTACTGGCTTGCTCTGCACTGCAGTTAGCTGCCCGGCCGCCAGCCTGACAGGCGGCGCCACCTGCCCTGCCGCCCCCAATGACATGCTGCAGCCAAACGGAACATCTGTACCGTTGTTTCCTGCGAACAGCTCTGTCACGCTGCTTGTAAGTTGCGCCGTTACTGCCACGGGTGTGTAGCCGATGGGCGGACAGTTGCTGCGCGATGCAACAGCACGATAATGCGGAATGCTGGATATTGCCCAAGCGGCTGTCCACGCCGCCGCACCACCCGTTAACTTGTTGAAACCTGCCTGTGCATTGGCTCCTGCCAGTACGCAAAAGCCAACCACTGCCATGATTCTGGCTGCCGGCCGCGGCGAACGCATGCGCCCGCTGACCGACAACACGCCCAAACCCTTGTTGCAAGTGCGCGGCAAGGCGTTGATTGACTGGCACATTGAAGCGCTGGCAGCTGGCGGTTTTGCCAGCCTGGTGATCAACACTGCATGGCTTGGAACACAGTTTCCAGCTTATTTTGAGAGGCAAATTGGCCTGCAGCCCAAGCAAACAGCGCGCAAGCAGCTATCAATTTCATACTCTCACGAAGCTGTTGATTTTGGCGGGGCGCTGGAAACTGCTGGCGGTATTGCACGCGCCTTGCCGCAACTGGGCGATGTGTTCTGGGTATTGGCAGGCGATGTGTTTATGCCCGGGTTTGAATTTACCCAGGCTGCAGTTGACCGATTTAAAGCGAATGGCAAACTGGCGCACTTGTGGCTTGTGACAAACCCGCCTCACAACGCAGCCGGAGACTTTGGGCTGGACGCGAACGGGCTGGCTTTAAATTTGCCCAAAGATCCGCCGGGTCAGCTTTTAAATAAATCCAGCAAGCCGCGCTACACCTTCAGTACCGTAGCGTTGTACCGCAAAGAGTTTTTCGATGCGCTCCCGTTTGGCAACCCGGATGGCATCAAAGCCCCGTTGGCACCGATGCTGCGCGCTGCGATGGACAATCAAAAGGTCAGCGCTGAGCTGTACTCAGGTGCCTGGACAGATGTAGGAACGCCTGAGCGGCTGGCAGAATTAAACCGGGTTTGAGAATTTATGACCATGACTGTTTACCAAAAACGCCGCGCAATCGTCGCCAAAGCACTTAAAGCTGCCGGGGGAGGTATTGCCCTGCTGCCCACCGCACCAGAGCAGCCACGCAACCGCGACAGCGACTTCCCGTACCGGCACGACAGCTACTTTTATTACCTGACCGGATTCACTGAACCGGGCAGTTGGCTGACCATCGATTCAACTGGCAAGACCACGCTGTTTTGCCGCCCCAAAGACCTGGAGCGCGAGATTTGGGATGGCATTCGTTTGGGGCCAAAGGCAGCTGTTACAGCGCTGGGTGTGGACGAAGCCTTCAGCGTTGACGAGCTTGATGCAAAAATGCCGCTATTACTCAGCAACCAGGCGGCAGTGTGGTTTCCGTTTGCCACGCACAAGGGCCTGGAAACCGAGGTTGACGGCTGGCTGGGTAAGGTTCGAGCGCGCATTCGCTATGGTGCTGAATGCCCGCAAAGCCAGCATGACTTGTGCAAGGTGCTGGACGAGATGCGGCTGATCAAGGACGCGCATGAAATTGCCATCTTGCGGCGGGCCGGAGCGATCTCGGCAGGTGCGCACATTCGCGCCATGAAAACCAGCGCTGCCATGCTGCGCAAACCTGCAAAAGGCGCTGCGCACGTTGTTCCGCGCGAATACCATCTGGAAGCCGAGCTGCTGCACGAGTTTCGCCGCAACGGCTCGCAGTACCCGGCCTACACCAGCATCGTGGCAGCGGGCACTAACGCTTGCGTGCTGCACTACCGCGCGGGCGATACCGAGCTGAAATCAGGCGACTTGTGTCTGATTGATGCGGGCTGCGAGCTGGACGGCTACGCCAGCGACATCACCCGCACCTTCCCGGC
Source organism: Polaromonas sp. (assembly GCA_043754255.1). Classification (GTDB taxonomy): domain Bacteria; phylum Pseudomonadota; class Gammaproteobacteria; order Burkholderiales; family Burkholderiaceae_C; genus Polaromonas. Next base: position 14,183 of record JAYUVG010000170.1, on the reverse strand, counting down.
CAACGGCAAATTTTCGCCAGCCCAGCGCACGCTGTACGACATTGTTTTAGCCGCTCAGGTTGCCGCCATCAAAGTGACAAAACCAGGCAAGCGTTTTACCGACCCGCATGACGCCGCCACCCGTGTGCTGGCTCAGGGCATGCTGGACGTCGGCTTGCTCGATAAAAAAAAACACGGCAACTTGCGCGACGTGCTGCAAAGCGGTGCCTACCGCCAGTTTTACATGCACCGCACCGGCCATTGGATGGGCATGGACGTGCACGACTGCGGCGACTACACCGAACCGGGCAGCAAACCGCGCCAGGAGCGTGACCCACTGGGTGAAATGGTGATGAAAAAACCACCGCGAATTTTGCGCGCAGGCATGGTGCTGACGATTGAGCCCGGCATCTACGTGCGCCCCGCCAAAGGCGTACCCAAAGAATTCTGGAACATCGGCATCCGGATTGAAGACGATGCGCTGGTGACAGCCAACGGGTGTGAGTTGATGACGCGTGGTGTGCCAGTGGGGGCGGATGAGATTGAGGCGCTGATGCGGGAGTAAGAGTTTTTGCGTGGGTGAGTTATCGTTGTTTTTAGACTTGACTGATTTCAGTCGCAAACCGATCAGGAGTTCAAATGACTATTGCACTAGATGTATTAGAAGCTGAAGTACTTCAGTTATCTGTTTTACAGCGTTCGCACTTGCTGGATCGTTTGATTAGCAGTCTTGATACTGATCCGCAAATTCAACAGGCTTGGGCTCTTGAGGCAGAGCGCCGCGATGCTGATATTGACGCGGGAAAAGTTGGATTGGTTTCTGGGCAAGCGGTAGTTGAGCTACTGCGCGCAACGCTGTGATGGCGTATTCGCTTGATCCACTTGCTTCTTACTTACTCATCTATCGGTCAACAACAACTGGTTTGCGAATTTTGGTGGTGGGCCACCAGCATCGCCGGCCTGGGTATTGGCGGGAACGAAGCTTAATGGGTATTTGAAGTCACGTCCAAAAATCGATCAGCTTCTTGTTATCAGCATGCCAAAAACAGCCATCACCACCATCCCCGGAATCGGCAAAACACCCGACAAAGACTTGAGCCAGGCATTTGTTTTCACTGTTCTTGAAGCATCAAATCAACCCAAGCTGGCGGCCTGTTTACCAGCAAGCTGGTTTGCTCTTTTTCACACATAGCCACAAGCAAATGCGCACCCTGCTCGACCTCGGGCGAGTCATAAACAAATGCCATATCAGCCAGCCGCACAGCAATTTTCAAATTAGCCATAGTGCGCGGGTAACGATCCAGAATACGCTGAGCCGGAACGTTATGGCCACCCTCGCGCACACGTTGTAGCACTCGGGCCAGCAGGCGCTGCGCATCGTCTACCGACACGACATAAAGCACCACATCAAAACCTGTGACTTGTGCCTGGGTGATCAATGCCAGCTTGGATTCATGCGAGAACACAGTCTCGCTGACAAAACTGGTCCTGGCAGCAAGCAACGCTTCGCGGCGGTCATCTGCCCAATCTCGTGCAGCTTCAGAGCGCTTTTGTAAATCAACGATGTGCTGCAAGTGACTTTGTTCATACAAGTCCGCGTTGACAAACTCAAGCGCTTTGTCAATGTCGCCGTTGCTGACCAACGCTCTGTAAAGCGTTGATTTGCCAGCGCCGTTCGGCCCGGCCAACAAGTGAAAGATGGGCTTGGCAGCGTATATTGCGGATTTCAAGCGGCTTGCCGCAGCTCTGCCTTATGGCGATTGTCTGCAACGATGCGGCGAATGTGAGTTTGCAGGCTACCGTTGGCATTCGAGGCCAAAATACGCTGCTTGACGGCTTCGAGCGAATCGGCAGGCAGCGCCTCATAACGCTCTATTGCAAGACGCGCCTCCTGCACCGTCAAACCTGAATGCTCGACCACACGGCCCAGTGTTGCCCAATACTCAATTTGCCCGGCAGCCGAACGACGCAGTGGCTGGGCGGCGGCTCTGGCTTGTTGCACCAACGTTTCAGGCAACTTGACAGAGGCAAAGCTTTTTAAAACCGGTTTGGCAGAGGTCATGGAAAACTCCTATTTGGCGCATTTTGCGCCATAAAACGTTAATTTGCAACCTTGCTTGAATGTCTGCTGGTTTTCAGTACGGTTCAGCGCATTACAAACTGGCTTTTACACCAGCGCACCCCCTTAAAATACCTTATGAAAACTGTTATCCGCACCTTTTTTAGAACCCTGCGCGTCGTGCTGGGCCCGTTCATGCTGCTTAAAGAGGCTTTGACTCGCCCCAAAGGCATTACCCGCGATACCGTAGTGCAGGCTTCAGTAGACGCGCAGTGCCAGTCGCTGACGCTGTTCCAATTTAAAACCTGTCCTTTTTGTATCAAGACGCGGCAGGAAATCAGCCGCTTGTCGCTGAATATTGATCGTGTTGATGCACAGCACGAAGGCACCGGCCGCCAGGCTTTGCTGGCTGGTGGCGGGCAAACCAAAGTACCTTGCCTGCGCATTACCGATAGCGCGGGTACCAGCCAATGGCTGTACGACTCGGGCAACATCATTGCCTATCTGCGCGGAAGATTTGCAGCGGTTTGAGCTGTCCCTGCTTGCGCACCACCGCAGCCGCAGATCAGCTCTTTTTAGCCAGAGACGCCAGATAAATCCCCGGCAAAATAATTGCTGCACCGAGCAAGTGGTAACCCTCAATCGGCTCACCCAATACGAGGTATGCCGTAACAGCGGCGTATACCGGGCCAAGGTACAAGGTGAGCCCGGCACGCGCCGCGCCCAGCGACTTTTGCAACACCGCATATGCCAGGTAAGCAGCTGCTCCGGGCAAAACACCTGCAGCAATCACCAGCGCCGCTGTTTTGTAACTCCAGACAGTTTGCGTCATGGGCAAGCCCGACATGGCCTCTAATACGGTCAAAGGTATCAGCAGCAGAACGCCTGCGCTGATGATCAGTACCAGCCGCGCAATGGGCGTGAAATCACTCGGCCAGCGTTTGAGGAAGATGGAATACAGCGTCCAGCTTATGGTCGCGCCCAATATCCACACATCACCTGCTACCAATTTGATGTGTTGCAAGGCTGCCCACTGCCCCTTGATCACCACATGCATCAAGCCAGCAAACGCCACTGCAACGCCCAGCCATTGCACCCAGCCCAGCTTTTCGCGCAACCAGACAGTTGACACCAGGGCAATAAACACTGGGCACAGCGCGTAAATCAGCGCAATATTTGTTGCGCCAGTTGAGCGTGCGCCGATGTACACCCAGGCGCCGCAAATCCACATGCCCAGAGCGCCAAATATAAAATACTGCCAGGCGTTTTTAAAAATAAAAGACCGTTTGACCAGCAATTCAGGCCAGGCAAAAGCGGCCAGCAACACTACGGCCAAACTCCAGCGCAGCAGCGCCAGCATGTGCGGCGCAATCGTGCCGGGTGCCAGGCGGCCGACCAGGTAATTGACAGACCATAAGGCGGGGGTGATAAAAAGCAGCGCCAATGCCCAGCGGCGTTGATTTGAAAAGGGCATGAAATCGGGGCACTTGCAGTGGTTGAAAATCCAGCCCAAATTGTAGTTGGACACTCACCGCAAGCCGGCTCCAAAAACCTGTGCACTATGGCAATATGGCGTCACCCAAAGCCAAGCCTTCACGCCTGGGGTCAGCACCGCCCGTCAACACAGATGCGCCCATGCCAATCGCCGGCACTCTGATCACGGTCGATACACCACTGGATTGCGCAGCAACCGACACGGTATGGCCCAAGGCCCGCAACCCAGCTATTAAAGGATCGTTACCGCCTGCCAGGCCACCAGTCGGCACTGACGGGTCAATGGCTGGATGCTCACCGCCCACACCAGTCGTTACGCTATTGCCAGCACCAAAATTAACCATCGACGTGGCCTGCTGCGCATCAAGCTTCCAGTCCACCGCGCTGACGATGGTTTTTACCACAAACTGGATGATGGCAGCACCGCCGGGCGAGCCGGTAGCCATCAAAAAGTCGCCGCGCGAGCCGTCAGCAGCGCGGTTAAAAACGATGGTCGGTGCCATCGAACTGCGCGGGCGTTTGAGTGGCTGGATGCGGTTGGCAATCGGGCCAGACGCATCGCTGGGCACAAACGAAAAGTCAGTCAACTGGTTGTTCAGCAGGAATCCGCGTGTGAAGTGAAACGAGCCCATTCCGCTTTCGATGGTGGTGGTCAACACCACCACATTGCCTTGTGCATCCACAATCGATACATGCGTGGTGCCACTGCCCTCGGCGCTGCTGCTGCCTTGCGCTGCGGTACCAGCAAACAGGCCCGCTGTGGCTGTGCCCATGCTGCGGGTAGGTGAGATTAAATCAGAGCGCGACTTTAAATACGCGCGATCCAGCATCGACGACACACCCGAACCAGGTAGCGACACAAAGTCAGTGTCCGCCACGTACTTGTTACGGTCGGCATAGGCCAGGCGCTGGGCTTCGCTGACCAGATGCACCGCCTGCACAGCAGGCTTGCCACCTTCGCTGTTAACCGCAGTAGGCGGCAAAGCTTGCAAATTGAAATTGTCCAGAATGCCCAGGGTTTGCGCCACGGCGATGCCGCCCGACGATGGCGGACCCATGCCGCAAACTACCGTAGCGCGGTAATTGCCGCAAACAGGTGTGCGCCGAACGGCCGTGTAGTTGGCCAGATCGTTCATGTCGGTCAGGCCCGGGGTAATAGCTACCGTTGACGTAACGCCGCCGCTGGTCACCCTGATCTTGTCAACAATCGATTGGGCAATAGCGCCGGTATAAAACGCATTGGCGCCGCCTTGAGCAATGCTGCCCAAGGTAGCGGCATAGGCCGGGTTTTTGATCACGGTGCCGAGTGCTTTGGCAGAGTAGTCTGCGTTTAAAAAATATGCAGCAGCGTCGGGGTCGCGCAGCAAGTCGTTGCGTGCGCCTGCTATGGCAGCTGCCATGCGGCCACTGATCGGAAAGCCATCAGTGGCCAGCTTAATACCGGGCTGCATCAGGCTGCTCCAGGCAAGTTTGCCGTTGTCCTGGTAGGCCAGCTCCAGCATGCGCACAGCGCCGGGGGTGCCAATGGAGCGGCCACTGGCTTTGACGCTCAAAAATTCGCCAGTTGGGCCAGTACCCAGATTAGGCAAGGGCGTTGTCGGGTTGGTAGCGCTGACAAAACGCAAATAGTCTTCAGTTGCAGCCGCAGGCGCTGTCTCGCGGCCGTCGTAGCTTTGCACCTGTTTGGTCGATGCGTTGTAGTGCAGCATGAAAGCACCGCCGCCCAGGCCAGACGATTGCGGCTCCACCAGGCCCAGCACCGCCTGCACTGCCACTGCCGCATCGACTGCTGTGCCGCCAGCGGCCAGCACATTGCAGCCAGCCTGCGTCGCCAGCGGGTTGGCTGTGACCACCATGTACGAGGCACTTGTCAAAACTTTTTTGCCCAGCTTGTAGCCGGACGATGGCTCTGGAATAGCCGGGTCACCTGGCAGGCCCGAGCCAACAACGACTGTGCTGGTGCCAACAGCTTGCGCACACGGGGCTGTTTTGGCAACCGGTGATGCATCGATGTTGACGCTGTTGTTGCCGCCGCAAGCAGCAAGTGTCACCAGCAAGATCAGCGGTAGTGCGGCAGATGGTTTGAAAGGCATGAATTGATCCCAGGTTTGGCAACTGGTTTGCTGCCTGAATCAGCAAATGCTAAATCTCGCCAAGCTGTTTGCCAAGGTGTCGCACTGCGCAAAGCCCCGTAAGAATAAGATGACAAGAACGCCGTGTTTTGCGAACTGCGCAACGACCCGCCAGTCTGAACCTAAACTCAAAAATGATAGCTGTTTGCGCGCTATTTACGTGGGCTACAGGTCAATTTTATTATGAGAATGGATGTTTTACCCTGCTCGGATGATGGCGGCTCCGTTTCAGGCTCGACATCAAACAACCTACAATTCTTTAACCTTACAAAACATGACGGCGAACAAGCCGCGACACCGGAGACTTTGACCATGCCAGATACCGTTTTGAACCATGCAGAAAAATTGGCCGAGCTGCGCAAAGCCGCTCTTGAATACCATGAGTTTCCGGTTCCTGGCAAGCTGGCCATTGCTGCAACCAAGCAGCTGACCAACCAGCGTGATTTGGCACTGGCTTATTCGCCTGGCGTTGCTGCACCGTGCGAAGAAATTTTCAAGGATCCGAACAACGCTTACCGGTACACCGCGCGGGGCAACCTGGTAGCGGTTATTACCAACGGCACGGCTGTATTGGGCCTGGGCGACATTGGCCCGTTGGCAGCCAAACCGGTGATGGAAGGCAAGGCAGTCCTGTTTAAAAAGTTTGCCGGTGTGGATGTGTTTGACATTGAAATCGACGAGAAAGACCCAGCCAAACTGGTGGAAATTATTGCCGCGCTGGAGCCCACCTTTGGCGCGATCAATCTGGAAGACATCAAGGCACCGGACTGCTTTTATGTGGAGCGTGAACTGCGCAAACGCATGAAAATTCCGGTGTTTCATGATGACCAGCACGGCACGGCCATCACGGTAGGCGCGGCGATTTTGAATGCGCTCAAGGTAGTGGGCAAGGCACCAGGGCGGGTCAAGCTGGTGACATCAGGCGCTGGCGCGGCGGCGCTGGCTTGTTTGAATCTGCTGCTGAAACTGGGCATTGCCAGAGAAAACGTTTATGTCACTGACCTGGCGGGTGTGGTGTACGAGGGCCGTACCGAGCTGATGGACGAGGACAAGATTGCCTTTGCGCAAAAAACCAATGCGCGAACCTTGAACGACGTCATTGAAGACGCGGACATCTTTTTGGGCTTGTCAGCAGGCGGCGTGCTCAAGCAGGACATGGTTAAAAAAATGGCGGTCAAGCCGATCATTTTTGCTCTGGCCAACCCGAATCCCGAAATCAATCCGGCTGATGTGAAAGCCGTGCGCAGCGACGCGATCATTGCCACCGGCCGCACCGATTACCCGAACCAGGTCAACAATGTTTTATGCTTTCCGTATATCTTCAGGGGTGCACTGGACGCAGGGGCATCAACCATCACTGTGGAGATGGAAATTGCTGCAGTGCATGCGATTGCCGAGCTGGCGCAAGCCGAGCAAAGCGAGGTGGTTGCGGTGGCCTACGCGGGTGAAAAACTGGCCTTTGGCTCAGAATATCTGATCCCCAAACCGTTTGATCCGCGCTTGATGATGAAAATCGCGCCAGCGGTGGCCAAAGCGGCTGCTGACAGTGGCGTGGCCATGCGCCCAATCGCTGACCTGGACGCTTACCGCATTCGGCTGCAGAGCTTTGTGTATGCATCGGGCAACTTGATGAAACCGATTTTTGCAGCAGCCAAAAGCGCTGCCAAAAAACGCGTTGCTTACGCCGAGGGTGAAGAAGAACGCGTGCTGCGCGCATGCCAGATTGTGGTCGATGAAGGCTTGGCCAGACCCACTTTGATAGGCCGCCCGGCCGTGATTGCCGAGCGCATTGAAAAGTTTGGTTTGCGATTGAAGGAAGAGCTGGACTATGACGTGGTCAATGTCGAACAAGACAGCCGCTACAACGACTTTTGGCAAACCTATCACCGCATGATGGAGAGAAAAGGCGTGACCAAGCAAGTTGCCAAGATTGAAATGCGCCGCCGCCTGACCTTGATTGCTGGCATGCTTTTGCAAAAGGGCGATGTGGATGGCCTGATTTGCGGCACCTGGGGTACCACGACTGTGCACCTGGAATACCTGGACCAGGTGATTGGCAAGCGTGAAGGCGTGCAAACTTATGCCTGCATGAATGGCTTGCTTTTGCCCGGCAGGCAGGTGTTTTTGCTGGACACGCATGTGAACTATGACCCGACCGCTGAGCAGCTGGCAGAAATTACCGCCATGGCAGCTGAAGAAATGATGCGTTTTGGCATCAAGCCCAAAGCAGCCTTGTTGTCACACTCAAACTTTGGCTCTTCAAACCACCCAAGCGCGGTCAAAATGCGGCGGGTGCTCGACCTGCTGAAAACCCAGTCGCCATGGCTGGAAGTGGACGGAGAAATGCATGGCGATGTTGCGCTGGACGCAGCTGCCAGAGCCTTCATCATGCCCAACAGCACTTTGTCGGGCGAGGCCAATTTGCTGGTTTTGCCAAACATTGATGCGGCCAACATTGCCTACAACCTGCTCAAAACCGCTGCTGGCGGCAACATAGCCATCGGCCCGGTGCTGCTGGGTGCCAACAAACCGATGCACATCCTGACAGCCACTGCCACGGTTCGGCGCATAGTCAATATGACAGCTTTGACAGTAGCGGACGCAAATGCTGCAAGATAGAGCGCATTTAAATAGCTAGCGCTAACTTTGTTTTGTAAGAAACATGAATTAAGCCTACATAAAGTGCTGCATTTTTCAGCAGGCGCTTGCTTTTTTATGTGACATGCGGCAAACTATGCTTCTTGAAATTTGAGGGTTAACCCGAAAGTGGATAGCTCTTAAATTTCCGGAACAAAGGTTTTTCATGTCTTGGCTCACATCTTGCAGTGCCGCTGTTATTTCGTTAAAGCGGGCAGCGCCAGCGGTTTTCCTGACTGCGTTGTTGATAGTCGGTCTGGCTGGTGTTGGCACAGGTTTAGTCCAAGCCAAAGGCCCACTTCCTGTTGCTGCGGCTGAGACGGTTGCACTGGCCCAGTTGCCAGCGCAAGGCCAGGACATGATGAAGTTGATTTACGCGGGTGGCCCGTTCAAGTTTGATAAGGATGGCACGGTATTTGGCAATCGGGAGCGAATCCTCCCTGCCAAAAATCGTGGTTTTTACCGTGAATACACAGTAAAAACGCCTGGAGAACGAACACGCGGCGCCCGGCGCATTGTGTGCGGCGGGCTGAAGGCGGCTACACCCGAGGCGTGCTACTACACCGACGACCATTACGCCAGCTTTCGCAGGATTGCCCAGTAATTTTTATCAAGAACAGGTTGTTATTTTGAGTTTTGATCATTTTGTAGAAAGACACACGGAGCTGGATACCCCACTTCGTAAGGACACCGACATGCCACTAAAAGGAATTAGGCCAAACATCGTGCAATCGATTCGCGCGTTTCGCGTGCAAGAGTTGCAAGATGCCGCCACCCAACTGAACCAGCATTTCCTGTATGCCAATCTGAGCAGCGCCCAGAGCAAGCAGGACATTCTGGACATGATTGCCGCGCAGTACACCTTTCCGGCGCACTTCGGCAAAAATTTTGACGCACTGTACGACTGCATGACCGACCTGGTTCACAAATCGGGCCCGCAGCCCGGTTTTATTGTGGTGCTGGAGCATATTCCTGCCCACGCCAAGTTTGACAAAGAGGCGCGTGAGCAACTGCTGGACATCTTCAGGGATGCAGCTGACTACTGGGCGGATCGAAAGATCCCGTTCCGGTGCTTCTATTCTTTTCCGTAGCCCGCTCCCCAGACATTGGCCAAGGGGATCGGGCGGCAGAGGCTACAGCAGCAGTTGCGGACGGCGAAGAGCGCATGCCCACTGACAAGTTACTTGATGTGTCACCACTGGCGCTGCGCATGAGCAGCCCCTTTAATTCAAGTTACTGGCTGGCAGCAGCGTAACCGGGTTCTTTTTTAAAGCCCTGAAACCATGCGTTCCAGGGCTTTTTTATGGGCCAAATGATGCTGTAGCCCACACGAATAGCCCGCAATCAGCTCCTGAATTCATAGCATTCAGGCAGCCTGAGCCAATGCAATGTACTCATCCACAGGCACTTCTTCAGCGCGCCGTTGCAAGTCAAACACGCCGCTGAAATTGCGCGCTTCCAGCCACTTGCCCAGTGAATGGCGCAGCAGTTTGCGGCGCTGACTGAAGGCAACGCGCACCAGCTCGCTGAACAGTTTGACGTCCAGCGCCGCTGGCTGGTGGTGCGGCAGCATGCGCACAATGGCGCTGTCAACGCGGGGAGGTGGATCAAAACTTGTCGGCGGTACAAACAGCACGTTTTCCACGCTGTAGCGCCACTGCAGCATCACGCTCAAGCGGCTGTAGTCGCTGGTCGATGGCTTGGCCACCATGCGGTCAACCACTTCTTTTTGCAGCATGAAGTGCTGGTCTTCAACAACGTCCGCCACGTCCAGCAGATGAAACAAAATCGGCGTGGAGATGTTGTACGGCAGGTTGCCGACAACTCTCAACTTTGCCTTGGCGTCTTCGGCCAGTGCCCGAAAATCCACCCTGAGCACATCGGACTCAATCACCGTGAGTTGCGGCTTTTTGCGCAGCAACACCGCCAAGTCCCGATCCAGTTCAATCACCGTCAAATGCCCCAGGCGCTCGACCAGTGGCTGGGTCATCGCACCCAGGCCGGGGCCGATTTCAACCATGGCCTGGCCGGGCTGCGGAGCAATGGCCTGAACAATGTCTTCAATGATGCTGCGGTCAACCAGAAAATGCTGGCCGAAGCGTTTACGCGCAATGTGTTTCACAAAACGCCTGGCTTACTGGGGCGGTTCACGATACTCCACATACGCCCTGCCGCGAACGTCTTGCGCCCACAGCGCGAAGGCTTCTTCCTGCTTTTTCTCGCGCAGGGCAGCTCTGGCCAGCTCGCGCATTTCGCGGGTTGTCAATTGTGCTTCGCGGCGCTCCATCACCTGAATCAAATGCACGCCAAAACGCGATACCAGTGGCTGGGAGATCTGGCCGGGGGCCAAACTGTTCATGACCTGCTCAAACTCAGGCACATACACGCCGGGGTTGGCCCAGCCCAGATCACCGCCGCTGGCGGCTGAGCCATCGTCGCTGTTGGCCTTGGCGAGCGCTGCAAAATCCTGCCCATCGACAACCAGTTTTCTCAAATCAACAAGCTTTTTTGTTGCCGCTGCTTCACTCAGTTGCGGCGATGCGCGCAGCAAAATATGGCGGGCGCGGGTCTGGGTGACATTGACACCCGGCATACCGGCTTGCCGTATTTCAAGAACTTTCAACACATGAAAGCCTGCGCCGCTGCGAACCGGCCCGGCAATGCCGCCAGCGCGCAGGGACTTGATGGCGTCCAGAAAAAGCGCGGGATAACGTTCGGCGCTTCTCAGGCCCATCTGGCCACCCGCACTGCGAGTTGCGGGTTCAGAAAACTCACTGACCAGCTGGCTAAAGTCTGCGCCTGAGCGAGCACGCTCGGCCGCTTGTTGTGCCTTGGCCAGCAACGCCGCTGTCCGCTCTGGCGTGGCGTTTTCAGGCACCGCAACTAAAATTTGTGCCAGATTGATGTCCATTGATGCAGTGTCATTGCCGCCTTCCTGCTCACGCAAGAACTGGTCGATGTCACTGTCAGAAATCCTGACACGCGCTTCCACCTCGCGCTGGCGAAACCGGCTCACCAGTATTTCTTCGCGCAGGTTTTCACGAAACTTGCCAAACGTCAGTCCATCGGAGAACATCCGCTTTTTCAGCTCGTCTACTGACATCTGGTTTTGCTGCGCCACGCTTTGCACGGCACCATCAATGCTGCTGTCGTCAATGCGCAGACCAGACTGGCGCGCTTCCTGCAACTGCGCCTTGTCGGAAATAAGCCTTTCAAGCACCAGCCTGGTCAGCTCAGAGCGCGGCGGCATGGCACCGCCGGACTGCGCCAGCTGCTGCTCAGCCCTGAGCAAGCTGCTGCGCACCTCGTTGTTGGTGACAGGTTCAGAATTAACCACTGCAACGATGTAATCCGCCGAGCGTTGAACCCTTTGCGAAGCATTGGCGCTGCTGGCTGAAGACGGCGCAGGCAGCCGCTGTATTCCGGTGGAGGGACGAAGGGTTTGTGCATACACCGCAGCGCTCGGCAACACCAGCAAAGCCAGCGCCAGCGAACCGGCCAGCGCCTGTGGCAAAAAATTAAAACGGCGTGTAAAGCAGGAGGAGCAGGTATTAGTCATATTTGGTAAAGCGGCTTGGCGCGGTTACTTGGTCACGCAGAAATTCGTAGCGGGGAATATTGCTTTTGAGCACTTGCAGCGGGTTGACACCCAGACGGGAAAAACCCACCAGCTCTAATTGAAACAGGATTCGTGTGGTGGATGCTGCCAACGTGTTTTGCGAGCGTTGTACCACCACCCGGCCGATCCAGCAGCAGCCATCGTATTCAAAACCCAATATGGCATCAACCAGTTTTTTGTCCTGAAAGCTGTAGTTCAGCCGGCCTACTGCATAGGTTCTGCCGCCGCCCTGGCCGCGGCCAGCGCCCAAATCCTGGCCTTTGTCACCCCACAGGTCGTTGACAGGCCACTGCCAGCCGACGTCTACCGAACTGCTGACATCGCGCTGGCGCCTGAGTGCTGCACTGACTACGCGGTACGGACCAGGGTTGTATCGAACACCAAAAGTCGAACGCTCGGACACGCCCAATTTGGGGTTGTACTGCACCGTGCCATCAAAGCTCCATTGCGGCTGCCAGTTGATGGTGGTGCCAAACAATACGTCGCTGATGCGGTCGGTAACGGGCAGAACGCCCGGCAAAGTAACGCGCTGGTCAGCAAACCGCAGCCGCTGGGCAATGCCAAAGCGCGCCACTTCAGCGCCGGTATCAGGATGAATCAGCCGCGACGTTGCACCCAGTGTCAGCAAATTGGCATCAGCAATGCGGTCGTTGCCAACGAATGAATTTTCTGTAAAGACAGTGGCGAAATTAAAGTCGTTCAGACCAGAATCGTAATTGGGAAGCAGGTTTTGTTCACGGTACGGCGTGCGCACGTAAAAAGCCCGGGGCTCCAGCGTTTGCGTGAAGCTGCGGCCAAAGTAACTGGTGCTGCGTTCAAACTGCAAACCACTGTCCAGACTTAAGGTGGGAACCACCCGCGTTGTAGTGCTGTCTGCATTGGCCAGCGGCGCACTGAATTTATAGCTGGTGGCATGCAGCTGCACTTTGGGCGTGACGTACCAGCCGGGGGTGATAAACGGGCGACTGATGCGCGCTATTGCCACAGCCCGGTCTGCATTGGGTTGCAAGGTCAGCGTGCTGTCCGCCGCAAACCGGGTGAAGTCTCCCGACACTGACCAGTCAAAGCCTTTTTGACCAGCAATCGGAACATTGCTGCGGGTATACGCCGCCGATATCTGCGGCAGCCTGTCGTAGGGCGGCACGATCGGTGACAACGGGTCTTGCAGGGTTTGCCATTTCAGAGCCCGCAGACTGCTTGAAAAATACCCCTTGCTCCAGTTGGCATTGACTTCGTTGGCCAGCAGTCGCTGGGTCAGCGTGGCGTTGTTGCGCGGGAAATCCTGCCAGTAATTGTTGTCGCTGACGCGGTTCAGATTCAGGCCAACACTTACATCGCCCACCGCTGGCAGGCTGGTTTTCAAAGTCCCGTTTTGCTGTAATGAATAAGACCAGCGATCAGTGTCACGCAGCCTGTCATTGAGCATGTAGTTGGCCCGCAGGCGACCTGCATAGTCACGCTCCAAAAAGCGGTATTCGCCGCCCAGTCCAATGCCGCGCTTGCTCATGACAACCGGCGTCAGCGTGGCATCGCGATTGGGCGCAATGTTGAAGTAATACGGCTGCTCGACCATCAAGCCGCTGACGCTGTCAACGTTAAAAGTCGGCGGCAACAAGCCCGATTTGCGCTTGTCACTTAGCGGGAAACTGAAAGACGGAAAGGCCAGGATGGGCACGCCTTTAAAGCGCAGCACAGCGCCCGTTGCCGTGCCGGTTTCTTCCTCCTGGTCGAACTTGAAGCTGCTGCCAGTGATCACCCAGGCGGGTTGCCAGCTTGCTTCATTGGTGCGCTCACACGTCGTGTAGCTTGCGTCGCGGGCAATTAAAACCTTGTCGCTGACAAAGTCGATCCGCCTGGCACTGCCATTGCCGCCATTGGACAAAAACCGGTAACTTGGCTGCTCAAAAACGCCTTCAAAGGTGTCCAGCTTGATAGTGAGTTCTGTGCCGCTGAACTGGTTGCCGTTGCTGTTGATGCGCACTTTTCCGCGCGCTTTCAAGGTGTCGTCAGGCTGGTAAAACTCAATGCGGTCAGCGTGCATTGATTTTGAGCCGCGGCGCAGTTCAGCATTGCCGTCCAGCACCGTTTCCAGGTCGGGGCGTCCCGACAGGCGGTCGCCAAAAACAAACGTGGGCATTTTGCTGGCTTCATCGTCTGAAATCTTTTCAGACAGCATGGACGACTCTTTGAGGCGCAGCGCAGGCTCTGGTTGAATGGCAGCCGGGCCAGGCATGGCAGCCGCGCCAGCCGCGCCAGCCGCGCC
>JAYUVG010000169.1:0-5130 GCA_043754255.1 Polaromonas sp. | reverse complement strand
GACGCGTCCAGCGTACCGCCAGAAGCTGCACCCGCACCGATCAGCGTGTGGATTTCGTCAATGAACAAGATGCCATTGGGCTTGTCTTTGAGCGACTTGAGCACACCTTTCAGGCGCTGCTCAAAGTCACCCCGGTATTTGGTGCCAGCCAGCAGCGCGCCCATGTCGAGCGAATAAACCTGCGCCTCAGCCAAGATTTCAGGTACGTCTTTCTGCGTGATGCGCCAGGCCAGGCCCTCGGCAATCGCGGTCTTGCCAACGCCGGCTTCACCCACCAGCAGCGGATTGTTTTTACGGCGGCGGCACAAGATTTGAATCACCCGCTCGACTTCAAAATGCCGACCAATCAGTGGGTCAATCTTGCCGTCTTTGGCCAGCTGGTTCAGGTTTTGGGTGTACTGCTCCAGTGGGGATTGCTTTTCGTTTTTCTCCGCGCCAGCTTCTTCGTTTTCAGCAGCACTTTCGCCAGCTTTTGCAGGCTCGGGCGGGTCGCTCTTTTTAATGCCGTGGGCAATAAAATTAACGACGTCCAGACGCGTCACGCCCTGCTGGTGCAGGTAGTACACCGCGTGCGAATCTTTTTCGCCAAAAATGGCGACCAGCACATTGGCGCCGGTCACTTCTTTTTTGCCGTTGCCAGTAGACTGGACATGCATGATGGCACGTTGAATCACGCGCTGAAAACCCAGCGTAGGCTGTGTGTCAACGTCATCAGTGCCCGCAACCTGCGGCGTGTTGTCCTTGATGAAATTGCTCAACGCCTTGCGCAAATCATCAACATTGGCTGAGCATGCCTTCAAGACTTCAGCAGCGCTGGGGTTGTCGAGCAGGGCCAACAGCAAATGCTCGACAGTGATAAATTCATGGCGCTGTTGACGTGCTTCAACAAAGGCCATGTGCAAGCTGACTTCTAATTCCTGGGCAATCATTGGGTATCCTTTGGACCAGCTAATTTAACGAACAATCTGACTACAAATATTGGCGACTGATTCCTGCATTTCAATAGGCTCTTCGAATCAGTTTATTCAAGGGGTTCACTCACGCACTGCAAGGGGTGACCATGTTTTCGGGCTGCTTCTGCAACCTGATCAACCTTGGTAGCAGCCACGTCTTTTGAAAACACACCACAAACACCTTTGCCGTCCAGGTGAATTTTCAGCATGATCTGGGTAGCGGTTTCGCGGTCTTTGTTGAAAAACTCCTGAATCACCATCACCACAAATTCCATCGGTGTGTAGTCGTCATTCAAGACCACCACCTGATACATCTGCGGCGGCTTGGTTTTTTGTGGGCGACGCTCGAGCAGCACCGTGCCGCCATCGTCATTTTCAGGCTTGTAAACGGGAACGCTGGGCTGTGCAGGAGCTCTTGGGGTTTTGGTCGCCATACATTTCATTCTAGCCATCACTACAGGTTTTTCGCGAACAGGCTCAAATGCTGCCTGTAAAAAAACCGCCTCAGGGCAAGCCCCGGGCGGTTGTTGCATTCTGTGCAAATAAGGACGATTTACATATTCTCAATCATCACCTGGCCAAAACCGGAGCAACTGACCTGCGTTGCACCTTCCATCAGGCGGGCAAAGTCGTAGGTCACTTTTTTGGATGCGATGGATTTTTCCATTGAGCTGATGATCAGGTCAGCTGCTTCGAACCAGCCCATGTGGCGCAGCATCATTTCAGCCGACAAAATCTCTGAGCCTGGATTGACATAATCCTTGCCAGCATATTTGGGGGCGGTTCCGTGCGTCGCTTCAAAGCAGGCCACGGTGTCAGACAAATTGGCACCGGGTGCAATGCCGATGCCGCCGACCTGAGCAGCCAGCGCATCAGATATGTAGTCGCCGTTCAAATTGAGCGTAGCCACCACTGAATACTCAGACGGGCGAAGCAAAATTTGCTGCAAAAACGCATCGGCAATCACGTCCTTGACGATGATTTCTTTACCAGTTTTTGGATTTTTAAACGTGCACCATGGGCCGCCGTCAACCAGCTCGGCGCCAAATTCCTTTTGCGCCAGCGCATAGGCCCAATCCCTGAAGCCGCCCTCGGTGTACTTCATGATGTTGCCCTTGTGAACAATCGTCACATTGGGTTTGTCATTGTCAATTGCGTACTGAATCGCCTTGCGCATCAGGCGCTCGGTACCTTCGCTGGAAACTGGCTTGATGCCAATACCGGAGGTTTCAGGAAAACGGATTTTCTTGACACCCATCTCGTCTTGCAAAAACTTGATGAGTTTTTTGGCCTTGTCGCTGCCTGATTCAAACTCAATGCCAGCGTAAATGTCTTCCGAATTTTCACGGAAGATCACCATGTTGGTCTTGTGCGGCTCTTTCACGGGAGATGGAACGCCCTTAAAGTACTGGATGGGTCGCAAGCAAACGTACAAATCAAGTTCCTGGCGCATCGCCACGTTCAGGCTGCGAATGCCGCCGCCAACCGGCGTTGTCAGCGGGCCTTTGATGGACACCACATAGTCGCGCACCGCATGCAGGGTCTCTTCTGGCAGCCAGACATCCGGGCCGTAAACTTTGGTGGACTTTTCGCCTGCATAAACTTCCATCCAGTGGATTTTTTTCTTGCCGCCGTAAGCTTTGGCAACCGCTGCGTCCACCACTTTGAGCATGACGGGTGTGATGTCCTGGCCGGTTCCATCGCCTTCAATGAAGGGAATGACGGGCTCGTCAGGAACGTTCAGCGAATTGTCGGCGTTGACAGTGATTTTCTGACCCTGCGCAGGAATCTGAATGTGTTTGTACATGTCTTAAAAATCTCCAACAGCAAAATGTGAATGAATCGAAAGCAGCTGCATTTCCTTTAGCTGCGATTTGCAAAATTTTAGCCGCAAATGCATCAGGATGAAAAGATTGACCGTGGGTGTCAACCGATCGCAAAGCGCTGTCGTTACGGGTAGGCCTCCGAAAAAATCGGGGTAATTTCTCCGTAACCCATATTTTAGGAACCTTCAAATGAACAAAATTCTCGCTGCCCTGATTTCCAGCCTGTTTGTTGTTGGCGCATTCGCCGCTTCACACACAGGTGCTCCTGCTGCCGTCAATGGCCCAGCTGGCAACTCACCTTCGCCGATTTCCAAGCCAGCAGTTATGGCGCCCGGTGCTGCTGCTCCAGCAACCGCTACTGTCAACGCCCCTGTTGCCAATGCTCCTACAACCGGTGCAAAGACAGCGGCGATGCCCGGTGGCGCCCCTGCAACTTCTACCGTCAACGGTCCAGTGGCTACGCCTGAGTCCAAGCCAATGCCCAAAGCTGGCTCCAAAGCCAACATGACCAAGGAAGAGCGCGCTGCTGCAAAAGCTGCCAAGAAAGAAAAAGCCGCAATGGCCAAAAAGGAAAAAGCTGCTGCCAAGCCAATGGCCAAAGCTGACATGAAGGCTGATGTCAAGCCAGCCGGTCAGTAATCAGCAACTTGCTCTTAAAAATACCCGCCCTGTGCGGGTATTTTTTTTGGCTTCAGCATGCATAACCAAGGCAACGAGACTATGCTTTGAACGGATGAATTCAACACAACTCACTTGTAACTGTCTGCTTTTCTAAAATCTTCAATGCAACTAACCATCAAAGGCATTTTTTTAAGCGCTGTTCTGCTGGCTGTGCTGCCTGCCAGGGCGCAGGATGCGCCGCAATTGAATCTGGAGCGCACCAGGCTGACAGCGGGCATGCACCGTATGGATGTGCAGGTTGCGGCAACGCCAGAGCAACGCCAGATCGGGTTGATGTTTCGCAAAGACATGCCGCAGCACGAAGGCATGATTTTTGTTTTTGACCGGCCCGCACAGCAGTGTTTCTGGATGAAAAACACCCTTATTCCATTGAGCGCCGCCTTTGTTCTGGATGACGGCACGATTGCCAACATCGAAGACATGAAGCCGCTGGTGCTTGATGGGCACTGTTCTATCCAGCCTGTGCGCTATGTACTGGAAATGAACAAAGGCTGGTTCGCCAAAAAAGGTATCAAGGCTGGCAGCCGGCTGCAGGGCCCGATGTTTCAGGTTCAAAAATAAAAAAGCCGGCAATCTCGCCGGCTTTTTTCAGTCATCAAACCGATCAGGCAAAATTAGCCTCGGCAAAGTTCCAGTTCACCAGATTTGCCAGATACGTTTCAACAAACTTTGGACGCGCGTTGCGATAGTCAATGTAGTAGGCGTGCTCCCACACATCAACAGTCATCAATGCCTTGTCAGCCGTGGTCAGCGGTGTGCCTGCAGGGCCGGTGTTGACGATATCCACCGAGCCGTCGGCTTTTTTGACCAGCCATGTCCAGCCAGAACCAAAATTGCCCACAGCGGACTTGACAAATGCTTCTTTGAAGGCGGCGTAAGAGCCAAACTTGGCGTTGATGGCCGCAGCCAGCGCGCCAGACGGCTCACCACCACCGGCGGGCTTCATGCAGCTCCAGAAGAATGTATGGTTCCAGACCTGCGCAGCATTGTTGTACACACCACCGCTTGATTTTTTGATGATTTCTTCCAGCGACATGGCTTCAAATTCAGTGCCTTTTTGCAGGTTGTTCAGATTGACGACATAAGCGTTGTGGTGTTTGCCATGGTGGAATTCAAAGGCTTCCTGGCTGTAGTTGGGAGCCAGCGCATCGATGGCGTAAGGCAGTGGGGGCAATTGATGTTCCATTGTTTTCTTTCTAGAAATTTATACCGGTTGTGGGAAATTGGATGGTTCGGGAAGCTGAACACATGAGCTGAAAAGCTTACCAGAACTATTGTAAAAATTAAATCAGACGTGGACTTGCCACGGTTATATCGACCTGTCCGTCCATCAGGGTAGCGCGAAGCGCCTGCCCGGTTTGCGTCTGGGTTACACGGGTGATTGCCGTGTCATCAAGTGTTGACAGCAAGGCATAACCCCGCTGCAGCACCAGTTGCGGATTCAGCAATTCAAGCCGCATGCGGGCGTTGTCAAGCTTGCCCTGGCGCTGCGCCAAGCTGCCCTTCATGGCCTGGGTAAAGCGGGCTTTGAGGGTACTAAGGCGATTCAAATGACGACTTGCCAGTGCGCTTTGGGCGTGCTTAAGGCGCTGCTGATGCGACATCAACCGTGCCTGCTGGCGGGTCACGAAATGAGACGGTCGGCCAAACCGCGAAGCGGCAATGTCCAG
>JAYUVG010000168.1:0-17454 GCA_043754255.1 Polaromonas sp. | reverse complement strand
GTCTGCGGCGTCAAATTTCTTGCAAATAGCCAGCTATTTGGCTGCAAAATTTTCCTTGCAGCCCATCCCGATCCGGCTGTCGCCCATCCGCAAGGACTTATTCAGCGCTTCCCTAATCCTGATTCTTAACTCAAAGAATGCGTACGCAACCAGTCTTTTAACGCGTCATTCATACGCGTTTGCCAGCCAGAGCCTGTTGCGCGAAAAGCTGCCAACACGTCTGGGCTGTAGCGCACGGCGACTTGCTCTTTCAGCGGTTTGGTGTTTGGCCCACGCGTTTTAACACGCCCGACCTCAACGCCTGCCTGCTTCATGACGGCACCATCCCAATCTGCCACCTTCGTCTTTGGGCTGTCCGGGTCAGGTGGGGAAGTTTTGCCAGTAGATGCGTTCTTCATGCTTTTCTGCTTTTCTGATTGAAATAATGTGGTCAACGTCGCCGCGTGGGGCATGAACAATAAATACTACGACACCATTCATAAGCCCCAAAGTCTGCAACCGCAGTTCGTTGTAACCGTCGTCTTCACGAGTAATCGTAAAACCCTCAAACACCTTTTCACTGCCTGCGAAGTCAAATCCGTGCTTTTTGATATTGGATTTGCGCTTGGCATCGTCAGAACTAATCATAGGCAAATTGTAGATGCATTATACATTCGGTATTTGAACGGTTTGGTAAGGAACGGTGTTATCCGGCACGTTTTATACAAGCTGGGTCACTTTCGGATTCAAGCTACCTATCACGCGTTCAACGCCGCCAGCAACTCCGTTTCAATAGCAATCTGCGCCCGGTTCTGCTGTAGCTCTGGCCCATCAATCAAAAATGTGTCTTCTACCCGCTCGCCCAGCGTTGTGACTTTGGCGAGTTGCAGATTGATGCGGTGTTTGGCGAGGATTCGGGCTATCAGGTACAGCAGCCCGACGCGGTCGCTGGCTGATACGCTGAGCAGCCAGCGCTGGGCTTTTTCGTCGGGGCGCAGGTCAACGCGCGGTGCAATCGGAAAGCTTTTGACCCGCCGTGACACGCGGCCCATGCTGGGGTCAGGCAGGGAACCGGGCTGGGTCAATGTGCGGACAAGGTCGGCTTCGACCATCGCAGCCAGCTCCCTGAAGTGGTTGTGCTCGTCGTCCAGGTCAGGGCTGATGACCTGGAAAGTGTCCAGCGCGTAACCGTTTTTGGCGGTATGGATTTTGGCATCCAGAATGCTGAAGTTGGCCTGGTCAAAGTAGCCGCAAATACGCGCGAACAAATCGGGTGCATCGGGCGTGTACACCAGCACCTGCATGCCTTCACCGGCCGATGAACGGCGAGCCCGCACTATCGCCCTTACATGCGATTTTTCCTTGCCGACGTGGCGGGACAGTGCTCTGGCATGCCAGGCAATATCACTCGCATCATGGCGCATGAAGTAGCTCACATCCAGCGTTGCCCACAACGCTTTGTGTGCCTCAAACGGTTCGGCGTGCAGGGCCAGCGTGGTCAATGCCTCGCGTTTGCGGGCTTCTACCTCTGCATCAGCATCAGGCGCGCGGCCGCCGAGTACACGCAGCGTGTAGCGGTACAGGTCTTCAAGCAGCTTGCCCTTCCAGGCGTTCCAGACTTTTGGGCTGGTGCCGCGTATGTCGGCCACCGTCAGCAGATACAGCGCTGTCAGGTAGCGCTCATTGCCCACGCGTTTGGCAAATGCTGCAATCACTTCCGGGTCGCTCAAGTCTTCTTTTTGTGCGATGCGGCTCATGCTCAGGTGTTCACCAACCAAAAACTCTGCCAGTTTCGCGTCTTCAATCGCAATGTCATGCTGCCTGCAAAACACGCGTACTTCCCTGCGACCCAAATCGGAATGGTCGCCGCCGCGCCCTTTGGCAATGTCATGAAACAGGGCGGCAATGTACAAAATCCACGGCTTGTCCCAGCCTGCGGCAAGTTGCGAGCACATTGGGTATTCGTGCGAATGCTCGGCCATGAAGAATCGCCGTACATTCCTCAGCACCATCAGGATGTGCTGGTCTACCGTGTACACATGAAAAAGGTCATGCTGCATTTGCCCGACGATTTTTCTGAACACCCACAAATAGCGGCCCAGCACCGACGTCTGGTTCATCAGCCGCATCGCGTGGGTAATGCCTTCAGGCTGCTGCAGGATTTGCCGGAAGGTGCTGCGGTTGACAGGATCAGCACGAAATTTGGCAGTCATTACGCCGCGTGCGTTGTAAAGCGCGCGCAGCGTGCGGGCTGACAAACCCTTGATACCAATTGTGGTCTCGTACAACAAAAAGGTCTCAAGAATCGCATGCGGATTGCGAATATACAGGTCGTCGCTGGCCACTTCAATCATGCCCGCGTTGTCTAAAAAACGCTGGTTGATGGCCGGTAGCGGGTAGCTGACCGGGCTCAAGCGCTCTTCAATATTCAGCAGCAAAATCTGGTTGAGCTGCGTCACTGCCTTGGCTGCCCAGTAATAGCGTCGCATCAGTGCCTCGCTTGCGCGGCGCTGCAACTTGCCATTCACATCGATCTTGCTGGTGTATTTGAACGATTCAGCCACGGCGGTTTGCAAGTCAAACACCAGGCGGTCTTCACGCCTGCCTGCCAGCAAATGCAATCGGGCGCGGACAAGATTCAGCAAGGCTTCATTGGCTTTGATCTGCCTGACTTCAAAGGCGGTGGCCAAGCCGTTTTTGGCCAGCTCGTCCCAGCTGTTGCCCAGACCCGCCGCTTGCGCGACCCACAAAATAACCTGCAAATCTCGCAAACCGCCGGGAGATTCCTTGCAGTTGGGCTCCAGCGCATAGGGCGTGTCTTCAAACTTGTTGTGCCGCTGGCGAAGCTCCAGTGTTTTGGCAATAAAAAATGCTTTGGCGTTCATCACGCTGGCCAGCTGCGCCTTCAGATCGTCAAAGCTTTTTTGGTCGCCAATGACCAGACGTGCCTCCATCAGCGAGGTTTGCACGGTGACATCTTTAGCGGCTTCTTCAGTGCATTGGGATGCCGTCCGTACGCTGGAGCCAATCTCCAGACCGCTGTCCCAGCAGTTGCTGATGAACTGCTCAATCTTCGCTTTCAAGTCGGTGTTGTTATCAACCGCACTGTCATCTGGCAGCAAAAGCAGCACGTCTACATCGGAGTGCGGAAACAGCTCACCGCGGCCGTAGCCGCCCACTGCTACCAGGCAGGCATCGGGTGCAAAGTCTGCCAGCAGCCACAGTTTTTGCAGAGTGATGTCGGTGTGTTTGGCCAGCTTTTGCAGCATGCCCCGAATGCCGCGAGTTGATGCCCCCGAGGTAGCCAGAGAGTCGAACAGAGCACTTTTACCGCTGCGGTATTGCTCGCGTGTCAAGGCCAGTTGCGGCATGCAGGGTCTGAATTAAGCGGCTACCGATTCAGGCACCGGTACAGGTACAAACGCCGGCGTTGGCGGGCTGCCTGCAGACATCGTCAACACCTCGTAGCCTGTCTCGGTTACCAATACGGTGTGCTCCCACTGGGCAGACAATGAATGGTCACGCGTGACGATGGACCAGCCGTCTTTCTCTGGCCCGTCCTTGATGTCGCGTTTGCCCGCGTTGATCATCGGCTCAATGGTAAAAATCATGCCGGGTTTGAGTTCTTCAAGCGTGCCCGGCTTGCCGTAGTGCAACACCTGCGGGTCTTCATGAAACTTGGTGCCGATGCCGTGGCCGCAAAACTCACGCACGATGGAAAAGCCCTGCCGCTCGGCAAACTGCTGGATTGCAAAACCAATATCCCCCAGCCGAATACCCGGCTTGACGCGCATGATGCCTTGCCACATAGCCTCAAACGTGATGGTGCAAAGCCGTTTGGCAGCAATCGAGCAGTCACCCACCAAAAACATGCGGCTGGTGTCGCCATGCCAACCGTCTTTTATCACCGTCACATCCACATTGACAATGTCGCCTTTTTTAAGCGGCTTGTCGTTCGGTATGCCGTGGCAAACCTGATGATTGACAGATGTGCAAAGCGATTTGGGGTAGGCCGCATAGCCCTGTGGCTGGTAGCCCAGCGTGGCGGGAATGGTGTGCTGCACCTGGGTCATGTAGTCATGCGCCAGGCGATCAATGTCGTTGGTTGTCAAGCCCGGCACAATGTGCGGGGTCAAATAGTCCAGCACTTCCGAGGCCAGTTTGCCTGCCAGGCGCATGCCTTCAATGCCTGCGGCGTCTTTGTAGGTAATCGTCATGGCTCGATTATCCCACCGCCCAAGCAGCCCTGCGCAGCGCGGGTGCAAGGGTAAAATTTGCGTTCTGCTTCCATATTTTCCACAGGCCACCACACCGTGACATTGCACCTGACTACTTTTGAGGGCGTTGGCCCTGCCAACACGCCAATCTCTGCTCTCAGCAGCTTTCGCGCCCAACAGCTACTACCAAAACTGCAGGCCATTGACAGCAAAATCACAGGCGTCAGCGCCCACTACGTGCACCTGGCAGCAACTGAGCTACCACCCACGACAGAGCAAAAAAACCAGCTGGCAGCACTTCTCAGCTACGGCGAGCCATGCCCTGCGCCAATTGGCAAAAAGTTCTCTGAAGTTATTTTCATTGTGTCGCCCCGCTTGGGAACCGTTTCTCCGTGGGCGTCCAAAGCCACTGACATTGCGCGCAACTGCGGGCTGGCGGTCAAGCGGATTGAACGCATCACCGAGTACCACGTGACGTTGAAGTCTGGCCTGTTTGGCAAGGCTGCTCTGACTGACGGCCAACGTGTGCAGGTTGCAACGCTGTTGCATGACCGCATGACCGAGAGCATGCTGGCTGACCGTTCGCAGGCCGCTGGCTTGTTCACAGAATTGCAAGCAGCGCCGCTACAAACCATTGACGTGCTGGCGGGCGGACAAGCTGCGCTTGAAACGGCCAACACCGAGTTTGGCCTGGCACTTGCTGTGGATGAAATTGACTATCTGGTCAACGCGTTTACGCAACTCCAACGCAACCCGACCGACGTTGAGCTGATGATGTTTGCCCAGGCCAACAGCGAGCATTGCCGCCACAAAATTTTCAACTCCGACTTCACGATTGACGGCGTGCCGCAGCCGCTCAGTTTGTTCGGCATGATCCGCAACACCGAGAAGTTAAATCCGCAGCACACGGTGGTGGCGTATTCAGACAACGCATCGGTCATGGAGGGCTCAAAAAGGCAGGTTTTCAATGCCAGATCGGCCTCTAGCCAGCGTAATATGCGCGCAAGCAGCTATCAAATATATAGCGAATCAGACGACGTACTGACCCATGTGCTGATGAAAGTGGAAACGCACAACCATCCCACGGCGATCTCGCCATTTCCCGGCGCATCGACTGGCGCAGGCGGCGAGATACGCGATGAAGGCGCCACCGGGCGTGGCTCCAAACCCAAGGCAGGTTTGACGGGGTTCACGGTATCCAGGCTGTTTGATACGTCCTATGGCAAGCCAGACCACATTGCCAGCCCGCTGCAAATCATGACGGAAGGCCCGCTGGGCGGCGCTGCATTCAACAATGAGTTTGGCCGTCCCAACCTTTGCGGCTACTTTCGGGAATACGAGCAAACCGTGCGCGGCCAGCGCTGGGGTTATCACAAGCCGATCATGATTGCTGGCGGTGTCGGCACGATTGATGCCGGGCTGACGAAGAAGATTTTGTTCCCGGCTGGCACGCTGCTGATCCAGCTCGGCGGGCCGGGCATGCGGATTGGCATGGGCGGCAGCGCTGCCAGCTCCATGGCCACAGGTACCAATGCAGCCAGTCTGGATTTTGATTCAGTACAGCGCGGCAACCCCGAGATTGAGCGGCGCGCGCAAGAGGTGATCAACCAGTGCGCGCAGCTAGGCACCAATGGCGGCCCCTCCGGTAGCGGCAACCCGATTCTGGCAATTCACGACGTGGGCGCAGGTGGCCTGTCAAACGCTTTTCCTGAACTGACAAACGATGCGGGGCGTGGCGCAAGGTTTGATTTGCGTGCTGTGCCGCTGGAAGAAAGCGGACTGAGCCCGAAGGAAATCTGGAGCAACGAAAGCCAGGAGCGCTACGTGATGGCGATTGCGCCGGAGTCGCTGGCGCAGTTCACTGCGTTTTGTGAGCGGGAGCGGTGTCCGTTTGCGGTAGTGGGTGTGGCGACTGAAGAGCGGGATTTGGTGGTGACGGATGCTGGGGAGCCCTCACCCCAACCCTCTCCCCTCAATGGGAGAGGGGGCAATTCAAACTCACTCCCCGAGTTGCTCCCTCTCCCGCTCGCGGGAGAGAAAGATGCCTTACTCCCTCTGCCTTTGGGAGAGGGCTGGGGTGAGGGTGTCCCCGTCAACATGCCGATGAACGTGCTTTTAGGCAAGCCGCCCAAAATGCACCGAGACGTCACATCTGTCCAGCACAGCATTAAGCCCATCGACCTAGCGGGCATTGACCTGCAAAAAAGCGCGATTGACGTTTTAAGCCACCCCACAGTCGCGTCAAAACGCTTTTTAATCACCATCGGCGACCGCACTGTTGGCGGCCTCACGCACCGTGACCAGATGGTTGGCCCGTGGCAGGTGCCAGTGGCCGACTGCGCGGTAACACTGGCTGACTACCAGGGCTTCGCCGGCGAGGCGATGGCCATGGGCGAGCGCACACCGCTGGCCGTGACAAATGCAGCTGCATCAGGCCGCATGGCTGTTGCTGAAGCCATCACCAACCTGCTGGCTGCGCCGATTGATTTGCCGCGCGTCAAGCTGTCGGCCAACTGGATGGCTGCGTGTGGCGAGCCGGGGCAAGATGCCGCGCTGTTTGAAACCGTCAAAGCCGTGGGGATGGATCTATGCCCGGCGTTGGGCATATCGATTCCGGTCGGCAAAGATTCGCTGTCGATGCGCACCACGTGGACTGACGGCGCTGAGAGTAAAAAAGTCACGTCACCGGTGTCGCTCATCGTCAGCGCCTTTGCCACATTGGCTGATGTGCGCGGCACATTAACGCCGCAGATCAACAGCGACGAGGCAGACACCACATTGATTCTGATTGACTTGGGCAAAGGCCAACACCGCATGGGCGGCAGCATTCTGGCGCAAACATTGAACGTTGAGGACGGCGATGTGCCAGACCTGGACGATGCCAAAGACCTCGTCAATCTGGTCAATGCGATCAACGCACTCAGAGCTAAAAACCAACTCATGGCCTACCACGACCGCAGCGACGGCGGCCTGTTTGCATGTGTGTGCGAAATGGCGTTTGCTGGCAACGTTGGGGTCGCGCTGAACATTGACATGCTGCTGGTCGAAGGCGACGGCATCACCGACAGCCGCATGGAAGTCGGCGACAGCAAAAATTGGGCAGGGCAAATGAGCGTGCGGCGCGAAGAGCTGACGTTAAAAGCCCTGTTCAATGAAGAGCTGGGTGCGGTAATTCAGGTCAGCACCGCCATTCGCAATGAAGTCATGCAAACGCTGCGCGAACATGGCTTGAGCAAATTCAGCCACTTCATTGGCAAGACCCGGCCCGAGCATTCACAACTCAGCGTGGGCAAAGGTGAGGTGCAAATCTGGCGCGACACCAAGGCCGTGTTCAAAGCCAAACTGCAAGATTTGCACCAGGTGTGGGACTCAGTGAGCTGGAAGATTTGCCAGCAGCGCGACAACCCGGTGGGGGCGGATGCGGAGCATGCGGGGGTGGGCAATCTAGCCGATCCTGGTCTGCACATTTTTCTCCCTCCCCTTCCGGGGGAGGGCAGGGGCTTCACGCTGCGGCTCCAGGAGCGCTTGAGCGCTTCTGGGCAGCGTGAAGAGGGTCAGGCTCAGACTGACCCGCGGTCTGCAAGACGGGGCATCCCCGAACTCATCTCAGCCCCGGCATTGAACCTCTCCAAACCCAAAGTAGCCATCCTCCGCGAACAAGGCGTCAACTCCCACATCGAAATGGCCTACGCCTTCACCCAGGCAGGTTTTGAAGCGTACGACGTTCACATGACCGACCTGCAAACCGGCAGGGCCAATCTGGCCGACTTCAAAGGCGTGGTTGCGTGCGGCGGTTTCAGTTATGGCGACACATTGGGCGCAGGCATTGGTTGGGCACGGTCGATCACATTTAACCCCGCATTGGCTGATCAATTTTCAAAGTTTTTTGCACAGCAGGACACCTTCGGCTTGGGCGTGTGCAACGGCTGCCAGATGTTCGCCGAGCTTGCCAATATCATCCCCGGTGCCCAGGCCTGGCCACGCTTTACCACCAACCAGAGCGAGCGTTTTGAAGCGCGATTAAGCCAGGTCGAAGTACTCGATTCACCCAGCCTGTTTTTCAAAGGCATGGCTGGCAGCCGCTTGCCGATAGCAGTTGCGCACGGCGAAGGCTTTGCCAATTTCGAGGCCTCACGCGGAGGGCGCGGCAATAGAGGCCAGGCCATAGCCGCCATGCGCTTTACCGACAACCACGGCCAGCCAACAGAAAGCTACCCAGCCAACCCCAACGGCAGCCCCGGCGGATTAACAGCAGTCACTACAGCAGACGGTCGCTTCACAGCCATGATGCCGCACCCCGAACGCGTTTTTCGCAATATTCAAATGAGCTGGACACCGCTGGATGCAGCAGCGCACAGCCCCTGGATGCAGTTGTGGCACAACGCGCGGCGTTGGGTTGGGTAGCGCGCTTGGGTGTAAGCAATTGCTCGCGGCGTCATGGCTCTGCGAAATTGCCCACAGCCCGCAAAGGCGACGCCAAAGAGTCCAAATCCCATCCGTAGAAAGGTGTCCTATGCGCAAAGACTATGACTTCACAGCTGCCAGATAGAACCCCTATGCAGCCCAACTCAAAAAACAAATCACGATTCGTCTTGACGAAGAATCGATCAGCTATTTCAAATCCATATCGCAAGATGCTGGCATTCCGTACCAGAGCTTTATTAACCTGTATTTGCGGGACTATGCCACCTCGCATCGCAAGCTTAATTTGAATTGGTCATGAAGGGTGATGATTGCCAGTACTGTGCTGCTTGGGCAGACAATAAATAAGCTGACTCAAATACAGGGCAGGCATCCTTGATGTCCTTGTAACTGTTTAATAACTGCCCTTCGGCAGCTTCGCAATACCTTTAAACCTCACCTTGACATGCAACGTGCAAGCCACAAACAGCACCAGGCACAGCACCACTTCAATCATGGCCAAATAATTACTGGGCGGCTTGTCGCTCCAGGCGCGCACTACGCCTTCGGTAAAGTACAACCACACCAAAAGGCTTAACCAGCGGTAGGTGTACATGCGGTTTTTTAAAACACCCGCCAGAGGCAAAATCAGCGGCAACACTT
The DNA here is from genome assembly GCA_043754255.1 of Polaromonas sp. Lineage (GTDB taxonomy): Bacteria > Pseudomonadota > Gammaproteobacteria > Burkholderiales > Burkholderiaceae_C > Polaromonas. The sequence goes on along the minus strand of JAYUVG010000168.1, from coordinate 8,194 downwards.
TCAGCGCCAACAGCGAGCCACCGGGGCGAATCGGTGCCAGCACCATCTCCCACAACACGCCCAACACAATCAGGCCAAACAGGCTGGCAGCTGCAGTCCAGCGAATGGTGTCAATTTGATTTGCTTTGTTCATATGTAGATTGCGAAACTCTGGGGCATGATACCGGGGATGAATTTACAACAACGATTGCAAGTCTTTTGGGCTGACCTCAAGTGTTTCCCCTGGCAAGGCACATTGCACACACTGAGAGCCCGCTTTCGTGAAGACCGCATGGGCCTGACGGCCAGCAGCCTGACGTTTACCACCACCATTGCATTGGTGCCGTTTTTTACTGTGGCACTCGCCGTGTTTACTGCTTTCCCGATGTTTTCAAAAATGCAGGGCGCGCTGCAAGGCTGGCTGGTTGACAGTTTGATCCCTGACAACATTGCCCGACAGGTGTTGGGCTATTTAACCCAGTTCAGCAAGCAGGCCAGCAAGCTGGGCGTCGCCGGTTTAAGCATTTTGCTGGTCACTGCAATCGCTTTGATTTTGACGATTGACCGAACCCTCAACAGTATCTGGCGGGTTAAAAAAGTGCGCCCTTTTACCCAGCGCGTCCTTATTTACTGGTCTGCCATCACGCTGGGGCCAGTGCTGTTGGGGGCCAGTCTGGCCTTGAGCGCAGCAGTTGTGGCAGCTACCAGTGGGCTGGTCGGCACGTTGCCATTCAGCTTGCGGTTTCTTCTCGGTGTGTTTCAGTTATTGCTGGTGGCTGCTGGCCTGGCGGCGCTGTACCGCTATGTGCCCAACACCTATGTGAAATGGTCGCATGCCTGGGCGGGTGGTGTGTTTGCAGCAGCAGGCATTGAAGTCGCTAAAAAAGCGCTGGCTTTGTACCTGAGCAGCGTGCCCACCTATTCAATGATTTACGGTGCGTTTGCCACCCTGCCGATTTTGCTGGTCTGGATTTATGTGGCCTGGGTGATTGTGCTGATGGGGGCTGTGATTGCGGCCTATCTGCCCAGTTTGCTGGCCGGGGTGGCTCGGCGCGGCGGCGGCCATGGCTGGCAGTTTCAACTCGCAGTCGAGGTGCTTCAGCGGCTGAACAGTGTCAAGGCAACCAGTAACCGGGGCTGCAGTGCATCAAGCCTGGCAGCGGCTTTGCAAATTGATGTATTGCAACTGGAAAGTGTGTTGGGCGTTCTGCTGGAGCTCGACTGGGTAGGCCAGCTGATGCCCAACGAACAAGCAGGTGCAGACGAACAATCGCACTACATCCTGCTGGCCAACCCCGACCTGACGCTGCTGGAGCCGTTGATGCAGCGCCTGCTGCTGGTGAAAACAGATTCAACCTTGCCGCTGTGGCTTGCAGCGGGTTGGTCAAGCATTCGGTTAAAGCAGATATTGTGAAAATTCCAGTACCCCGAATTGCACCGTTTTCCTGGATTCCCGCCTGCGCGGCGATGACAAAATTTTTGCAGGCAGTTGGAAGGTAAATCTGGAATGCTATGAATATAGTAGCTGCTTGCGCGCTATCTATGCTGGCTGGAGGCTTAAAATACTATTTTTTGTTGATGCTTCTGACTCAAAAAGCACCCGTCATACCCGCGAGGGCGGGTATCCAGTCCGGTGGTCGCGTTGATCGCAATTCATAGACCAGACTGGATTCCCACCGTCGCGGGAATGACGGATTTACAGGTTTTTTGTACGCTTCAACGAAAAACAAGTGCAAGCATCAAACGCCGCGCTCTTTCAGCCAATCGCGTGTCAATTTCATCGCATAGGTAGCAGCGGCTTTGTCGTAGCTTGGGCGGTAGTCGGCGTTAAAGCCGTGATCGACATTGGGGAAAATCACAATCTCTGACCCACTGCCAGATTTGGCAATCTCGCCGCGCATTTTGGCAATCACTTCGGGTTTGACAAAAGCGTCAATACCCGAGTACAGCCCCAGCACAGGTACCTTGAGTTCGCTGCCAAATTCGACAGGGTCGCGCGGCTTGATCGGGCCTTTCATACCGTCCAGCAAGCCGTAGTAAGACACGGCAGCTTTCAGCTTTGGGTTGTGCAGCGCATACACCCAGGCCGCGCGACCGCCCCAGCAGTAACCCACCAGGCCCACACGCTCTGCGTTGGCGTGGCCACTGGCTTTGGCAAAGGCCACCGCTGCGTCCAGGTCGGCATTGACCTGTGCATCAGGCACTTTAGACACCACATTTGTCAATATGCCCATGATGTCGGTCATTTTGCTGACGTCACCCTGGCGCGCATACATCTCGGGTGCAATCGCGTAGTAGCCCATTTTGGCAAAACGGCGGCACATGTCCTTGATGTGCTCGTGCACGCCAAAAATTTCTTGCACCACCAAAACTACGGGGTAGTTTCCAGCCATGGCAGGGCGGGCTACATAACCGGGAATTTCACCGTCAGCCACTTTGATTTTCACTTCACCTGCTGTCAAGCCGGTAGTGTCCGTGGTGATAGCTTGTGCCAATACCGGATTTGACGCAACAGCAAAGCCAGTAGCCAGCGCCGTCATGGCAAAGAAGCTGCGACGGGAGGTGCCATTGTTTTGCGCCTCAACAGGGTTGGCAAAGTCGATTGGCTTGAAGCCGTAGTCCATCAATTTCATGGGTTTCTTTCAGTGGCATGTGTTGGTCAGATATTTATTCTTTGTTGTTGGACATCGAACACCCGAGTATTACCGCAATATTGCAATTTTTTGTGATGATTGTTGAATGCTCCTGCGCTGTGCTTTACTTTGCACAACCGATTTGAAGTGATGATGTTGCTACCAGTCAAGCAATACAAAACGGAGCCCGCAAAAACCCCCTGAAGCGAGCCCGTCCGCCCCGGGTCGGTGGCTCAAGCAACCGGTAACCGGGAAAGCGCTGCAAAAACCGGCCAATCGCAATGCGGCCTTCCAGGCGCGCCAGGCTCATGCCCGCGCACTGGTGTATGCCCAAACCAAAAGCCAGGTGGCGGTTGTGTTGGCGCTCCAGCAGCAGATCGTTGGGTTGCTCAAACTGCGCCGGATCCCGGTTGGCTGCACCAATGCACAACGTTAGCAAACTGCCAGCTGCAATACGCACACCGCCAATTTGCGTGTCGGTCAAAGCACGGCGGTTGCTGAGCTGGTTGGACGGCTCAAAACGCAAAAATTCATCGATTACAGGCATCAAATAGGCCTCTAGCCCACATGAAGTGCGCGCAAGCAGCTCCTGTTTTAATAGCAATTCGTTTTTGGCCTGTGGATGCTCGTTTAACGCCACCAGCGCATTGCCAATCAGGTTGGTGGTGGTTTCATGGCCGGCGTTCAAGATGAAGACGCAGTTTTGCAGCAGCTCCGTTTCACTGAGTTTTTCACCCGACGCCTCATCGCCAATCAGCCTCGTCAGCACGTCATGCTCAGGATTGCCGGGGTGCTTGCGCCGCTCAAGAACCAGCGTTTTCAGGTAGTCGGTGAACTCGGTGACGCTGCGGTTGCCCAGCGCTTCTTGTTCGGGCGTCAGCTTGGGTTCCAGCGCGCCAAGTATCGCCAGCGACCAGCCGCGGAGCGGCGCTCTGTCGGCGTGCGGTACACCCAGCAGATTGCCGATCACCTCGACGGGGATGCTTGAGGCAAAGTCTTCGATCAAATCACCGCCGCCTTTGGCCTGCAGGTCGTCCAGCAGGCTGTCTACCAGTGTGATGAGGCTTGCCTCCATGCCCGCAATGGCCCGCCGCGTCAGCGCCCCGATGATGCGGCTGCGCACCCGCGTGTGCAGCGGCGGGTCGTTAAACACCAGGCTGGTGGTGTGGTGCTCAAACAGCGGCGACGACGCGCCGTACTTGGGTTCAAACTCCACTTTTTTGTCTGAACTGAAAGTAGCGGCAACGCGGTAAACAGCAACCAGGTCTGCATGGCGGGTTAAAAAGTATGAGCCATCAGGCATCAAACGCACGGGGCTGATTTCACGCAGCGCGTCGTACACCGGATACGGGTTGGCATAAAAGTCAGGCGGCAGGGCGCGCAGGTCGAAAGTCGCGGCTATTTCTTGCGCCCTTGCAACTTGCATCACTGCATTCACTTCAAAAAGTCTTTGATGGCCATCAGCGTTTGTTCAGGCGCTTCCGTCATCTGGTGGTGACCGACTGGCAAGCTGACAACCTGCAAGTTCTTGCCAGTGTTTTTGGCTTTGCTGATCAACAGCTGTGCCGCCCTGGCTTGCGTCATCTGGTCGTCAGTGCCGAGTAAAAACAATATTGGGCAGGTCACCTGGCCGATGGCTTCCTCGCCATTGGCGTAGTCGTCACACGCTTTAAAGCCACGGTGAAACACATTGACGCGCGTATTGCTGGCCAGCACCCGGCGGCCCAGCGCCATGCTGGCGCCGTACACCCAGGTGCCGGGGCCAAGGGCTGACGGCGGCGCGGCGAGCGTGCTGCGTGAAAACACATTGATCATCTTGAGCGCCGCCATCGGTTGGTTCAACGACGATTCAAGCAGCGCAGGCGACACCTTCATCGGAAATGCTGTGCCCACCAGCACCAGGTGCGTGATGCGGTTGCCAAGTTTTGCAGCGGCTTCCAGCGCAATCAATGACCCCCAGCTGTGGCCCACCAGCGCAGCTTTTTCAACGCCAGCCGCGTCCAGCAGTGCTGCAATAAAAGTAGCAGCTTCTTCAACACTGGCGGGCGCATCGCCGTCGCTTTTGCAATGCCCGGGCAGGTCAATGGCCAACACGTTCCAGCCGTGGTTGGCCATGTAGCGGCTTTGCAAAATCCACACGCTGTGGTCGTTGAGCACGCCGTGGATGAAGACCACAGTGGGTTTTGCAGCGTCGAATGCTTTGCCGGCTGTATAGCAGTAGGTTTTGTGGTGGTTGACGGTGATGATCATGCTACCTTCTCCGCAGCCTTCAAGGCCCGTTTCAAATCGTCAATCAAGTCATCCGAATCTTCCAGCCCAATCGACAGGCGAATCGTGCCCTGGCTGATGCCTGCACCGCCTAGCGCTTCATCTGTCATGCGGAAATGCGTGGTGCTGGCCGGGTGAATCACCAGGCTGCGGCAGTCGCCCACATTGGCCAGGTGACTGAAAACCTTGAGGCTTTCTACGAATGCCTTGCCCTGGTTGCGCGAACCCTTCAAGTCAAAACTGAAGACCGAGCCCGCACCGCGCGGCAGCAGCTTTTTGGCCAACGCGTGGCTGGGATGCGATTCAAGAATTGGGTGGCCAACACGTGAAACAAACGGGTGGCTGGCCAAGAACGCGACAACCTTTTCAGTGTTGCTCATGTGCCTGGCCATGCGCAAACTCAATGTTTCAATGCCCTGCAAAATTAGCCAGGCGGTGTGTGGGCTCATGCACGCGCCAAAGTCTCTCAAGCCCTCACGCCGGGCACGCAGCAAGAACGCGCCCACCGTACTTTCTTCACTGAACACCATGTTGTGAAAGCCGTCATAGGGTTCTGTCAGCTCCGCAAACTTGCCGGACTTTTCCCAGTCGAACGACCCGCCATCCACCACAATGCCGCCAATCACTGTGCCGTGACCGCTTAAAAATTTGGTGGCTGAGTGGTAGACCAAATCAGCACCGTGGTCAAACGGTTTGATCAGCCAGGGCGAGGTCAACGTCGAGTCGACCAGCAGCGGGCTACCTCCTTCATGCGCAATCGCGGCCACAGCCTCAATGTCCAGCACATCCAGGCCGGGGTTGCCGACTGTTTCGCCGAAGAACAGTTTGGTGTTAGGCCGTGCGGCAGCGCGCCAGGCGTCCAGGTCACCGGGCTTGACGAAAGTGGTTTCAATTCCAAAGCGGCGCATTGTGTAGTGCAACAAGTTTTGCGAGCCGCCGTACAAAGCTGTTGACGCGACGATGTGCGAACCCGCACCCATCAGCGTGGCAATGGCGAGGTGCAGCGCCGCCTGGCCGCTGGCAGTTGCTATTGCGCCTATGCCGCCTTCGAGTGCTGCTACACGCTGCTCCAGCACCGCATTGGTCGGGTTGCTGATGCGTGAATACACATGGCCTGCGCGCTCCAGATTGAAGAGGCTGGCCGCATGGTCGCTGGACTCAAAAACAAAGGAAGTCGTCAGGTGAATCGGCACGGCACGCGCGCCTGTTGTCGGGTCAGGCGAGGCGCCTGCGTGCAGCGACAGCGTGTCAAAGCCAGGGTCAGCGTAACCGGGCATGGGGTTGTCTCCAGATGAAAAAAAACCAGGGGGCTGGTAAATTAAAAAACTTCAACAACTATTGTGGGCTATATTGGTTGCGAGCCTCCCGTCAAGCATGTTGCAGCGGGAAAATGCAAACATCAAAAGCCAAGGAGCAAGCCATGAAAGTAGCCGACATTTTGCGCGTCAAGGGCAACACGCTGTACACCGTTCAGGCAGACGAGCCGCTGGCCAAAGCAGCAGACATCATGGCTGAAAAAGACATTGGCTCGCTGGTGGTGATGGAGCATGGCGAGCTGGTGGGCATGCTGACTTTCAGGGAGGTGATTGTCTGCATTGTTGGCAACGGCGGCGCAATCGGGAATTTGCTGGTCAGAAAAGCGATGGACGACCACCCATTGACCTGCACCGGTGAAACCGAGCTGGACGAAGTGCGCCGCATGATGCTGGAGCGCCACGCGCGCTACATGCCCGTGATGAACCAGAAAATGCTGATGGGGGTGATCTCTTTGTACGACGTGGCCAAGGCGGTGGTGGACAGCCAGAATTTTGAAAACAAGATGCTGAAGGCGTACATACGGGACTGGCCAGCGGGTGAGGATGAAGGCAAGGATGGTTAAGGTTTCAAAAACCGAGGCTGATTTAGCTTCTGGGCAATTGAAGAGCCCTGTTTCTGTTCCGCTCAATGCTCAGGTCAGATCAGTGCGTACTGCATGGGCGCAAGACTCGGTTGCCATCGCGAAACTGGGAGATGACAAACTGGTGTGGCCAATATTTGCCAACGAAGCAGACAAAACTTTAACGTGGTGAGTGTTGCAGCTTTAGCTCAGGGATAATCCAACTCCATGAGCGGCAACACCTTCGGCAATCTATTCGCAGTCACCAACTTTGGTGAATCCCACGGCCCGGCTATTGGCTGTGTGATTGATGGCTGTCCACCGGGAATGGACTTGTGTGAGGCAGACATTCAGGCCGATCTGGATCGCCGCCGCCCGGGCACCAGCCGCCACGTTACTCAACGCGCTGAGCCTGATGCGGTAGAAATCTTGTCAGGTGTGTACCAGGGCAAAACCACCGGCACGCCCATTTGCCTGCTGATCAAAAACACTGACCAGCGCAGCAAGGACTACGGCAACATTCTGGAAACCTTCAGGCCCGGCCACGCCGACTATGCCTATCTGCACAAATACGGCTTGCGGGATCCGCGCGGTGGCGGGCGCTCTTCTGCGCGCTTGACAGCACCGACTGTTGCGGCAGGGGCAGTGGCCAAAAAATGGTTGCTGGAAAAATACGGCACGACCTTTCAGGGCTGCATGACGCAAATTGGTGATGAAGTTATTGCATTTGAATCGTGGGAGCATGTGGCGCACAACCCGTTTTTTGCCCCGGTAGCCAACGTTGAAAAGCTGGAAGCCTACATGGACGCGCTGCGCAAGGCCGGCGATTCATGCGGTGCGCGTATTCGAGTGACAGCGTCCAACGTGCCGGTCGGGCTGGGTGAGCCGCTGTATGACAAGCTTGATGCCGACATTGCCTTTGCAATGATGGGCATCAATGCGGTCAAGGGCGTTGAAATTGGCGCAGGTTTTGCCAGCGTAACCCAGCGCGGCAGCATGCATGGCGACAGCCTGTCGCCGACCGGCTTCATGTCGAACAACGCAGGTGGTGTGCTGGGCGGCATCAGCACCGGGCAAGACCTGGAGGTGTCGATTGCCATCAAGCCAACCAGTTCCATCATCACGCCGCGTCAGTCGATTGACACATCAGGCAACCCGGCTGAAGTGGTGACCAAAGGCCGGCATGACCCGTGTGTGGGCATACGCGCGACGCCGATTGCTGAAGCATTGCTGGCCCTGGTAGTGATGGAACATGCCCTGCGGCAGCGGGCGCAAAACGCAGATGTGGTGGTGGCAACTCCGGACATCATGCGTCAACGCTGAGACAGTATTTCGGTTTTGCTTGGCCCACCAGCATATTCGTCATCTCTTGGGGGGCGGGAATCCAGTCAAATATCCGTCATTCCCGCGAAGGCGGGAATCCAGTCCGGTCTTTGAG
>JAYUVG010000167.1:0-76891 GCA_043754255.1 Polaromonas sp. | reverse complement strand
TGCAGTGCTGTACCGATCATGAACATTAAAGAAGCGCCGGTAGTAAGCGCATCAGGCAAAGCTATGAGCAATGCTGAAGTCCGCAGTGCGATTGTTCGGGCTGGCACTACATTGGGTTGGCAAATGAAAGACGAGGGCTCTAACATGCTGGTGGGCACCATCGTTTTGCGTGACCATTCAGCTGTTGTCGAGATTCCGTATTCTGCTAAAAACTACAGCATCAAATACCGTTCGAGCACCAACTTGAAAGAAAGTGGTGGAAGCATCCATAAAAATTACAACGGATGGATTCAAAACCTGACACGTGGAATCAATGCCCAGCTGACGGCATCATGAACCTGGCTTCGATTGCGGTTGCTGTCCCTGCCCGTGAACTTGCCCGGCTGGTGATAGACGGGCTTCATCTTGAGGGCGTCAATGCTGAACAGGTAGACCTGGACGCTGCGTTGTTTGGTGGCGGGCTTGATCTGGATTCTCTCGATATGCTGGAGATTTCGTTACTTGTCCAGCAACGTTATGGTGTCAAACTGCGGGCGGATGATCCAAACAACGAAGCAAATTTTTCTTCTTTGCAAAGTCTCGCCGACTACGTTTCGGCCATTCTGTCCGCACAAGCCTGAGTTTCTCGTGAGTTCGCTGGCGTCTTTGGACATGGCCGCTTTGTGGCGTGTCATCTCCCTGGTATTTCTGGCTTGGCTGGCGCTCTTTTTTGGCCGCACGTTGCGGCAGGGTCAAACACCGTTGATTGAGAGATTCGCGCGTGTTGGCAACCCCAACATGACGCCTGAGTTTTGCACTTACACCCGGCGATTGACCTGCATTTGGTGCATCTACTTTGTCTTCGCCGCCGTCCTCTGCGCGGTGGCAGATATCGCGCCCTTTTCTGCCGGCTTGCTTGTCTGGCTGGGCACGATTGTTTTGTTTGTTGGTGAACATACACTGCGCCCGGTATTTTTCCCTGGGCAAAAATTTCCCGGCCTGGTGCAGCAGATTCGCGACACATGGCGTGTCTGGCACAACAACTGAGCCGCCACATGGCCTTGGCATTTGACGCACTGACCGAATCGCCCTTGCTTGCAGCGGCAAGGCAACTGGATTGCCTCGCCGTGATTGGCAGTGAGCAATCCTGGACCTGGCGACAAATCCATTTGGCGGCGGCGGCCCTGGCCCAGCAGTTTGACAAGCAGGACACAGTCTGCAACCTGTGTACATCACGCGTGGGCTTTTTGGTGACATGGCTGGCAGCACTGCGCAGTCATTGTCTGCAATTGCTGCCACCGTCTGCAGGACAGACTGACCTGGTTGCCATTTTGCAGACCTGCGCAAACCCGGTTGTTGTGGTGGACGATGCACTCTTGCTGCAACCGCAATGGGTTCATCACGCACGCTGCCTGGTGAATTCTCCAGAAGCAACACACTGGTCAATGTCGGGGGATGTCCCACACTGGACACCCCAATGGGAGGCTCCCATTGTTTGTTTGTACACATCAGGCAGCACCGGTGCGCCGATGCCGCAGAGCAAATCACTCGGGCAATTGACGCTTGGCGCGCTGGCGCTGGGCGAACGTCTTTACAAAGAAATCGCAGCCGGTTTGCCGTCGGTCAAACGCATCGTTTGCAGTGTGCCACCGCAGCACATGTTTGGCCTTGAAACATCGGTGATGTTGTCCCTTGTACACGGCATTGCAGTCGTTGACCGACGCCCCTTGCTGCCTGCTGATGTCAAGGCTGCTTTTGAAGAAGCTGGCGCTGACAGCGTTTGGATTGCAACGCCGCTCCATTTGCGGGCTTTGGTCAATTCAGGTGAACAATTGTCCAACTGCTGTGCTGTTGTGACCTCTACCATGGCGCTGGATGCTGCGGTTGCTGCGCAGACCGAGACATTGACCCAGGCTCCTGTGCTTGAGATTTATGGCTCAACCGAAACCGGTGTTGTTGCCATGCGGCGCACCGCTGTAGATGCCTGCTGGCAACCCGTCCGCGACGTCAGGATTGACTCAACAGAGTCAAAAACGCTGGTATGGGGCGCGCACTTTGCATCACCACAGTGCCTGAACGATCACATCGAAACCGATGAAAACGGCAATTTCAAACTGCTGGGTCGCCATGGCGATTTGATCAAAATTGCAGGCAGGCGGGCTTCGTTGGCAGGACTTAATTTGTTGTTGAACGATTTGCCTGGGCTGAATGACGGTGTGTTTTACCTGCCGAAAACGCCCCTGCAAACCGACCGCCTGGTTCTGATCCACAGCGGGCCAGCGTTAGACCCTGTTGCAACACAACGCTGGTTGCGCCAGCGCATGGATCCGGTCTTTGTGCCGCGTGTGATCATTTGCGTGCGCAGCCTGCAGCGATCAGACACTGGCAAACTGTCGAGCGTGCTGTTAGACCGTATGTATGCAGCGTGGCAATCGGCGCGGAGGGGCAATGCATCCATTTGAATTTGATATTTGCACGCCACTGACGCACCCGGCGATAGCAGGGCATTTTCCGGGCAATCCGGTCGTGCCGGGAGTGCTGATACTCGATCAGGTGTCGACCGCCTTGTTTGAATTGAGCGGGATGCACGTCGTACGGTTTGAACAGGTCAAATTTTTATCGATACTGCCCCCCGACGAAGCAGCCCATGTGACATGCGAGATAGATAACGAACATGCAAAATTTCAAATTTTTGTGCAACGCCATTTTCAAAGGGTCGTGATTGCCAGCGGAAAAATGTTAATGCAGGAGCCCACCAATGAAACACTGGACTGAAAAAAGCGAGCGCGGAAGTGCCTGGTTGATTCACCTTGTCGTTTGGCTGGCTCGACGTGCAGGCCGCGCAGTATGCCGTTTGCTGCTCTACCCGATCGTGCTGTATTTTGTAATCACGGATCGCACTGCGCGGACGTCGTCAGCGGAGTTTTTACAGGCTGTGCGTGGGCCTAAGGCGGCCTGGCGCGAGGTATTTGCCCACCTCTACAGCTTTGCCGCAACATTGCTGGATCGCGTCTTCATGGCCGCAGGCGATTTTGACAAATTTGATGTCACCATTGAAGGGCTTGAGCTGGTTGACCGTGCCCTTTTGGCGGGCAAAGGTTGTGTGTTGCTGGGCTCTCATTTGGGCAGCTTCGATCTGCTTTTGCTGGCTGGTCGCGCGATGGGCCAGCGCAACATCAGTGTGCTGATGCGGGTTGATCCGCGCTCACGCGTCAGGCGCATTGCCGGCATTGATGACAGGGCCTTTCATTTGATTCCACTAGGCCGGGCTGACAGTTATCTTCAGGCCCATGACGCTCTGGTAAGTGGCGGTGTCGTTGCTATACTTGCCGACCGAACGGGGGGCAGTGCCAATTTACCCGTGCAATTTTTGAACCAAAAGACAACCATGCCAACAGCACCGCACGTATTGGCAGCTCGCAGCGGCGCTCCAGTGCTGATGTTTTTTGGTCTTTACAACGACGACAACCGTTACGTCATCAGGTTTGTTGAATGCGGCCCAACCGGGGCATCCCATTTTCGCGGTTCTGAGCTTCAGCCCATGGTCAACGCCTACGCAGCAGTGCTTGAGCAATATGCACGCCGTTATCCAATGAATTGGTTCAATTTTTATCCTTATTGGACGGAAAGTAGGGCTGATTCATGACCGTACTTGTTTGCCGTTTTTTGCTGGTGTGTGTTGCATTGAGCGGATGGGGCGTATCTACTGCACAGGCCATCACGACGAATGAGTTGCAACGTTTGCTTCAGGCTGCACCGATGGGCGACATCCGTTTTCAGGAACAGCGGCAATCGCCGTGGCTGGCCGCGCCTTTGGAGTCGCGCGGCATCGTTCGCACGTTGCCGCAGGGGCTGGAAAAACAGGTTGAGTCCCCCAAGCAGGAAACCTGGCGCTTGCTGGCTGATCGGCTGGAATGGGTCGGCGCTGGCGGCTTGGGCTACAAACATATCCTTTTTAGTCAGACTCCTGCTTTGGGGATGCTGTCCAACGCCATCAGGCGTGTGGTTGCAGGAGACCTGCTGGCGCTTGAGCGCGACTTTCGCATCACGCCGCAAGGAAACGCCAAAATGTGGTCAGTGCAACTGCAGCCGCACACCGTAGAAGCCATGCGCTACCTGGACTACCTGGAGATGCAGGGTGCAGGCGCCCAATTGTTGATGCTCACCATCGTAGAGCGCAAAGGCGAGCGTACAACCACCCGCTTTTATCCCTGAACCTGCACACAACCGCTGGAAAAACATGTACGAAAAAGACACCTTGAGCGCCGTAGAAGCATTGGGCGCTGCGCAGTGGCTGGCCTTTGCACCGCTGGCTTTTCAAGCCACAGCAGCCATGCGCGATCGTGGTGTGCTGGCTGCCCTGGCTGCGGCAAAACCTGCCGAAGGCTGCACAGTTGAAGAGGTTGTAGCGGCGACAAACTTGTCCACTTATGCCGTGCGGGTGCTGCTTGAAGCTGGTTTGGGTTTGCGTATTGTGTGGCGCAGCAATGGACGCTATCACCTGGGAAAACTGGGGCAATTTTTGCTGCATGACGAAATGACAAAAGTCAATTTTGACTTCACCCGCGATGTTTGCTACCAGGCTGCGGCTCATCTGGGTGAATCCTTGAGTCAGGGCCGTCCAGTTGGTCTCAAGGAAATCGGGCCGTGGGCAACGCTGTACGAAGGGTTGTCGGTGATGCCAGAGCCTGCGCTGAGCAGTTGGCATGCATTTGACCATTTCCACTCGGATCAGGCGTTTCCAGCGGCTTCAGACCGGCTCGCGTTGCACCTTCCACAGCGCCTGCTGGATGTCGGTTGCAACACCGGAAAGTGGGCTCAAGCCTGCCTGCAGCGATTCCCGACACTGGAAGTTGGATTGGTTGACCTTGCACCGCAACTCGCCCGCGCTCGCACCAGACTGGATGCTGCAGGTGTTGTAAATCGCGCGCAGTTCCACCCGGTTGACCTGCTCGACAGAGCGACCCTATTGCCGAGCGGGTACGACCTCATCTGGATGAGCCAGTTTCTCGACTGTTTTTCAGAAGACCAGATTGTGCAGATTCTCATGAAGGCAAGGGACGCGCTTGCCGCTGGCGGACGGGTCTGGATCCTTGAACTTTTTTGGGATCGCCAACGCTTTGAAGCTGCTGCTTTCAGCCTGCAACAAACTTCGCTGTACTTCAGCTGCGTGGCCAATGGCAACAGCCAGATGTACGACTCTGAGGTCTTTTTCAAACTGCTGGAGCGCGCTGGCCTGGTGGTGAGCCAGCTGACAGATGGCTTGGGCGGCAACCACACGCTGCTTGAATGCGGCATTGCCTGAAGCTGCACATTCCTTTTTAACCGGAGAATTGTTTGCTTAGCCTGTCGGCATCCACCATTGTTCACCCGTCTGGTCACGGCTGCCCTGCACTTTGGGACGCAGTTGTACAGGCTCGTTCTGGACTTCGACAAAATAATCTTGACTGGTGCGACCTGCCATGCTGGCTTGGTATGGTTGCAGAAGTAGACCAAATCGATTTGCCGCTGCACCTGGCGCAGTGGGACAGCCGCAATCACCGATTGGCCTGGCTGGCATTGCAAGAGACATCTTTTCGCAAAGCTGTAGCGCTGGCTGTCTCACGCCATGGCTCACACCGTGTTGGCCTGGTGTTGGGTACCAGCACGTCGGGCACGCGCCAGACGGAGATTGCCTATGCGCAGCGACAGGCATCAGGGCGTTGGCCTGTCGACTTTCATTTTCGGCGCAGCCATTCGGTGGATTCTTTGTGCCGTTTTACAGCCGAGGTGTTAAAGCTGCAGGGACCGATGACGACAGTGTCAACTGCATGCTCTTCAAGCGCCAAAGTTTTTTTAATGGCTCAGCGGTGGATAGAAGCTGGCTTGATTGATGCTGCAGTTGTAGGCGGGGTTGACAGCCTGTGCCTGTCAACGCTTCATGGATTTGATTCGCTGCAACTGCTGTCAACAAATATATGCCGTCCATTTGATGCTGCAAGAAATGGCATCTCGATTGGTGAGGCGGCTGGTTTTGTGCTGCTTGACCAAAGTCCAGCTGCTGTGCAGTTTGCAGGCGGTGGCGAGTCCAGCGATGCCTGGCACATGTCAACCCCGCATCCTGAAGGGCAAGGTGCCCAGAGTGCGATGGCAGCCGCACTGGCAGCCGCACACCTTCAGCCTGCAGATATAGGTTACGTCAACGCGCATGGCACAGCAACACCGGCCAATGATCGTTCCGAAGCGGCCGCTTTGATCGGTGTATTTGGTGAGATCGGCGTGCCTGTATCTTCAACAAAGGGCATTACAGGACATACATTGGGCGCAGCCGGTATTGTTGAAGCGATCGTTACGGCACAGGCACTGGAGCATCAGACATTACCGCCCACAGGCAACCTTTTGAAGCCCGATCCCCTGCTGGCTTTGAACCTGATACCCACGGCGACCCTTTCTTCGTTTCGCTACGCGATGAGCAACAACTTTGGTTTTGGTGGCAGCAACTGTGCACTCATTTTTGAAAAAGCAGGCTGACATGGGCGCGCTGCATTTTCAGCTTCATGCGGCCAGTGTGCTGGCACCAGGCATGACGTCGCTGGAGCAAATGCGGTCAATCTGCCGCGCTAACCGGCCGCCGGTATCGACGCAAGCGCTGCAGTTGCCAAGCCCTGCGATGCTGCCAGCCAATGAACGCCGCCGGGCAAGTCAGGTGGTTCGATTGACGCAAGCGTGCATTGAGCAAGCTTTGCTAACCAGCCCTTTTCCAGTTGAATCGATGCGTTCGGTATTTGCCACGGACGAAGGTACGGGTGAAATTTGTCAACAGGTATTGCAAGCAGTGACCACCACCCGGCAGGTGTCGCCACTGGCGTTTACCAATTCTGTACAAAACGCACCGTCCGGATATTTCTCAATTTCCTGGCGGAATCGGCAATCGTCGACCGTTGTGAGTTTGGGGTTGGAGAGTTTTGCCAGCGGCCTTTTGTGTGCCGTTACAGAAACTATTTCCAGCCAGCAACCGGTGTTACTGGTTGCCTATGACCCGCCTATGGTGACGCCCATGGACGAGCTGCTTGCCATACGCGACGCAACTGCAACCGCGTGGATCATCAGCAGTGGTGCAAACAACTATGGCGTGCCGGTGCTTGCGTCCTTTGCACTGGAACTGGAACAAGCAGGTGTCCACGCGCCATCGCCCTGGCCAGACTGGCTTCCTTCAAAGTGGTCAACGCACAGCAGCGCATCAGGGTTGACGGCACTGGGCCTTTTGGACGCACCTTTGCATACTGCTTGCCGAATGGCATTCGGGGCACAGCTGCTGTGTTTGTTGCGTTCGGGTTGACATCTTCCATGCATTTGAAGCGCGCCGATATCGAACCCCTTTTGCCGCAAAAAGGTGCGATGTGTTTCCTGAATGCTGTCACGGGCTGGGATCATGAAAACATATGTTGCACGGCGATTGCACCAGATGCAGAGCATCCACTGCTTCGCAATGGAAAAGTCGCAGCAATTGTTGCAGTGGAATATGCAGCCCAGGCCACAGCGTTGCACGGTGCCCTGCTTGATGCGGCCAGCAGCCCCAAAGCAGGCATGCTGGTCAAACTGCGCGGTGTTGAGCTTCATTGCACATGGTTTCCAGTCAACCAGCATGTTGTGACTGTTCATGCGAAATTGCTTTTTCGAACCGCTGGCGGTTGCTCGTATTCGTTTCAGGTTGACAATACTCATCAGGCCATTGCCAGCGGAAGTTTGCTGGTGGCATTCCAGTCTTGAATAAAGCGATGAATAAACAGCACAGCGTTACGCCGCGTAAAGCATTGGTCACAGGCGGCAGCGGCGCGATTGGCGCTGCCATTTGTCGCGCCCTTGCAGGTGACGGGGCGCATGTGTTTGTGCATGCCAACCGCGGGATCGAACGTGCTCAGGCGGTGGCAGCTGAAATAATCGCATCGGGTGGACAGGCAGAGGCAGTCGCCTTTGACCTGGGCAATGAAGTGCAGGTGTTGTCTGCGGTCAACGCCCTGCTCCTGTCCGGCCCTATTCAGATACTTGTCAACAATGCAGGCCTTCATAGCGATGCATTGATGGCCGGCATGGAGTCATCTGTCTGGCATGAGGTTATCGATACCAACCTGAATGGGTTCTTTCGGGTAACCCAGCCGCTTTTGATGCCAATGGTGCGCACCCGCTGGGGCCGCATCATCAACATTACTTCCGTTGCCGGGCAGGCTGGCAACCGCGGTCAGGCCAACTATGCAGCGGCTAAAGCCGGGCTTCACGGAGCCACCAAATCACTGGCCATTGAGTTGGCGGGGCGCGGCATCACGGTCAATGCTGTTGCACCTGGAGTGATTGATTCCCAGATGTCTGCGGATGTATTTACACCTGAAAAAATCAAGGCCATGATTCCTGCTGCTCGTGCTGGTCGCCCCGAAGAAGTTGCTGCGCTGGTTGCTTTTCTTGCATCTGACGCAGCAAGCTACATTACAGGCCAGATTGTTGGGGTAAACGGGGGACTGTACTGATGCAGTTGGCAGATCAAGCTGGATTCGAAAATCTCAAATGGGATGGTGTGTGGATTGTTATCCCTGCCTACAACGAGGCAAAAACGATTCGCGTGCTGGCTCAGGATGCGCTGGCGCAATGCAGTCAGGTGATTGTGGTCGATGACGGATCACACGACAAAACAGCCGAACAGTTGCAGGATTTGCCGGTCACGGTTTTGACCCATCAGGTCAATCGGGGCAAGGCAGCCAGCCTGCGGACTGCATTCAGATACGCGCTCGAGCGGGACGCGCAGTGCGTCATATCCATTGATGGTGATGGCCAACACTGCCTGGCAGATGCCGCGGGCTTGCTCGACCTCTGGTCAAGCCACCGCAAGTACATCACGATCGGTTCACGGCTTCATGACCGGGCGCAGTTTCCCTTAGCGCGTTATCGTGCCAATCGGTTTGCCTGTTTCTGGATTTCCTGGGCTGCAGGCCATCCAATTGCTGATTCCCAATCAGGCTTTCGGGCCTATCCGCGCGAAGTGATGCAACTGGCATTGACCGGCAAGGTGCAAAGCCACCGGTTTACTTTTGAAAGCGAGATTTTGATTGTGGCTGCACAACACGGTTTCCAGACGGTTGCCATGGCTATTCCCAGCAGCTATCCGGTCAACGCCCGTCCGAGCCACTTCCGTCCCGTGGCGGACATTGCCAAAATTGTGGTGATGGTTGCTGGCAAATTGCTGCAGCAGGGCATGGTGCCGCTGGGACTATGGCGAAGTCTGAAAACTGCCAAAGTGTGGCCTGGCCGGGCTCTGGCCGAGAAAAAAACCATTGCTTCAAATGCCGCTGATGGCGCGGGCAAAGTGACTTTGCAATGAGCACTGCAACGCAGGTTCTGGTTGCGGAGCAATTGGTCTACCACTACCCGGGACAAAAATTGCCAGCATTGTGCAAAGTAGACCTCACGCTTCAGCGCGGTCAGGCAGTTGGGCTGTTAGGGCCCAATGGCTCTGGAAAATCAACGTTCATCAGTTTGTTGATTGGCCTGCGTACGCCGCAAAGCGGGCAAATTCGCCGTGCCGATGGTCAGGCAGCCGTAATTGCATGGGTGCCGCAAGAGTATGCGTTTTACCCTGAACTCACTTGTCAGGAGAACCTGGACTTTTTCTCTGGCATGCTGGTTTTGCCTGCGGCTGAGGCATTGCGACGCACCGAGTCCGCCATTCAAAGCTGCATGCTGCAGGAGTTCGCCAGTCGCAGGGCGCGACATTGTTCCGGGGGCGTGCAACGGCGCTTGAATTTGGCCATTGCACTTCTGCAGCAGCCTGACGTGCTGCTACTGGACGAGCCGACCGCGGGGGTGGATCCGCAGTCACGCGCTTTCCTGCTTGATCGTGTTCGTGACCTGGTGGTTGCCGGAACGGCTGTGCTGTATGCCACTCACTACATGGAGGAAGTCAGCAAGGTCTGCTCACACATCCTGCTGCTCGATCATGGCAAGGTGTTGGCCAGTGGTGATCTGAAGACTTTGCTCAGCAGCTCGGGAAGCGCACCTTTTGAGAATCTCGAGTCCTTGTTCATGCATCACACACAGCGTCAGTTGCGCGACTGATGGTGCACACTCGCATGCTTTCAATGAAGCGTCAATGCATTCAAATCTTGCGCCTTGTTGTTAAAGAATGGCGCTTGCTGGCACGCAACCCACATGGCCTGGCGGTGCTGTTTTTCATGCCCGCGGTGTTCGTGCTGGTCATGTCGTTCACACTTAAAAACACATTGATCGCCAAGGTGAACATACCTGTTATCGGCTGGGTACTGGAAGACACAACACCTGCAGCCAGACAATGGACGCAAGAATGGCTTGAGCGACATGCTGGCTATCGGTTTGCAACGCGCCAGGAGCTACTGGTTGCACTGAAAGCCAGACAAATTGAGGCAGGCGTGATTGTTGGTGCGCCATGGCTCGGTCAGGACGGGCGTCCACGCAGTGAAAAGCTCGAAATGTGGTTGGGTAGTCGTATCCAGCCCGCAGTTGCAGCCAGACTGAGAGCCGAGTTGAATTTTTCATTGCTACAGGTGCAGATGAAAATGGCTGCAGCTGAAGCTGGCCCGTTTGCAAGTCTGTTGCTCAGTGGTGCATCAGATGCTGAACTGCTGCCCAATCAGGGCATGCCTAAAGTCCGCTATCTGTATGAGATTGAATCAGGACGCACCATGACGGCTGTTCAGCAGAGCGTTCCCGCATGGTTGGTATTTGGCATGTTCTTTGTTGTGATTCCGATTGCGGGCGTTTTGATCCAGGAGCGCAATGACGGCACACTGGTTCGGCTGCGGACTTTTAAGGCATCCCCAATGACTGTGCTGGCCGGGAAACTCCTTGCCTTCATGCTGCTGAACTGGATGCAACTCATCTTTATGCTGGTGGTGGGGCATTGGTTAGTTCCATTACTGGGCGGCGATACGTTGCAGCTGAATATTGCATTCGGCTGGTTTGCCTTGATGGTTGTGTCAACCAGTGCTGGTGCGGTAGGCCTGGCACTGCTCATTGCTTCGTACGCCCGGAACTTTGAACACGCTGCGGCGCTCGGCGGTGGTCTTAACGTAATTCTGGCAGCCATTGCTGGCATCATGGTGCCGCGTATGCTGATGCCGCCCGCGCTTCAAAATATCTCGGAATGGTCGCCAATGGGTTGGGCGCTGGACGGCATGCAATCGGTTTTTCTGGGAGACCCGGACGGTGCATTTATCCTTCCGCGAATGGGTTTGTTGTTGACTTTTTCAATCATTTGTCTTTTGCTTAGCTGGCGGTCGCTTCGCCGGGAAGAGCTGCGCAATTGACGCAAACCAACACATTTCTTGTCTTCACCCAAGTGATCAGGAAGTTGTCAGGCGTTGTCACCCCGCAAACGCGCAAGCAAACCATTCAAGGCGTCCAGTGAACCAAACTGGATAGCCACTTCGCCGCTTTCGGTCTGCCTGCCGCCCTGTTTGACCATTTTTTTGACCCGCACCTGAACGTCAGCGGCCAGCAGGTCTGACAACTCTTCTTCAATGCGGCGGGTGTCGCGCGATTTTTCGTGGGTCTTTTTTTGCGGTTGAAGCGAGAACTCTGCACTGAGCTTTTTAACCAGGCTTTCAGTTTCACGCACCGACATTTTTTTGGCTGCAATTTGATTGGCTGCGGTGATTTGCGTTGCACGGTCCAGCGCCAACAATGCCCGTGCGTGGCCCATGTCGATGTCGCCAGCCATCAGCATGGTTTGCACCGGGTCGGCCAGATTGAGCAGGCGCAGCAGGTTGCTGGCCGCACTGCGCGAGCGCCCTACAGCCTGGGCAGCGAGTTCGTGAGTGAGCCCAAACTCTTTGACCAGGCGTTGCAGGCCTTGGGCTTCTTCCAGCGGGTTTAAGTCTTCACGCTGGATATTTTCAATCAGCGACATGGCGGCAGCGGCCTCGTCTGGCACATTGCGCACCAGCACCGGTACGCTGTCCAGACCTGCCAGTTTGGCAGCGCGGAAGCGACGCTCACCCGCAATGATTTCGTATCTGCCGTCGTTTGGCCCAGCGGTCAGGCGACGAACAAGTATCGGCTGCATGATGCCTTGCGCCTTGATCGACTCGGCCAGCTCGTACAGCGCGCCCTCGTCCATGCGGGTGCGCGGCTGGTACTGGCCGGGCACCATGTCCTGCAGCCGCAATGATGCAGGCAGGCCAGGGCTACTCAAGCTGGAATCCGTGCTGTCCGATGTCTCGCTCACTTTGGGGCCGAGCAATGCTTCAAGTCCGCGGCCTAAGCCTTTTGGTTTTTTGGTGACCATGGTTTTTTCTCGTTTGGGTTGTTAATGTTCAAATTTCATCGAGGGTGTAACCAGATTCGCTTTGGTGGCGAATGCGCAAAACGGTGACGACACCTGACTCTCGGATGTATTGATAGCGCGCTAAATATCCGCTGTGTCCCCGGTCGATGATCAGCTCACGCAATTCAATGCCAACAGGTCTGCCCACTCCAGGCTGTAGTTCCAGCAGGCGCAAAGCTTTGATGAGATAGGCATACAAATCGCCCGCTAAAGGATCCTTTTGCTCCCATAGAAAATCATCCAGCCTTTCAATGTCAGCACTTGCCTGGGGCGTGACGTTGATAAAGGTCTTTGGTTTTGTGCTCGTCATGCGCTGATAACCGCACCCGCACCAACACGGCCACGCCATGGTTTCAACGGCGGCTTGGCAGGCTCAGCGGCCAGGCCTTTTCGCCAAAGCGCCCGCTGCTCAAAGTAATGTTCAACATCTTCCAGCGTGTGTGCCAAGCCGGTACGCTCAACTTCTGCCAGCGCATCCAGCGAATCTTGCTGAAACTGCTCTCGCTGCTGCGCGCGGCGTGCGGTATCGGTCAGCGCTTTGACCATGTAGGCGTGTGCCGTCATGCCGGTTTTGCGGGCGGTTTCGTCTATTTGCGCCTTGAGCTCGGCAGGTAATTTGAGACTGGTGGCTACGGACATGTTGCGCTCCTTAAATTAAGGTAATAAGCTGGTAGTCAGATGTGACTACCAGCCAGTTTATCAGCCTCAGGCACATCCATCAGTTGCAATAGTTCTGCATGCGCCTCAGGCCAATCAGCCAGGCCGCTGTCAGCATTGATATGGCCACACATGCCGGCGTTGATCAGCTTTGCACCCCAGCCAGATGCAAATTGCCGGGCCTGGTCAAAGCCGCAAAATGGGTCGTTGCTGGACGCGTACACCACGCTTTGAAACGGCAGTTTTTGTAGCGGAACAACCCAGCCGGGCAACATCTGGCTGATATCGTCGCGCCGGGTATCAGGCGGTGCGACCAGCAACGCGCCTTTGACAAGATGGGTGTTTTGCGAATGCGCTGCCCAAGCTGCAACTGTCAGGCAACCCAAGCTGTGCGCCACCAGCACCGCGGGCCCGGTGCAATCCAGCAGCACATCTTCAAGCCGCGCAATCCAGTCGCCGCGCAGCGGGCGCTGCCAGTTGTGCTGCTCCACCCGCTGGTAACCGTACTTGCGTTCCCACAGACTTTGCCAGTGGCCCGAGCCGCTACCCTGCCAGCCAGGCAGGATCAGGACGTTGGTTGAAGTCATGGGCACATCACATTGCTATACTATCAATAGCTGTCTGCGCGCATTTTACGGGGGCTAGAGGCATATTTGATGCATAAAACAGGACTTTTCACGGGTTTTTAGCCGTCTTTTAAAGCGTTTTAATCCGTGTCACCATTTCTTCGGCAAACGCGACAAAAGCCTGCGCACCTTTGGACGCAGGGTCAAACACCACACCGGGCAAGCCGTAGCTGGGCGCTTCGGCCAGGCGCACATTGCGGGGGATGACGGTGTTGAAAACCTTGTCGCCAAAATGATCTTTCAGCTGCTCGCTGACCTGCTGCTGCAAGGTAATGCGCGGGTCGAACATCACGCGCAGCAAACCAATAATTGCGAGATCCTTGTTCAAATTGGCATGCACCTGCTTGATGGTGTTGACCAGATCTGTCAGGCCTTCCAGCGCAAAGTACTCACACTGCATCGGCACAATCACGCCATGGGCGCTGCACAGGCCGTTGAGCGTGAGCATGCTCAGGGACGGCGGGCAGTCAATCAGGACGAAGTCGTAATCGTCAGCGACTTCAGCCAACGCCAGTTTGAGGCGCTTTTCACGCCGCTCTACATCCACCAGCTCTACCTCGGCACCCGCCAACTCGCGATTCGCACCCAAAATGTCATAACTGCAACCGCTGTCGATCAGCTTTTGGCTGATGACTTTGGCCTCCTTGATCGACGCGGACTCCAGCAGTACGTCGTACACCGTGTATTCGAGTTTGCGTTTGTCCACACCTGAACCCATGGTGGCGTTTCCTTGTGGGTCAAGGTCAACCATCAGCACGCGCTGGCCTACTTTGGCCAGGCCAGCCGCCAGATTGACGGTGGTAGTGGTTTTGCCGACCCCACCTTTTTGATTGGCAATGCAGAAGATTTTGGCCATGTTGTTCTTGTTATATTTTTTGATAATCGATTATTTGGAGATGGCCAGCTTCAAGCCAAAGCCAATCAGAAAAACACCAGCAGCTTTGTTCAAAAAGCTGGATACCTTGGGATTGGCACGGATACGCTCAGCAAAAAACGTAGTGAGCAACACCGAAGTCAGACCGTACAAAAAAGTCAGCGTTGCAATTGTGGCGGCCATTACGCCAAAGGTTGTCATGCCAAGGTGTGTTTTTGGGTCAACAAACAGTGGGAAGAAGGCCATGTAAAACACAATGGCTTTGGGGTTCAACAGCGTGATGACCAAAGCCTGGCGAAAATAATGGCGCGGCTTGATTTGCAAAATCGGCGCATCACCGGGTTTGACCATCAGCATTTTGATGCCCAGCCAGGCCAGATAAACAGCCCCCGCCCACTGCACGATGTGAAAAGCTGTCGGGTAGGCAGTCATGACCGCCGACACGCCAGCAACTGCTGCCCATAGCAAAACCTGGTCGCCTGCAATCACGCCAAAAGTTGCGCCAAGGCCACCTGCAACACCGCCTTTGCTGGTGGAGGTAATCAAAGCGAGATTGCCCGGGCCAGGAATCAGCAGGAAAACGATGATGGCAAGGACGAAGGAGGGGTAGTCTGCAATGCCAAAAAATGAGCCGGGCATGGGTTTGTTTCTGTGGGTGAGGTTGTGAGTTTACGACACGGGTGCGGGGGCGGGAACGGAATGCGTTTAACGCGGAGGGGAGGAGTTGCGCGGAGGACGCGGAGGTAAATAATGGTTTTCTAGATTCCAAATTCTCCGCGTCCTCCGCGCTCTCCTCTTCTCCGCGTTGAAATCCCCGCCCTAAGCGCGCCGCATCCACACCAAGCACCGCTCTGCATGCAGCCCCGGCACGTGCAGTTGTTCCACGTGAAACACATTAATGCCTGGAGGCAACGCAGCCAGCTCATCTGCCGGGTGCTTGCCCTTCATGGCCAACCACACACCATCAGGGCCAACCGCTTTGGTAGACCATTGGGTGAAGTCATTGAGCGAAGCAAACGCACGTGAGCAAACCACGTTGAACTGCGCTGCAATGTGTTCAACCCGCGCATGCAGCCCGTGGAGATTTGGCAGCTTGAGCTCCAGGGCGACTTGCTTGATGAAAGTCGCCTTTTTGGCGACAGTATCGACACAAGTCACGGCAATGTCTGGGCAGCAAATTGCAATCACCACGCCGGGAAGGCCTGCGCCTGAGCCCACATCCAGCAAACTGCCCTGCTTCAAATGTTTTTGTAGCGGTGCAATTACCGCCAGACTATCCAGCAAATGGTGCGTCATCATCTCTGTTGGCTCACGCACAGCAGTCAGGTTATAGACTTTGGTCCATTTGGCAATCAGCTTGAGGTAGTCCAACAGTTGATCAATCTGCTTGCCGCTCATCTCAAGTTGAAGTTGTGCAAGCCCGGCTTGAAGGGTTTCCTCTTCACCGCTCATGCGTCAATTTTTTCTGCTACCTGAAGCGGCGTTGTGTTCTTCCACAAATTCTTCTTCAAATGCACCAGCAGCAGCGATACCGTGGCAGGCGTAATACCTGAGATGCGTGACGCCAAACCCAATGTTTCAGGGCGATGCTTGGCCAGTGTTTGGCGGGCCTCAAAGCTCAACGCCTGAACCTGCAAGTAGTCCAGTTCAGGCGGCAGTTTCAGATTTTCGTAATGCGCCGCACGCTCCACCTCAACTTTTTGCAGGTCGATGTAGCCAGCGTATTTGGCTGTGATTTCAATCTGCTCAATCACGCTTTTGTCCATGAATTGCGTAGCTTCATGTGCCTGATATTTTCCGCCGTCCATGCTCATCAGCCCGGCGTAGTTCACATCCGGCCTGCGCAGCAAATCAGCCAGGTTGTATTCCCGTTCAATCGCTTTGCCCAGCACGCGCTCAGCCTCAGCCGGTGGTAAATTGTTTGGATTCACCCAAATGCCACGCAACCGCTGTGTTTCACGTGAAACAGCATCGCGTTTGCGGTTGAAAGCGTTCCATCGCGCATCATCCACCAGGCCCAGCTCCCTGCCCTTTTCACTCAAGCGCATGTCGGCATTGTCTTCACGCAGCATTAGCCGGTACTCTGCCCGGCTGGTAAACATGCGGTACGGCTCGGTCACGCCTTTGGTAATCAGGTCATCAACCAGCACGCCCAGGTACGCTTCATCGCGCTTGGGCAGCCAAACCTCTTTGCCTTGGCATTGCAGTGCGGCATTGATGCCCGCAAACATGCCTTGCGCCGCCGCCTCTTCATAACCAGTGGTGCCATTGATCTGCCCGGCAAAAAAGAGGCCGTTTATAGCCCGGGTTTCAAAGCTGGTTTTTAACGCGCGCGGGTCAAAGTAGTCGTATTCAATCGCATAGCCTGGCCGCAAAATGTGGGCGTTTTCCATCCCGACCATTGAACGCACCAGGTCATACTGAATGTCAAACGGCAGGCTGGTCGAGATGCCGTTGGGGTAAATCTCGTGGGTGGTTAACCCCTCGGGCTCCAGAAAAATCTGGTGCGCATCCTTGTCCGCAAAGCGGTTGATCTTGTCTTCCACACTCGGACAATAGCGCGGGCCTACACCATCAATCTTGCCGGTAAACATGGGGCTGCGGTCAAAGCCGCTGCGAATGATGTCGTGCGTGCGCGCGTTGGTGTGGGTGATGTAGCACGGCACTTGGCAAGGGTGGGCAATTGCACTGCCCATAAAACTGAACACGGGTACATCGCCTGCCACACCACCTGGCATGCCATCGCCAGGCTGTGCAATGCACTTGCTGAAGTCAATCGTGCGGCCGTCGATGCGCGGCGGTGTGCCAGTTTTCAGGCGGCCTTGCGGCAGTTGCAGCTCTTTCAGCCTTGCACTTAACGACACCGCGGGCGGGTCGCCTGCCCTGCCCGCTGCATAGTTTTGCAGCCCGACGTGAATTTTGCCGTCCAAGAAAGTCCCGGCTGTCAGCACCACTGTGCGGCTTTTAAACTTGATGCCCACCTGCGTGACTGCACCAACTACCCTGTCACCCACACCATCCGATTCAACCATCAAGTCATCCACTGCCTGCTGAAACAACCACAGATTTGGCTGGTTTTCCAGCATCCGCCGAATCGCGGCCTTGTACAAAATACGGTCAGCCTGTGCCCGGGTAGCGCGCACTGCCGGGCCCTTGGAGCTGTTCAAAATACGAAATTGAATACCCGCCTCATCCGTAGCCAGCGCCATCGCGCCGCCCATGGCGTCAACTTCCTTGACCAGATGCCCCTTGCCAATGCCGCCAATCGACGGGTTGCAGCTCATCTGGCCTAGGGTTTCAATGTTGTGTGTCAGCAGCAAAGTTTTGCAACCCATGCGCGCGCTGGCCAGCGCGGCCTCTGTGCCCGCATGGCCACCGCCAACAACAATTACATCAAATTCAGTAGGGTAAAACATTCAAGCCTCTATGAGTTCGGTTTTCAAACCAACTGCCCGAGCCGCCGCCGCTTGACGTTTGTCAGCTGTCACAAATAAATCAACATAAGCTGCTTTGGCAGTGCCGATATGAAGCGCGTCCATCGCTCTGAGCCGACTGACTTCCATGGCGGCTATGGCATAGGCCTCAACCCTCGCATCAAGCGCAATCAGAACAAAACCATCAAAGTCTGTAGTGACCACGGCCATGATTCTTGAATAGTCCTCTTCAGTAGCAAGACCATCGTGACGCTGGCGATTCAGCGCCGATGCAATTTCTGCTTTGCAATGTCCCGCAATCACTAATTCGCTGGCACGCTCGCTGACAGCCAACAACTGGTCTCGCCCCGCCTCGCGGTTATAGCGCTTGTAAAGTGCTGAGGTATCCATCAGTACCCGCATTACCAGCCCAACTCGCGCTCTTCAATGATCAACTGCGCACCTGTTTTGCCATCTGGCCTGACGATGTGCAAGGGCTCAATCGGCACCTTCCAGCGCGGCACTTTTTGCTCTGCTTGTGGCTGCATGGGCACCAGCTCGGCCACCGGCTTGCCATGCCGCAAAATGCGCACGGTCTCGCCCTTTTCGACCCGGTCAATCATGGCCGATGTGTTGGCGCGGAACTCGCTCAATGCGATGGTGATGGGAGAGTGAACAGAAGAAGGGTGCATTTTGTACAAATCAGGTTGTTTTGTACATTTTAGCGCACATCATTAAAAGCCTCGTTGCACAGTCATCCAAACTGAATTTCGAACAGGGCCAAGCCAATACGTGGTCACTGCCGAAGTGCCTGCCAAAAACCTTGCCGAGTTTATTGTCTTAGCCAACTCACGAATGACCCAATAATATGGCCTGAATGCGCCCGTAAACACGGCGCAAACAGCTATTGAAAAAGTAGCAGATGCCTGCCAAAGGCCATGAAAAATTTGACTGCCACCGAGCGTTTGCGTGGTGACATGGCGCAGCCGTAGGTGACACGCCGGCCCAGTAGGCTGCCTTTATTGCGGCAGAGCAGGCGCGCTAGAAAGTGGTTGTAGTGCGCGCCAAAATCAATCCGGACTGATCCCGGCAGGCATCTGTAAAGTTTAAAACGGTGGACATTCTGCAAATTTGCATATAAATTTTTCGCGTATCTCATATAAAAATTATTTGACTTTTATTTTCATATGAATACCATCAACGGTTCTTATGAAAGTTTTACCACCTGACAGAGCACTTCATCCCCACCGTGCTGGCCGTTATGTTCAGCAGTTAACCGGTTACCGCGCATTCATTCCAGCGCCGTTGCCGCCCGACCCAGACATTGATTTCGAGGGAGAGCTGAGAACCCTGCTGTCGCAAGCAGACCGCGACCTGGCCAGGCTGGATGCGATTGCCACCTTGCTGCCCAACCCCGACTTGTTTATAGGCATGTATGTGCGCCACGAAGCCGTGCTGTCCTCGCAAATTGAGGGCACGCAAAGCACGCTGGAAGACATCCTGGCATTTGAAGCACAAGGCACACACAACGACAGCCCAAAGGATGTTGAAGAGGTCATCAATTACGTCCGCGCCATGAACCACGGCTTGCGTCGGCTCAATGAGTTGCCACTCAGCCTGCGAATGCTGCAAGAAATTCATGGCGAGTTGATGCAAAACGTGCGCGGGTCCGACAAAGCACACATTGGATCGCCAGGCGAATTCCGCACCTCACAAAACTGGATAGGCGGTACTGGCAGCAGCTTGTCAACTGCCAGCTTCATTCCGCCACCGCCGCATGAGCTGTTGGCAAGCCTGGGCGCGCTTGAGCTGTTCATGCACAACGGCAAAGCCGACACACCGCTGCTGATACGTTGCGGCTTGGCGCATGCGCAGTTTGAAACCATTCACCCATTTCTGGATGGCAATGGCCGCGTGGGCAGGTTGCTCATCACCTTGATGCTGTGTGAAGAGCAAGCCTTGTCGCGCCCTGTTTTGTACCTGTCTGTGTTTTTAAAAGCTCACCGCGCTGAATACTATGACCGCTTGACCGCCATCCGCGAGCATGGCCAGTGGGAGCCGTGGCTGAAGTTTTTCTTGCGTGGCATCAGTCAAACGGCGCGGGCTGCAACCCGCACGGCAACTGACATCGTCGCCATGCGCGAAGCACACCGGGCCGCGCTGATCAAAAGCCCCAAAGCATTGAAGTTGCTCGACAGCCTGTTCAAGCAGCCGCTGGTGTCGCCCAAACAGATTGCTGAAATCGTCGGCTGCACCCACCCCACCGCCGTCAAGTTGGCCAAAGACCTGGAGGCGCGCGGCTGGCTGCAAGAAGTCACCGGCTTTGACCGCAACCGCCTGTACCGCTACCAGCCTTACCTTGAACTGTTTCACCGTGAGACGGTTGAGGCCAACTTTGCTGCATCCTGAATAACACCACATGCCCACCTTAGACTGGCTCAACCGCCAAAGCGCCTTCACCGCCTCTGCCCGCGTGCCATACCGGCTGCTGGAGCAGGTGTCTGTACATGTTCCCTTCCCAGGCGTCAAACTCCCTCTCCCTCTGGGAGAGGGCGGGGGCTTCACGCTGCGGCTCCAGGAGCGCTTGAGCGCTTCTGGACAGCGTGAAGAAGGTCAGGCTCTGACTGACCAGCGGTCTGCAAGACAGGGCTCTCCCCGCACCCCTTCTCCACCCACCACCCAAGACAACCTCCTAATCCAGGGCGACAACCTCGAAGCCCTCAAAGCCCTGCTCCCCTTTTACCGCGGCCAGGTCAAATGCATCTTCATTGACCCGCCCTACAACACCAAAAGCGCGTTTGAGCACTACGACGACAACCTCGAACATGCCCAGTGGCTCAGCATGATGCTGCCGCGCCTGCAACTGCTGCGCGAGCTGCTGCGGGAAGACGGCAGCATCTGGGTGACGATTGACGACAACGAAGGCCATTACCTCAAGGTGTTGATGGATGAGGTGTTTGGGCGGGGGAATTTTGTTGCGAATGTCGTTTGGCAAAAACGTACCTCCACAGACAACAGATTGCGACTGGGTGACGCTCATGATCACATCCTGGTTTTCAAGAAAAATAATTCCTTGAAAGAAAACTTTAATCAACTACAAATCAACCAGGAACGCGCAAAAGACTTTAAAAATCCAGACGCTGACCCGCGTGGTGCCTGGGCATCGACAGACTTCACTGGCATGACAGGCCATGCTACTCCGAGCCAGTTTTACACAGTCATCGCGCCAAACGGAACCGCACATGCGCCGCCCGCAGGTAGATGCTGGGCTCTTGCAGAATCAACCTTTTTGAAGCTAATTGCCGAAAATCGGGTTTGGTTTGGCAAAGATGGAACCGCCAGGCCACGACTAAAGCGCTATTTGAGTGAAATGGAAGGCCAAAACTCCTGGAGCTGGTGGTCAAACGCTGAAGTTGGGCACAACCAGGAGGCTAAAAAAGAAATCAATGAACTGTTTGGTGCAGGTGATGCTTTTGACACCCCAAAACCAGAGCGCCTGATTCAGCGCATCCTCCACATAGCCACCAACGAAAACGACCTCATCCTCGACTCCTTCCTCGGCTCAGGCACCACTGCCGCCGTCGCCCACAAAATGCGCCGCCGCTGGATCGGCATTGAAATGGGCGAACACGCCGCCACCCACTGCGCCCCGCGCCTGCAAAAAGTCATCGACGGCGAACAAGGCGGCATCAGCAAAGCCGTGGGCTGGGGAGCTGGAAGAAACGGCGAGCCATTTCACGGCGGCGGCTTCAGGTTCATGCGGCTGGGTGAGGCGGTGTTTGACGAGCAAGGCCGCATCAACCCGGCCGTGCGCTTTGCAACCCTGGCTGCCTTCGTCTGGCAGCAAGAAACCGGCGCGTCCTTCGATGCAACATCTGCCAAACCCGGCACGCCGTACCTGGGCACGTACTATGAAATTAATAGCTGCTTGCGCGCTGATCATGTCGGCTACAGCCAGATTGAGCATATAAAAACACCCAAATTCGCCTGCTATCTGCTCTACAACGGCATATTAGGCGACAAACGCCCCGCCAGCGGCAACGTCCTCACCCGCGATGTGCTTGCAGCCCTGCTAGCCCTCCACGCTACCACCCCAGAACCCCAAGCCCCGCTACTCGTCTACGGCGAAGCCTGCCGCCTGGGCGCAGAGCGCCTGAAGCAGGCGAACGTGACGTTCAAGCACATACCGTATGACGTGAAGGGGCGGTAGTAGCGCAGGTGTGTCGATTTATCGCATGGTGTCGGCAATTGGCCGATACATTCAAATCATCGACCCAAAAATTTGAACCCATGCAGAATAAAAAAGAAACTGGTCATAGCAAAGACAACTCCATTAAAGAGACGATTACCCAATTTGCACAACAAGCCATGCAGATTGCAGACAGGCGAACGTTTGTATCGTTGGGCCACGTTGATAACGCGCCACTCATCCTGCAAAAAACAGGGCTGGATGTGACCGGGTTCACCCGCGTTCTTGACAACTACGGCGTGCGCCACACCATCAAACAGCACGGCAACGCCAAGCAAGAGAGCCAACGCGGTCAGATCGCTGTCACATTGGAAGATTTTGAAAAAATCCTGGTGATTACGTCAGAGCCAGACAATGTATTTGCAGACGGCAAAAACAAGATTGGCCGCAACGTGATCGTATTTGTGAAAGTGATTGACGGCATAGGCTACCGACACATTGAAGAAATTCGGGGCAAGCACAAACTGGTTGCCACGGATTCATTACGCAAGAAAAAAGGCGCCTGGAGCGCCTGAATAATGATGTGCCTGAATAAAAAGTACACCCGCGACGAGTGCATGCTGGCTTTCGCCCCCTTCTCTTAACGTCCGAAACGACTTCGCGGGTGAGAATAGATTTTAATCGGTAAAGCAATATTTAGCAAAGTAGAGAAGAGGCCCCGCAGCATCCACGACATTTTGGCTCTAGTCGCCTGGTGTGGGACGGAAGCTGCGGAGACAAAATAGAAAAGGGGTGGGAATATAGGAGTGCGCTACCCAGTTACCTGCGCTTTGCATTCTCACGGCATGAAGCCGATTTTTGTTCCCACACCAGCATTTTAATCCGTAAACCACTGTTCTGCAAAACAAATGACCACCCTTACCCTCAAGTCCTACCAGCAAGCCGCGCTAGACGCGCTGCGGGCATTTGCCCGGTCAGCCCAGTTAAAAGGCGCGGCCATGGCTTTTGGCGAAGCGGTGGGGCGGCCTTACAACGCTGACCCTTTTGGCCAGGTGCCGTGCATTTGCCTGCGCATCCCCACCGGCGGCGGCAAAACGCTGATGGCGGCGCATGCTGTGAATGTGTTGGCGCAGGAATGGCGCGCTACCGATGCGCCGGTGGCGGTGTGGCTGGTGCCGAGTGACACGATTCGCAGCCAGACGCTTAAAGCGCTGCAAACCGCTGGCCACCCGTACCGTGAGGCGCTGGAGGCCAGCTACGGCAGCGGCGTGCGGGTGTGTGTGCTGGAGGATTTGGCAAATATTGCCCCGCCAGACTGGGGCCAGCGTGCCGTGGTGGTGGTAGCCACCATTCAGAGCTTTCGGGTGGACGACACCGACAAGCGCAATGTGTACAGCTTTTCTGAAAGCTTTGAGCGGCACTTCAAGGGCTGTGATGAACAGCGTTTGCGGGTGCTGCACGGCTTGCCGGATGCGTTGGTCACGCCTGATGAAGCAACCCATGACAAGACCGGCGTGCTGGCAGGTTTCATCAACCAGCCGCGCTGGAGCTTGGCCAACTGGCTGGCACTGCATGAGCCGCTGCTGATTGTTGACGAGGCGCACAACACCAAAACCGACAAAAGCTTTACCGCCCTGAAGCGCCTGAACCCCAGCGCCATTTTGGAACTGACGGCTACGCCCATCCCGGGCAAAACCAATGTGCTGTACCACGTCAGCGCGCAGGAGCTGGCGGCGGAAAGCATGATCAAGCTGCCGATTGCGCTGGCCGAGCACCCGCAGGGCTGGCAGCAGGCGGTGTTTGCCGCGGTACAAAGCCAGCGCGCGCTGGAAAGCGAAGCGTTGAAGGATGAAGCGGCAGGCAATGGCTACGTCCGGCCAATTGTGCTGTTTCAGGCCCAGAACGAAAACGATGAGGTGCCGCCCGAGGCATTGCGCAAACATCTGCAGGACGAACTGCACATACCGCCTGAGCAGATCAAAGTAGCCACCGGCGACACGCGCGAGCTGGAGGGGCTGGACTTGTCGTCCCGCGACTGCCCGGTGCGCTTTGTGATTACGGTGCAGGCGCTGCGTGAAGGCTGGGACTGCCCGTTTGCCTACGTGCTGTGTTCGCTGCAAAAGCTGTCAAGCGCGACTGCGGTGGAGCAGCTGCTGGGCCGCGTGCTACGCATGCCGTATGCCAGCCCGCGTGGGCGGGAAGCGCTCAATCGCGCATATGCACACGTCTGCGAGGCCAAGTTTTCAACCGCTGCGCATGAGCTGGCCGACAGGCTCATCAACAACATGGGTTTTGAGGCGCTGGATGTGGCGTCGATGGTGGTGCAGCAGTCCAATTTGCCCCTTTTCGATCAGTTTTATACATCAAATGAGCCTCTAGCCGACATAAATACTGCGCAAACAGCTACTAATTTTATAGCACCTGCGCCGTCAGAGGAGTTGCGCCATGCCGCTGGTGTTGAAGTCATGCAAATTGCCGGTGAGCAAAACCTCGTCGTCACCGGCCACATCAGTCTGGAGCTGGAAGCGCTGTTGGTGGCGCAGGTGCGCGGTGCCAAAAAGCAGGAGCTGGTCGTTGCCAAAGTCGCGCAGCACAACGCGCTGGTTGCCGCCCAGGCCGCGCCCGCATCGCGCGGTGCGCGCTTTGCGCCCGTGCCCACGCTGGGCTACCGCAGCACACCGCAGGGCCAGTTGTGGCCGCTGGAGCGTGAGGCGGTGCTTGAAGCTGTCGAGCTGGATTTACTTAGCCCAGATGCGATTGCATTGCCAGGCTTTCAGGTGGTGGAGCAGTCCAATACGTTTGAGATTTATTTAAAAGACAGCAAAGTCAATCTGCGCGCGGCGGACGCCAGCCAGATCGCGTTTGACTATGGCTCCACCACCATCACCGCGCAAGATTTGGTGCGCTGGCTGGACCAGTCGCTGTTTCAAAAGCTACCCGATTTGACGCAAGGCCAGCGCAGCAGCTACTTTGCAGCCGTCGTCAGCCACCTGATGCATGAGCGCGGCGTGCCGCTGGCAACCCTGGTCAAAGCGCGATTCAAATTGGCTCAAGACATTGAGGCACGGGTCGGCGACCTGAAAGACAAAGCCGCCAAAGCGCAATTTCGCCAGCTTGTGCTTGAAGGCGAGTGGACGATTGAGCCCGACTGGACGCGCCCGCTTTTGTTTGAGGCGAATCGCTACCCGGTGCCTGCTGGCGGGCGTTACGCAGGCCGCTACCAGTTCAACAGACACTTCTACCCGGTGCTGGCTGACCTGAAAGACGACGGCGAAGAGTTTTTGTGCGCGCAACTGCTGGACAAACACCACTCTGTCAAACACTGGGTGCGCAATCTGGTCACGCAGCCTTGCGGCTTTGCACTGGCCACATCGCGCGGGCGGTTTTTTCCGGACTTTGTAGCGGAGCTGACAGACGGGCGCATTGCCGTCGTTGAGTACAAAGGCGCGCAATTACTCAATATTCCACTTGAGATTGAAAAGCGGCAAATTGGCGAGTTGTGGGCGGCCAAAAGCGGCGGCAAATGTGTGTTTGGGCAGATCATCAAAGACCACGATGGCGTGGGCATGTCTGGGCAACTTGACAGGCTGTTGGGGTGAACGAGCCGTTCATGGAAGTCCGCCAGCTCGGGCAAGTCGAGTACCTGCCAACATGGGCCGCCATGCAGGCGTACACCGCCGCCAGAAGCACCAAAACAGATCAAAATAATGGTCAAATCGACCTCCAGCCAGCACAGAATGCGCGCAACCAGCTATGGATTTGTGAGCACCCAGCGGTTTTTACGCAGGGCCTGGCAGGCAAGACTGAACACGTTTTAAACCCCGGCAACATCCCGATTGTGCAAACCGACCGGGGTGGGCAGGTGACGTTTCATGGGCCGGGGCAGGTTGTGGCGTATCCGCTGGTTGACTTGAAAGCGGCGGGCTATTACGTTAAAGAATACGTGTATCGGGTGGAAGAAGCAGTGATTCGCACGCTGGCGCATTTTGGCGTGACAGGGCATCGGGTACGTGGCGCGCCAGGGATTTATGTGCGGCTGGATGATCCGTTTTCTCATGCCATGCTGCCCCCTCCCCGCACCGCGAAATTGGGGTCGGATCCCGTAGCGAAGCGAAGTGGCTCTGACCCCAATTTCGCTGACCCCGCATTTGCCGGCCTCGGCAAAATCGCCGCCCTCGGCATCAAGGTCAGCCGCCACTGCACCTACCACGGCGTGGCGCTGAATGTGGCGATGGACCTGGAACCCTTCTCGCGCATCAACCCCTGCGGCTACGCGGGTTTGCAAACGGTTGACCTTCGTACAATCGGTGTTTCAGTGGGCTGGCAAGAGGCTGCTGATGTCTTCAGTCAAAAGCTTGTCAGCTACCTTGCACCCTAAAGTCAAACCACCATGAGTACACAGGAAGTCGTCAGAGAAGTCCAAAGCCAGCTAGAGTACAACCCGCTGGCCAAACAAAAGGCAGCAGCCAAGCTGTCGCGTATTCCGGTCAAAGTCGAGCGCGCCGAAGTGCTGAAAAAACCCGACTGGATTCGCGTCAAGGCAGGTTCCCCCACCACCCGGTTTTACGAAATCAAGCAAATCCTGCGCGAGAACAAACTCAACACTGTGTGCGAAGAAGCCAGTTGCCCCAACATCGGCGAATGCTTTGGCAAGGGCACGGCGACCTTCATGATCATGGGCGACAAATGCACACGGCGTTGCCCGTTTTGCGATGTGGGCCACGGCCGGCCTGACCCGCTGGATGCTGATGAGCCACTGAATCTGGCCAAAACCATTGCGGCGCTGAAGCTGAAATACGTGGTCATCACCAGCGTGGATCGGGACGATTTGCGCGATGGCGGCAGCGGGCATTTTGTCGAATGCATCAGCAAAATCCGCGAACTCTCGCCCGCCACCACCATTGAGATTTTGGTGCCCGACTTCAGGGGTCGTGACGACCGTGCGCTTGAAATTTTAAAAGCTGCGCCGCCCGACATCATGAACCACAACCTGGAAACCACCGCCCGCTTGTACAAAGAAGCGCGCCCCGGCAGCGACTACCAGTTTTCACTGAGCCTTTTGAAAAAATTCAAAGCCCTGCACCCCAACGTGCCCACCAAAAGCGGCATCATGGTCGGCCTGGGCGAAACCGACGAAGAGATTTTGCAAGTCATGCGCGACATGCGCGCGCACGACATTGACATGCTGACAATTGGCCAATATTTAGCCCCCTCCATGTCGCATTTACCCGTGCGCCGCTACGTGCACCCCGACACCTTCAAAATGTTTGAGGCCGAGGCTTACAAAATGGGGTTCACCCATGCGGCAGTTGGCGCAATGGTCAGGTCAAGTTACCACGCCGACAAACAGGCAGAAGGTGTTCTGGCATTGATTTGAAAGTGCGTTGACTATCTCTGAATTTATCTATTCAGGAATTTCAAATTCCTGAATATTCACAGGTACTTAGGCAAGAAGTATCTATGAATGAATCAACCAAAACTTGAACTGCCTGAGGCTGAAACAGCACTGTTGGCGCAAGGCAAGCCGCTCTCGGCTGCACAATTGGCTGCGGCCACCGGCAAAAGCCAGTCCGGCCCCGCGACTGGCCCAATAGGACACAAGAGCAGTTCAGGCCAGCCACAGTTTGTCAGCCGGCTCTAGCGCCGGGGGCGAACAGCCAGAATTTCTGTCGGAATACTCAGGCAATCAGAGCCGGGAGCATTGCATCGTCAGGCACACACCGCCTCACGGCACACCCTTTGGGGACAGGTGGCGGGATTTGCTGATACTTGAGGCGTTGGCGTTGCGCACTTTGATTCAACATGGCGTAGACGCCACGCCAACGCAGGTCTTGCACGTCACCCAGCGCAGTTATCTGGAATCTCTGCGCTTTGACCGGATCGGTATAGAGGACAAACATCACGTTGTGGCGATTGCCGCCGTTCACGATGAATTTGTCGGCGGCCCCTGGCAAAACTGGGTGCATACCGCCGCCGCTCTGGCGCAAAAAGGCTTGATAACGCCGCACGAGTTGCAGCAAATTGCCTGCATTTTTGCTTTTGGCCACTACATCGGCAACACCGATATGCATTCGGGAAATCTCTCGTTTTATGTGGACGATGTCAATGCGCCGAAAATTCGGCTCGCACCGGTATACGACATGCTGCCGATGATGTGGCGACCCGACATCCACAGCGGCAACCTTGACCCATCGCCGCTGCGCGAAATCCGGCTACCCGTGGGCTATGCAGCTGAGGCTGGACTGGCACGAAGTTGGGCTGTTGACTATTGGCAGCAAGCTGGCGTTGATGTTCAATTAAGCGCTGAGCTGCGCGCACTGTGCGCAGAAAATGCACGCCGCTTGCTGCATGGGTTTGATTAATTCATCAGAAAAAATGTCTCTAACCCAATAAATACGTGGGTAAAAAGCTATTGAATTTGTAGCAATCTGCAAACTTGCAACGAATACAAAAAATCCATCCCGTCATTCCCGCGAAGGCGGGAATCCAGAAGATCAAGAACAGATTCGGGTACTGGATCCCCGCCTTCGCGAGGATGACGGCAGTCTGAACTGAACTTTGTTGGTCATTGACCAAATAGTGCTCTAGCCGATGTAAATACAGCGCAAGCAGCTACTGATTTAATAGCAAATACAAAAAGGTGACTTAAATCAGCGAGGACGGATCTTCACTGTCCAGCACCCGCGCAGCCCACGGTTTGAGCTTGGCGGTGTCTGATCGCAATATTTGCTGCTTGACCGCCAGTATTTGCGATGGGTGCATTGAAAAGCTGCGCAGCCCCATTCCCAGCAGCAGCTTGGTCATGGCGACATCACCGGCCATTTCGCCACAGATGCTGACGCCTTTGTCTTGTGCGTTGCATTCAGCAATGGTGGCAGCAATCAGTTGCAACACGGCCGGGTGGCACGGGTCGTACAGGTGGGCAACTGATTCGTCGGCGCGGTCAATCGCCAGCGTGTACTGGATCAAATCGTTGGTGCCGATCGACAAAAAGTCGAAGTATTTTAAAAACGTTTTGAGCGTCAATGCAGCAGCCGGTATTTCAATCATCGCGCCCAGGCGCACCGGGCCGTACGGCACACCCTGGTTGTCCAGTTGTACCCGCGCACGGTCAATCAGCAGCAGCGTTTGTTTGATCTCGCTCAAATGCGCCAGCATCGGCACCAGCAGGTTGACCTGGCCGTGTGCTGCAGCCCGCAAAATGGCGCGCAGCTGGGTCAAAAACATCGGTGGGTCGGCCAGTGACCAGCGAATGGCGCGCAGGCCAAGGGCCGGGTTCAGGTGCGTGTCCTGCGCTTTTTCCATCCGGTCACCCATTCGGTCCAGTGCTTTGTCTGAGCCAATGTCCACCGTGCGAATGGTCACTGGCAAGCCCTTCATGCCGTCAATCGCCTGGCAGTAGGCGGTGTATTGCTCGTCCTCGTTGGGCAGTTTGCCCGCGCCTTTTGATTCGCGGCCCATGAACAAAAACTCACTGCGAAACAAGCCCACACCCACTGCGCCGGCCTTGACGGCGCCCAGTGTGTCGCCTGGCAATTCAATGTTGGCCAGCAGCTCAATGCGCTGGTCGTCCAGCGTGACGGCCGGGGTGTGTTTAAGGCGGCTCAAACGCTCACGCTCCAGCTCGCCCTGGCGCTGCTTGAAGCCGTATTCCGCCAGAATAATTGGCGACGGATCCACAATCAATATGCCGGCATCGCCGTCAATGATGACCCAGTCGTCCTGCTCAATCAGCTGGCTGGCACTGCGCGCGCCCACCACTGCCGGGATGTCCATACTGCGCGCCACGATGGCGGTGTGCGACGTTTTGCCGCCCACGTCGGTGGCAAACCCGGCAAACAGGCTTTCTTTGAACTGCAGCATGTCAGCCGGTGAAATGTCATGCGCAATCAGCACCAGCGGCACATCAACCGTGTCGTCCAGCAAAAAATCCTGCTGCGACTGCTTGCGGCTGGCACCCGCCTGAGCCACCGGTTGCAGCGGCGAAGCCATGCCTTTCATGCTGCGCAAAATACGCTCAACAACCTGCTCCAGATCCGCCTTGCGTTCACGCAAGTACTCGTCTTCCATGTCGTCAAACTGGCGGGCAATGGTTTCGTACTGGGTGGTCAGCGCCCACTCGGCGTTGTAGCGCCGCTCGGTGATCCACTTCTTGACACCACTGATCAGCTGGTCGTCCTGTAGCAGCATCAAATGCACGTCCAGCAGCGCGGCAATTTCATGCGGCGCATCCTTGGGCAAATCACGCTGCAGGCGGGTGATCTCTTCAACCACGGCGTTACGGGCTGCCTTGATACGGGTAATTTCCAGGTCGGTTTTGTCCGCATCCACAAAGTAATGCGCCACATCAGCCCGGCTGGACGCCACCAGCACAGCGCGGCCAATCGCAATACCCCGCGAGACTGCCAGGCCGTGAACTGAAAATGTCAAATCACTCCCCTTCGCCGAACTTGTCGTTGATGAGAGCCAGCAACGCATCGAGTGCCACCTGCTCATCCGCGCCGCTGGTTTCGACCATCACCGTGCTGCCCATACCGGCAGCCAGCATCATCACGCCCATGATGCTTTTGGCGTTGACGCGGCGTTCGCCCTTGGCCATCCACACTTCGCAGGCAAAGCTGCCCGCTAATTTTGTGAGCTTGGCTGAGGCTCTGGCGTGCAGGCCCAATTTATTGCTGATGGTCGTGGTCGTTTGAATCATGTTTTCTTTTGGCTTGATTTTGTGGTGCGGTGATGGCAACCTGCATCACGCCCTGTGTGCCACCGGCCAGCGCCCGCACAATCAGCGCGTCCAGCGGCTCGTTTCGGTAGCACACACTGCGCAGCAGCATCGGCAAATTAACGCCTGCAATCAGTTTTGAACGGACACCATCGACCAACTTTTGCGCCACGTTGCAAGGCGTGGCACCGAACACGTCGCTCAAAACCAGCACACCAGGCGTGCCCAGTTGTTTAAACAGGACGCTTGCCTGGGCCAGCGTTTCTTCAGGCGGCAAATGGGGCTGTACGTCGAGCGCCACCACACCGGCAGGGTTGTCTGGAAAGACATGCAGCACACATTCGCGCAAGGCCGATGCAAGCGGGGCGTGGGCGATGATGAAAATTCCATTCATGGGGTTGAATTATCGACTTTCACGCGCAAAAAATAGACATACGCAGCCGTACAACAACACAAAAACA
Source organism: Polaromonas sp. (assembly GCA_043754255.1). Classification (GTDB taxonomy): domain Bacteria; phylum Pseudomonadota; class Gammaproteobacteria; order Burkholderiales; family Burkholderiaceae_C; genus Polaromonas. Next base: position 45,645 of record JAYUVG010000167.1, on the reverse strand, counting down.
CACCAAAAGCTGCCTGAAAGCTGGCAACAGGGGCCAGGCCCAGCGCGGCAAACGCATCTACCAGCAGGCCAATGCCCCACTGCACGGTAAACACCCCCGCAAAAATAACCAGGTTAAAGGCCGACAACGCCCGGCCAGCCAGTGCCGGTTTAAATGCCATGCCGACAGCGGGCTGCGACAGGCTGATAACGGTGGACGCCACACAAAACGCCGCCCAACCCAGCCAGCCGGTTGCTGAGCCGCCCCAAATATTGGCAGCCAGCACCAGCAGGCTGATGGGAACGCCCCAGGCGATCAGCCGGTCGGTGTGCCAGCCGGCTCTGGCCAGGCGCGGATTCACCAAACCCCATGTCCAGAAGGTCAGCAGCATGACCGCGTTGATATAAAAAAGCCCGGTGGCCGCTTCAAGCGGTGTGTAGCCCGCCACCTTGACCATCCATGGGCCGGCCCACAGCGTCTGCACAGCGACCAGACCACCGTAGTTAAAAAACGCCAGCGGTGACAACTTCCGGAAATAGCGGCTTTTCCAGACTTCTGCGTACCCCTCATCTAAAGCTGTTGGACGAGAATTTTTCGACAAGCCGCCTTTAGAAAAATTAGCCCCCTTGGGGGGCAGCGTAGTACGCGAAGCGACAAGCGTGGGGGCAATAGCCCATTTCGGCACCACCCATGCAATCACCAGCATGGCCACAAACACCAAAGCTGCCAAGCCCCAAAACAACGCCCGCCAGCCTACTTGCGGCAGCAGCCACTGCACCGGCAGGGTAGACGCCAGCATGCCCAGCGAGCCACTCATCAGCATCCAGGAATTGGCCCGCAACAAACTGGGCGCGTCCAGCCAGCGCCGAAAGCCACTCAGCGGCGCCATCAGGCAGGCGCTGACCCCCATGCCAATCAGCACCCGGCCAGCCAGCAGCCCCGCAAAGCTGCTGGCCACTGAGAACACCAGGCAACCCACCACCGCCAGTGCCAGAAAGCAGACGATGACGCGCTTGGGCCCATGCCGGTCGAGCCAGGTGCCGAGCGGCAATTGCGTAGCTGCAAAGCCCAAAAAATAACCGCCCGCCAGCAGCCCCAGGTCACGCGATTGAAGGGAGAACTCTTGACTGAGCACAGGTGACAGCGTGGCGATGATGGCGCGCACCAGTGCTGACAAACAATACGCACCAGCAAAAGCCAAAAATACAAGGGCGGCGGTTTTTCTATCCAGCAGGCCAGTGGGTGCAGAAAGATTATTCAAACTTCAAACCCGAAAAAAAAGTGTCAGCCACATCAGGCGCAATGGTGTCTGCATACATCACCGCCTGAAACACCTGCGTGCCCTGTGCAAAATACGCCGCCTGGCTACTGACGGCCCGGCCATTGGCGCGTTGACCGGTGGCTTTCATGATGACCCCACCGCCGGGCAAGCCTGGCAGCTTGAGTGCCGTGCCCGCACTGGGCTGGGCTTTGATATTGGCCAGCCAGACACTTTGCCACTGCGCCAGCACGCCGGTTACTTTTGACGCGTCTTTCACATCCGCAACGGTGACGGCAAACGTCACGCCACCTGCATCGCAACTAAGCAAATTCAACTCGGTTTGTTGCCCTGCCATGGGAACAGTTCTTTGCGCCTTGTCCGGCTTGCACGGCATCAAAAGCGCCAGTCCGGCGTTTTCAAAGCGCACATCACGCCAGTTAAAAGTCGGGTTACAGGCCGCAAGAGCAGTCAAGGCAATCGCTGCATACATTGAAAATCGCATTGAATCAGATGATGGATAGGTGGAGATGGCACGTACGGGCACGTACGGGTATGTACAGGCACTTTACAGGCAATTGGACGAGCAGCTGCGGCAACAAGCTGCCCTGCACTTCGGGCAGGCTTGCAACACCCTGCCCAGAAAACGCACCCGCGCCGAGCTGCTCCATCTGCCCCGCTACTATGACCTGCGCAACCACGTGGTCGATTTTCTGATCACCCGCGCCAAGCCTGGCGACCACTAATGGGCACTCCTATAAATTCATTTTTCAGGCGAATTGCTGCGTTGCGCGGTGCTCGGAATCCTCATGCACTCAAGTGCATTCCGGTATCCTGCGCTCCGTGCGCCTTGCACTTCATCCTGAAAATCTGAATTTCTAGAAGCGCCCAAATTTTTTTAAACAGGAGCAAAAAATGAACCGCAATGACATCACCGAAAAAATCATCACCGTCAAGGTCTCCAAAGGCATCAAGTGGGAAGACGTCGCCAAAAAAGTAGGCATGAGCAAAGAGTGGGTCACCGCTGGCTGCTTGGGGCAAATGACATTCGACGCAACGCAGGCTGCAGCGGTTGGCGAAATTTTTGGCCTGAGTGCTGACGAACAAAAGTGGCTACAGGTTGTGCCGTACAAAGGCTCATTGCCAACGCCGGTGCCGACCGACCCTCTGATCTATCGCTGGTATGAAATTGTGAGTGTCTACGGCACCACCATCAAGGAGCTGATCCATGAAGAGTTTGGCGACGGCATCATGAGCGCGATTGATTTTTCAATGGACATTGTGCGCACACCGGATCCCAAAGGCGACCGCGTGAATGTGGTGCTGTCGGGTAAGTTCTTGCCGTACAAACAGTATTAGATTTGTCATCCCGGGCTTGACCCGGGATCCATGACAACTCAGCGCGCCTGCAGATACGGGGATGGATCTCCCCGGATCGTGGTTCGGGGCAGGCTCCTCAAGTCCGGGATGACAGCCCGGGTGCAAAATACAGTTATGAACTCACTTGATGGCATTCGCGTTTTAGACCTGTCCCGCGTGCTGGCAGGCCCCTGGTGTACCCAAACCCTGGCCGACCTCGGCGCAGATGTCATCAAAATTGAGCGGCCTGAAACAGGCGACGACACCCGCACCTGGGGCCCACCTTTTTTAAAAGATGTGCAAGGCAACGACACCCAGGAAGCGGCTTACTACCTGGGCACCAATCGCAACAAACGTAGCGTGACTTGCGACATTGCACAACCTGCCGGTCAGGCATTGATACGCGAGCTGGCTGCGCATTGCGATGTGTTTGTCGAGAACTTCAAGGTCGGCGACATGGCGCGCTACGGGCTGGACTACGCATCCATCAAAGCCATTAACCCGCGCATCGTTTATGCATCAGTCACCGGCTTTGGCCAGACCGGCCCGTATGCCGACCGGGCCGGTTATGACTACGCCATTCAGGGCATGGGTGGGCTGATGAGTGTGACGGGCGAGCGTGACGATTTGCAAGGCGGCCCGCAAAAAGTTGGCGTTGCCGTGGCTGATTTGATGACCGGCATGTACGCAACCGTCGGCATACTCGCCGCACTGCGCCATGCTGAAAAAACCGGTGAGGGCCAGCAGGTTGACATGGCATTGCTCGACACGCAAGTCGCCATGCTGGCGAACCTGGGCGCCAACTATCTCGTCAGCGGCTCTGTGCCATGCCGCATGGGCAACGCACACCAGAACATCGTGCCGTACCAGGTGTTTGAAGTGGCAGCTGCAACTGACGGCACCAAAGACCACATCATCATCGCTGTCGGCAACGACTCGCAATTTCGCAAATACTGTGAGGCGGCGAATGTGCCAGAGCTGGGAGTAAACCCGCTGTTCGCCCAAAACCGCGACCGGGTTAAAAACCGCGCGCAACTGGTACCAATTCTTGAAGCTGTGATGCGCACACGCGCCAAGGCCGACTGGCTGGCTGCGCTTGAAGCGGCCAAAGTACCGTGCGGCGCAATCAACAATCTGGCTGAAGTGTTTGCCGATGCGCATATCCAGTCGCGCGGCATGGTGACGCACTGGCAGCACCCGCACCACAGTGATTTGCCACTGGTGTCCAGCCCCCTCAAGCTCAGCGCGACGCCCGTGCGCACTGATCTGCCGCCACCGCTGCTCGGTCAGCACACCGATGAGGTGCTGCGCAGCGTGCTGAACTATCCGGATGCGAAGTTGTCTGAGTTGAAGCTGAAAAAGATAACCTGATGGAACGCCAAACACCGTCATACCCGCTCTGGGTGATAACTGCGGCTCACATTGCAAGCGGTATTGCTGGATTCCCGCCTTCGCGGGAATGACGAAAGAAGTTGAGTTATGAATGTATCAAGGCGCGACGCTGTAAAACTGGTCACAGGCAGCCTGGTATTGCCAGCGACGACCTTGCACGCCAAAGACACCGCCCTGCCCGTTCCTGCGTCGCTGCCCCAAGCGGCATTGATGGCCAGGGCTAAAGGCGAGCCGCTGGTAGTGCTGATCAGCCTGCCTGGTTGCGTGTACTGCGAGCTGGTACGGCGCAACTATCTGTTGCCTGCCCGCCGTGACAACAGTTTGCAAGCCTGGCAACTGAATGTGAATGACACCACCACACGCCTGACCGGTTTTGAAGGCCAAAGTACTACTGCGTCAAGTCAGGCCAAGGCCTGGAAAGCCACTTTTACGCCCACCGTTTTGTTCATCGGCAGTCTTGGCCAGGAGCTGGCTGAGCGGCTGGTTGGCATTGCCGTGCCGGATTTCTACGGTGCTTACCTGGAGCAACGCTTGGTCTCGGCACGCAAAGCATTAGCGTAATGCTATTAATTCAGGAGCTGCTTGCGCGCATTTCATGTGGGCTAGGGGCAGATTTGATCAATAAAAACGGTTTCAAACCAGATCAAAACCTGGTGTAAGCAGTTTATAGTCGGGCTCAGTAGGTGTCGTCCTACGCTTGGTAACGGAAATGCCTTTAACGCAATCAACTTCAACAGTTACATAATGAAATACTAAGAATATAGACGTAACAGGGAGGAAAACAATGAACAGATTTTTAAATACAAAAAACAGCAAACCTGTGCCGTTGATCACCCAGGACTCGGCAAACAGCCCATTGCTTTCAGACGGTGCTATTGCGCCATCTGACTTCGCTTTGGCGGGCGCAATAGGTTCGCAGTTGTCCGAGCCACTGGCCAACATGCGGGCAGCGCTTGAGGCGATTGAACAGACACAGCATCTAAGCCGGGAAAACATGCTGGTTCTGGTTGACGGTGTGAACCTGGCGCGCAAGCTGGCCATGCAAAGTCAGCAAATTGCGCGGCTTGCAAGTGGCCGTTTGCGGCAGTCGCATGAAACGATGAAGCTCGATGAGCTGGTGTTGGCGGCATTGCGGGAGCAATCAAAAGCGTTCAAGCAACGCGGCATCGAGATTTTTCAGAGAATTCGACCCGTTGAAGTCATCGTTGACGCGGCCTTGCTTCACAGTCTGGTTGATGCTGCGCTGGACTGGGCGGCGCAATTGGGAGGCAAATTAACCGTAACACTGGAGATGATGAACTGGCCTGAACATGGGCTGCTGATTTTAAAGTCCGGCCATCTTCCAGGCCATGTGCCCGCAAGTACTGACCAAGCCGAACCTTCTACCAACACGGTTGGCTGGTATCTGCTCAATGAGATTTGCCAGGCCATGGGTTTGTCCATCAAACGGGCAAGTTCAGCTGTTGACACCAGCTTGAGCATTGAGTTTGCCCGCACCGTCAAACGACTGGGCGGCATGAGCGCTGTTGAAATGGAAACCGGCCCCGAATCCATGTATGGCGAATCAAAACCAATGGCCGGCATGCGGCTGCTGGTGATCACTGACGACGCCCGCCTTCAGGTGCAAATCCGGTCTGTCTGCCAGGGCGCTGGCCTGGTAGTTGACGGCGTTTTGAACGCTGAACAAGCTATCCGGTTTTGCGAGTTGCAGCTGCCCAATCTGGTGATCATCGACCAGAACATGCGCAGCCCTGTCTTTGATGCGCTTTATGAAGCCTTGAGGCAAACCGATCCGGATTTCCCGTTCATTGAAATCGCGTCAACTCCCAACACGCTGGAAATGGCCGGCTGGACGTCAGACAGCCTGTCACGGCTGAGCAGGGATGTATTGGCAAGCCACCTGGCAGAAACAATCATGATGGATCTGGCCAAAGTGATGTGACACCACACGGGCGGCATCAGAAATAGACTGAAGCCGCGTGATGGGATTCAACCTGATCACAGCTTGACTACCTGCACTGGCACTTCAAAACAATGGCATCCTTGCGGCTTTTGACTGCTGCAAGACATTCACGCGGTTTGAAGGACGCAAAAATAGCAGTCGCACCGTGTGTAACTTGATGCGCTACGCACTACAATGCTTCAAATGATCAAAAGTTTTCGCCACAAGGGTTTGCAGCGATTTTTTGAGACCGGAAATAAATCCGGGATTCAGGCGGCCCATGCGACAAAGTTACGTCTTTTGATAGCAGCACTTGACCAGGCAGTGAGGCCTGAAGATCTTTCGGCAAAGTCTTGGGCGCTACACCCATTAAAAGGTGAGTTAAAAGGACATTGGGCGTTAACAGTGAACGGCAATTGGCGCGTAGTCTTCGCCTTTGAAAGCCAAAATGCTGTACTGGTTGACTATCGAGACTATCACTAACCAATCACAGGAAATCCTATATGACTCGCATGTATAACCCCCCACACCCCGGTGAAGTTCTCAGGGAGTATTTGGGCGATATTTCTATTACAGAAGCGGCGGTCAAGCTTGGCATAAATCGCGTGACTTTATCCCGTGTGGTGACTTGTGCTTCAGGCATCTCCGCTGATATGGCTTACCGCCTGGCTGCGGCTTTTAGTACCAGCCCTGAGTTGTGGGCGGGCATGCAATTGCAATATGACCTTTACCAGGCAGGAAAGGTCAAGCGGCCCAAAATTGAAAGATTGGCGGCTTGAAATTTGAAAGATGATGGTAAATGGCGTGTTCACGCTGATGAATTCGCGCGGCAATGACATGAACCCTTACTTCGCCAGCTCTACCCGCATCGCATCCACCACGCTTTTGTAATCCGGCTTGCCAAAAATAGCGCTGCCCGCCACAAAAGTATCAGCCCCCGCTGCCGCAACACGGGCGATGTTGTCAATCTTGATGCCGCCGTCAACTTCCAGCCGGATGTCTTTGCCTGATGCATCAATACGCTTCCTGACGGCTTCAATCTTGCGCAAGGCGCTATCAATAAATGACTGACCGCCAAAACCGGGGTTCACGCTCATGATCAAAATCAGGTCGATGTCATCAATCACCCAGTCCAGCACATCCAGCGGTGCGGCGGGGTTAAACACCAGGCCCGCCTTGCAGCCTTTGGCCTTGATGGCCTGAATGCTGCGGTGCACGTGGCCGGATGCGTCGGGGTGAAAACTGATGAAATCCGCACCCGCATCGGCAAACGCTGCGGCCAATGAATCAACTGGCTGCACCATCAAATGCACATCAATGGGAATAGCTGTGCCGTCAGCTTTTTTGCAATGCGGTTTAAGCGCCTGGCAAATCATTGGGCCGAACGTCAGGTTAGGCACATAGTGGTTGTCCATCACGTCAAAGTGAATCCAGTCTGCGCCGGCTGCAATCACGGCTTTGACTTCGTCACCCAGACGGGCAAAGTCGGCCGACAAAATGGACGGCGCAATACGGTAAGTGGACTTGGTATCAGGACGTAAATTGCGCGGTGAATTGGAAGGCAAAATGTTCATGCCTTGAATTGTGCAGCAATAGCAGCCAGTTAACATGGCTGGCAAAGTAACCGCAACATGGCACAACATCCCAAATACCAATTCAGCTGCACCGTAGCGGCGCAGTACATAGCCCAGCAATCATCACCCGGTGACGGCATTTACGGCTTTGCCTACACGGTCACGATCACCAACACAGGGCAGGTTGCTGCACAGCTGATTTCCCGCCACTGGGAAATTGTCGATGCCAATGGCCTGGTTGAAGAAGTCAAGGGCCTGGGCGTGGTCGGCCACCAGCCGCTGCTCAAGCCCGGCGAATCATTTCAGTACACCAGTGGTTCACGCCTGCGCACACCCACAGGGGCGATGCACGGCACCTACTTTTGTGTGGCTGAAGACGGCGAGCGCTTTGAGGCGTTGATCCCGATGTTTGTGCTTGAGGCCGATGGCAATCTTCCTGCTGCCCGCACGCTGCATTAGATGAAAGATTTGCGCACGCTGTTGGCGTCGATGGACGCCAACGCCGACCTGGCAACGCGCCACATCTGGCTGATTGCACTGTTTGACTGGCTTCGCGGCGATGCAAAATCTGTGGATGCAACGCTGGCCCGGCTGCAAACATTTGTAGACGCCGTGCAGGCGCAGCCCGAATATGAAGCGCGGCTCAAAGCCTGGTGGCAAGTTTTGCTGCAGACGGTAGAAGTCACCACACTTTTGGCTGATTTTGGTTTTGCACCGCGAACTGCTTTTTTCAGTGAACTGGCCGGCCGGCTGCGCCGAAAAATATTGCCCGGCACGCCTGAAACACTGGACGCTGCCGAGTTGTTTGCGCTGGTGGTGCCGACACGCTTTGATGCGCAGTGGCTGGCCGCCATGCCGGAGGCACAGCTTGAGCAACTGACAGCCCTGCTGGGCAGCAATGCAGCAAGCGACACCCTGAGGTGGCAACACGCACTGATGGATGCGCTGACGTACTGCATTGCGCAAATTCGCGCCACCGGCTTTGCACCCGAGCTGCGCTTGCGCATGGACAAGGCCAATGATGATGACCGGGCCTTTCACCCCTTGTCACACGATTTGGCCGAGTTAAGAGGTATTTTTTTCAACCCGGCGCTGGGCGATGAAGAGCTGAAAGCCGCCATTGCAAAACTGCGCGCCCGCCTGGAGACCTGCAGGCAAGCCGTCAATGGCGTGTATGCGCATTTGAACGACAACGGCATTTCAGTGGGCATGGTGTTCATGCTGCGCCAGCTGCGCGAACGCATTGTGCGGGTGCGCGAGTTGCTCGACACCCTGACGTCCAGCAACACATCGGCAGCGGCTGTTCGCCTGCTGGCACGCCGGGTAACCATTGGGCAAGACAGCAAAAGCATCAGCGCTTTGATCAGCACCAACTCCACCCTGCTGTCCGCCAAAATGGCCGAGCGCAGTGCTGAGCTGGGCGAGCATTACATCACCCGCGACCGGGGTGAATACCGGCAGATGCTGGGCAAAGCCATGGGCGGCGGCGCTGTGACGGCGTTGACAACCGGTTTGAAGTTTGCCGTTATGGCAATTGGCTTGTCAGCCTTCTGGAATGGTTTTGCCTCCGGGTTTGTGTATGCGGCCAGTTTTGTGTTGATCCAGTTGTTGCACCTGACGCTGGCCACCAAGCAGCCCGCGATGACAGCACCGGCCATGGCTGCCAAGCTAAAAGACATCAACAACGCCAACGCGGTAGAAGAGTTTGTGGACGAGGTCACGCACCTGGTGCGCTCCCAAAGCGCCGCAGTTTTTGGCAATGTGCTGATGGTGGTGCCCGCCGTGCTGCTGGTAAATGTTGCTCTGGTGTTGATGGCGGGCCAGACCATGATCAGCGCCAAAGAAGCGGTGTATGTGCTTGAATCCCTCACGCTGCTGGGCCCCACGCTGATGTGGGCAGCTTTTACCGGAGTGATTTTGTTCACGTCGAGCCTGATGGCTGGCTGGTTCGAGAACTGGTTTGTGCTGCACCGGCTGGACTCGGCCATTCGCCACAACCCGCGTTTCACCGCTGCGTTGGGCGTTGGCCGCGCGGCGCGGTGGTCAACTTTCATGCGGGCCAATGTGTCGGGTTTTGCGTCGAATATTTCGCTCGGCTTCATGCTGGGTTTGATCCCGGCTTTTACCGGCTTTTTTGGCCTGGAATTGGAAGTGCGCCATGTCACGCTGTCTGCCGGGCAGCTGGCAGCCGCTGGCGCGGCGCTGGGCCTGGACGTTTTCAGGCAGCCACTGGTCTGGTGGTGCATTGCAGCTATTCCATTGATCGGTGCGCTCAATTTATCGGTCAGTTTTTACTGTGCCTTCAGGCTCGCGCTGCAAGCGCATAACGTCAGCGGCATTGACCGGGCCCGTATCCGCTCTGCCATCTGGGCGCGTTGGCGCAGCGCACCAGCCAGTTTTTTTATACCGCACTAACAGCCCATTCCTTTCAGACAGTTACGTCTGTCACGTTGCTCCCCTGAGCTGACTGGCCCGCATTGCCAGTACCCTCACGGACAACTACAAAAGGCGGCTCTATTCATGCAAGAACTCCTGTCAATCTGGGCAGAATGGATCAAACCGTCAGCAGGGTTAGCTACTGTGCAATGGTCTGTATTGCTGGCTGTGGCCGCTGTTGCCGGACATCTGGTGCAGCGGCTGGCAGGATTGCCCAAAGTGATCGGTTATTCGCTGGTCGGCGCGCTGGCCGGTTTTGCCGGATTTTCGGGGGCTATCTGGCCGCTAGGCGGCATTGGGCTTTTTTTGCTGGAGCTCGGTGTTGCCGTGGTGCTGTTTGAAGCGGGCGGGCGCATTCCGATGCGCTGGTTCCGGCACAACCCGATGGTGCTGGTGCAAAGCTTTCTTGAATCAGGCTTGACCTTGGTCGCCGTGTACTGGGTAATGCAGTGGATGGGCGTGCGCGACGCAGTTGCCTTGCCGCTGGCCATGCTGGCCATGGCTGCGTCGCCAGCGGTACTGGCGCGGGTATTGATAGATACCCGTGCGTCGGGCCCAGTCAGTGAGCGAGCCATGGTGCTGTCAACGCTCAGCACGCTGTATGCGCTGAGCTTGTGCAGTGCCGGGGCAGGCATGATCAGCCGGGGTGAAAAAGTTATATCAGGCATTGCCTTGAGCGCGTCTTTTTACCCGGTGCTGGTGGTGCTGGGGCTTTCGGTGGTGGTGGCTTTGGCACTGGCACTGGTGCTGCGCACGGCGCTGCGGGTGATGAGCCCGACCAGCGAAAACACAGCCATTTTGCTGCTGGCTGTGATTGCGGCAAGCGCTGCGCTGGCGGCAAATTTTGGCGGCTCAGCGCCGCTGGCTGCGCTGCTGGGTGGCATGCTGCTCAAGCAACTTAACCCGCGCCCGTGGTCATGGCCCAGGCAGATGGGCACAGCGTCCAGCATGCTGACCATGCTGATGTTTGTGCTGGTATCCGTCGTGGCTGCGCAGGCCGACTGGGGCGGGCCGGTGGCTGCACTGGTGGCCATGCTGGTAGGCGTGCGGGTACTGGCCAAAATAGTTGGCGTGGCGCTTGGCAACATCGGCAGTGGAGCCAGCTGGAGGCAAGCTCTGTGGGTCGGCTGCGCCATGTCGCCGATGTCGTCGGTGCCCCTGCTGCTGGTGTCCACTTTTATTGTGGCTGACCCGAAGCTGGGCGCACAAATTGCCAGCATTGCGCTGCCGGTGATTTTGCTGATGGAAATACTCGGCGCAGTACTGGCGGCACTGGCCATCACACGTGCTGGCGAAAGCTCCCGGCCGCCCAAACTGCATATCAGGCACGTGTCAAAAAGGCCGGTTCATGAGTCTTGAAGTTTTTCAAAAGTCGGACGCGCTGTCGCTGGGCGTTGAGCTGGAACTGCAACTCGTCAACACCCACGACTACGATCTGGCGCCCTACGCAGACGACATGCTGCGCCTGATGAAAAAAATTCCGCTGCCCGGCGCGGTGGTGCCCGAGATGACGTCCAGCATGATTGAAGTGTCTACCGGTGTGTGTCAGTCATCGTCTGAAGTGCTCGGGCAACTGTCGCAAATCCGCGATGCACTGGTCAAAAGCGCCGACAAGCTGAACATTGCCGTGGTCGGCGGCGGCACGCACCCGTATCAGGCCTGGCACGAACGGCGCATTTACGACAAGCCGCGATTCAGGGAGCTGTCTGAGCTGTACGGCTACCTGTCCAAGCAGTTCACCATTTTTGGCCAGCATGTGCATGTGGGCTGTCCCACTGCAGACATTGCCTTGCTCACGCTGCACCGCATGTCGCGCTACATTCCGCACTTTATTGCGCTGTCGGCGTCCAGCCCGTACGTGCAGGGGCAAGACACGGCATTTGACTCGGCGCGGCTCAATTCGGTGTTTGCTTTTCCCATGTCGGGCCGGGCACCGTTTGTGTTGACATGGGACGACTTCACCACCTACTTCAACAAAATGACGCGCACCGGCGTTGTCAAAAGCATGAAGGATTTTTATTGGGACATTCGGCCCAAGCCAGAATTCGGCACGATTGAAATCCGCGTCTTTGACACGCCGTTGACTGTGACCCGCGCCGCCGCACTGTCAGGCTTTGTGCAGGCTTTGGCCGCATGGCTGATGCTCGATGCGCCCTTTATGCCGCAAGAAGACGACTATCTGGTCTACACCTACAACCGGTTTCAGGCCTGCCGCTTTGGGCTGGACGCGGTGTACGTTGACCCGGCCACCGGCAAACACATGCCGCTGCGCGAGCATATTTGGTTAACGTTCCGGCAAATTGAAGTGCATGCCCAGCGGCTGGGCGCGGCATCTTTTATCAGCATGCTGTACAGCGGCGTGGAGCGCGGGCAGAACGATGCCCGCTGGCTGCGCGAAAAGCAGGGTGAAGAAGCGCTGCTGGCTGAGGTGGTGCGGCAAGCGGCGCAAAGGTTCAGGGGTGATGCGGCGTATGGGCAGGGGTGATTCGGATTCGCATCCGCATTCATTCAACGCGGAGGAGAGGAGAGCGCGGAGGACGCGGAGCAATGAAGATTGATGGAGGCAGTTGATGTTTCAAATGCAGTGTGTGTTCCCGTAACTCCAAGTCGCAAAAATCCTGCTTACAAGCCAATATCACCTCCGCGTCCTCCGCGCTCTCCTCCCCTCCGCGTTAAGCTCCCCCGTACCCGCTCCCCATATTTCTCCAACCCAGCATGACCGAATTCGACCTGATCGCACGCTACTTTACCAAGAAGCCAAAGCAGGCGACAGTCGGCGTGGGCGACGATTGCGCCCTGCTCCAGCCATCGCCCGGCATGCAGCTGGCCATATCGAGCGACATGCTGGTAGAAGGCCGCCATTTCTTCAGCGACGTGAGCCCCTACTCACTCGGACATAAAGCATTGGCGGTCAATTTAAGCGATCTGGCTGCCTGCGGTGCAACCCCGGTTGCCTTCACATTGGCGCTGGCTTTACCGTCGATTGATGAGGTCTGGCTGCAAGAATTTTCACGCGGCCTGTGGGCGCTGGCAGACAGCCATGGCTGCGATCTGATAGGCGGCGACACGACAAAAGGGCCGCTCAACATCTGCATCACAGTATTTGGCGAAGTGCCGCAAGGGCGCGCTTTGCTGCGTTCGGGGGCCAAGGCCGGTGACGATATTTACGTCAGCGGCACGCTGGGTGATGGACATTTGGCGCTCTTGGCGCTTCAGGGCCGTCTTGAATTGCCGCCTGAAGTACTGGCAACAGCCCGGCAGAGGCTGGAACGCCCAACTCCCCGCGTCGCGCTGGGCACGGCACTGCGCGGTATCGCGAGTTCTGCAATTGACATTAGCGACGGGCTGGCAGGTGATCTGGGTCACATCCTGAAGGCTTCAGGCGTTGGCGCTCAGATAGATGCCGAAGTTACTATGAATTTAATAGCTGCTTGCGCGCATAATACGCTGGCTAGAGGCCAATTTGATGCTGAAAACAGGCTCAAAGCAGTGCTTTCAGGCGGTGACGACTATGAGCTGGCTTTCACAGCGCCACCTGGAGCGCGTCAGGCGGTTCTTGCCGCTTCAGCCAGCAGCCAGACACCCGTCACCCGCATCGGCGTGATTCAAAGCGAGCCTGGTTTGCGGCTGGTAGACAGCCAGGGCCAGCCAATAGAAAGTCACTTCACTTCGTTTGACCACTTCGTTGATTAAACATCGCAGACCGTTAAAATCAGGGTTTCCCCCGTCTAGCCTGACCTTTTCCAGACCAAAAACTCCATGAGCGCTTTCAACGAAGAACGTGTGCTGTCCGTCCACCACTGGACCGACAAATTGTTCACCTTCACCACCACCCGCGACGAAACCATGCGGTTCAGCAACGGCCACTTCACGATGATCGGCCTGAAAGTCAATGACAAACCGCTGCTTCGCGCCTACAGCATCGTCAGCGCCAACTACGAAGACCATCTGGAGTTTTTAAGCATCAAGGTGCCCGACGGCCCGCTGACGTCGCGCCTGCAGCACATCCAGGTGGGCGACACAGTCATCGTCGGCAAAAAGCCCACCGGCACGCTGCTGATTGACTACCTGCTGCCGGGCAAGCGCCTGTATCTGCTGTCAACCGGCACCGGCCTGGCGCCTTTCATGAGCATCATCCGCGATCCTGAAACCTACGATGCGTTTGAGCAAATCGTGCTGGTGCACGGCGTGCGCGAAAAAGACGAGCTGGCCTACCACGACCTGGTCACCGAGCATTTGCCGCAACACGAATTTTTGGGCGAGATGATTGGCAAACAGCTGCTGTACTACCCGACAGTCACGCGCGAGTCCTACCGCACCATGGGCCGGGTGACGGACTTGATGGCCAGCGGCCAGATGTTTGAAGATTTGAAACTGCCTGCGCTGGATGTGGCGACTGACCGCGTGATGATTTGCGGCGGCCCCAACATGCTCAAAGACCTGAAAATCATGCTCGAAGGCAAGGGTTTCAAAGAAGGCACAACGTCCAAGCCGGGCGATTTTGTGATTGAGCGGGCGTTTGTGGAGAAGTGAAGATTTTGCCTACAGGGACGGTTGAGCTTCGCTTCGAGTTTTGTATAAAGCAAGACCGGCGTCAAACATATTGCCAAGCAACAGCTGTGCGACACGATCAGCGTAAAAATTAAATTGTGTGCTGACTCTGTAGTGCGCTTTGATGTTCAAAAGCGTACCCCCCTCAGTAGGCGTCAGCGTAAAACTGGTGTCATTCAGGTCAAAGTAGTGGCCGCCAATCATGACGTGGTCATCCAGGGCATGTGGTGGAAACGAAGTGGCTTCAAACCTGTACGTCCAGCGCATGTAGCGTTCGGGTTGCCAATCTGTGATCGGCTCATCAAAATGCACTGCCTTGTTCCAAAGCGATTTGCGCACCCTGCCGGTGGTTGTCAATTCAGTCACCCCTGACAAAGGCATCGGTACGCCGATTCGCGCCGCCCAAGTTGCACCAAACTCCTCGGGTCGAATGTTTGTGACATTGTTCAACTGATTCCATACGCTTGAAGGCAGCGCTTTAATGACGATGCTGCGCTGCACGGAGTTGAGCGTGGTGGGCGCCGGCAAATACTCGCCAGTCAACCCCAGAATTATTGGCAATGCAGCCAAGCTGTAAATGGCTCTTTTAGGCCAGTTGGTAATTCGGCAAACAAGTCCCATTGCCAGCCCGCCCATAGCACCAATAAAAGCGAACATCGGCAAAATCACAATGGCACAAACCAGTCCTTCCACCATGATGACAAGAGTACCCAAAATGAAAAGAATATTGGCTACGAAAGGCGCTACAAAATAGTAAAGCCAGTGCCTGCGCTCTTTGGTTTCAGCAACGTACACCGTAACTGCGCCGACCAGCATGGGCGCTATAAATATAAACGCCCCGCTCATGGCAGACCAAGCGCCACCAGGCTTTCCAGAAAAAACCAGACGTATTGCCAAACCAATCAAAACACCCATGCCCATGGGATACCAGGCGGAAAAAGGGATAGCTCTAAGCGCTGCAAAATTGTTTTTGTTGTCCCTTGCGACTTGGGTTGGTTTGGCATTCTTGATATCAATGCTCATAAGTTACCTCTTGGGTCGTGCTGCGTGTCAGCTTTTGCAACTGCTTGCGCACAGGTTGATCCTGTGGCAATCGAAGGCCCCATACCAACCCGATTTTCTGCAGCGCAACAAGCATCCACCAGCCTGGGTCGTGCTGGCCGGACTCTAGACCCAGCTTGGCGCTGCCTGGAAACGCATGATGATTGTTGTGCCAACACTCGCCCATTGTGAGTAAGCCATTGAGCCCGCCTAAACCGACGTTGTATCCTTGAACGCCAGCCCCGGCCACCCAATAAGTTTGATGACCTGAGCGATGCGCAAAATACCCAACCAGCCAGTGCCCGACGACACATACCGATAACCTGACGCACACCCCCCAAACAACCCATGCCCAACCACCCAGTAACCAAAGTACGATGGCTAAAGGCAGTTGCTGAAGCATCCAGGTACGTTGCAAAAAAGTATAGAAACTGTTGGTAGACAAGCTCTGCTCTGGCTCAAAGCGCGGGGGATTTACAAGTTTTAATTCGCAATGCAATTGCCACCAGGCATCACGCCAAAACCCTTGCCGATGAGCGAAGTAGTCATGGCATTGCGACTGGCGTTGTGCCCAGTCCCGCATGTCATGTGTAAAAACCATGCCTACCGGACCAGACATTCCTACTAGGGTGCCTAGATAAACAAAGCTGTACTCAAGCCATCGCGGGCACTGGTAGCTGTTATGAATCAAGCGGCGATGCATCCCCAGTGAATGTCCGAAACCTAAAGTGACAGCGCAAGCAACCAAAAAAACTAAGAACGAACTCCAGCTTAGCGTGTAGGGTCCAAGGACTGCAGCAGTTAAAACCATAGTGCTTAACCAGATTGATTTGATCGGTGACCAAAAGACGCACCCGTCAAGCGCATTCGTAGTCGCTAGCGGTACAACTCTGGGCATGACGTAACCTGTTTGCATTTTGTAAGCCGTAACTGGGTGGCGTATTTTGCGCGAGCATAAGTTCGCCTACTGTACTACCCTACCATCATGCGTGATCTGAAACTGCCCGCGCTCAATGTGGCAGAGGACCGCGCGATGATTTGCGGCGGCCCCGACATATTTAAAGACCTGCGGCTATTCTGGAAGGCAAAGGTTTCAAAAAAGGCACAGTTTCCAAGCAGCGGGACTTTGGGTTTGAACGGGTGTTTGTGTAGAAGTAATACCAGCTGCCACATGGTATTATTTCACCATGAACACTCTGAGCTTTAAAATCAGCGCACCGCTTGAGGACACACTTGCGTTACTGAGCCAGCAGGAAAAAGTCAGCAAATCTGAACTTGTACGCCGCGCTTTGGTTGCGTACGCTGCCCAGCGATCCAACACAGCGTCAGTGCAATCGGCACTTGACCTGGCAGGTGATCTGGTCGGGTGTTTTACGGGCGCACCGCCAGACTTGTCGTCAAACCAGGCGTACATGGCCGACTTCGGCCGCGTTTGAGAATGGCGCTTCCTGCGAAATCAGGGGATCATATTTTGCTCGATACCGGCCCTTGGGTCGCTTTGCTGTCAAAGCATGACAAACATCACGAATGGGCCAAACAACAGTTTGCAAACCACACGGGGCCATTTCTGAGTTGCGAAGCCGTCGTTGCAGAAACCTGTTTTTTGCTCGCACGATCAGGGCTGGACGCCTCAAAAGCACTTGGATTGATTGAGCGTGGCGTTGTTCAGGTCGGCATGGCATTGACCCAACAACTTGCATCTGTCAGCGCTTTGTATCAACGCTATGACAATGTTCCTGCATCGTTGGCTGATGCTTGCCTGGTGCGCATGTCAGAGCTGTATGAGCCCTGTCATGTGCTGACGCTGGACAGCGACTTTCATATTTACCGCAGGCATGGCAGAAAAGTGATTCCCGTTATCTGCCCGGACGCTTGAAATTTTCAGCGTATAAAACCTCCTGGCTGGCTGATTCTTATCAACCCAGCATATGGCCAAATCCGGCAATCTGCCGTACAATAATATTTTTACTTCTGTACATCATCATGTCCGCCGTATTAAACACTTCACGCCTTGAGGCCCGTTTGCCTGCCAATGTTCATAGCATGCTCAAGCGGGCGGCTGATCTTGAGGGGCGCAGTTTGACTGATTTTGTGGTGAGTGCAGCGCACGCTGCAGCCCAAAAGTCAATTGAAAATGCTGAGCTGCTGCGTTTGTCAGCTACAGACCAGGCAGCGTTTGCCAAAGTATTGATGAACCCTGCCAAACCGAATGCTGCGTTGAAACGCGCCTTTGCGCGGCAACGCCAACTGATCGTCAGCACACCCTGAGCCGGTGATTCCATTTCCAAATCATCCGTGCACTTTGTCGGCTTTGCTAGCCGTACATTTGTACTGTCTTCGCTTCGCCTTCGCGTTCACAAATGATTTGAAAATGGAATGACAAACGCCAAAGCGTCATTTCGGGTTGTGCCCTATGAGTCGCAGCACAACCGCGAACATTTTTCTTGTGGCACACCCGCACTGGATCAATACTTTAAAAATCAGGTGTCGCAAGATATTCGACGGCGCGTTGCATCCTGCTTTGTCGCGCTGGCTATAAACCAGTCTGTTGCTGGGTTTTATACGCTGGCAGCAACCAGTGTGGCTTTGACTGATTTGCCAGCCCACCATGCAAAAAAACTGCCGCGCTATCCTCTGGTGCCCGCTGTTCGAATGGGTCGCCTTGCTGTCGGCAGCGAATATCAAGGCCAAGGCCTTGGCGCAGCTTTGCTGGCCGATGCATTGCAACGTGCCGCAAGTGCAGACATTGCAGCCTATGCATTTGTAGTGGATGCAAAAGACAACCAGGCTGCCCGGTTTTACATCCATCACGGTTTTACCCAATTGCCGGATGCGGCGCTGACCCTGTTTTTACCGTTGGCGGGTGTTTCGCTTTTGGTTAAGTAGCAGCACAAGCGCTATTAGAGACATGTTGAGCACGAAATACGGCTCTAGCCCAAGAAAATAATGCACAAACAGCTCCTGAAACAATAGCAAAATGCAAGCTGCACGTCATCTTCGCGAAGGCGGGAACCAGTGCCCGAATTTGTGCGATATCTTCTGGATTCTCGCCACCCAAGGAAGGACGGAGTATTCTTATGTTTGATCAGGCAAGAACCGTAATCTCAATGGTTGGCCCGTTCATCAATATTCGGTTCGGCAGTCAATGCGCCTTCAAAGCCCGCCGGTATTGCATCGCTTCAGCCACATGCGTGACCTGCACATTGGCAGCACCGGCCAGGTCAGCAATCGTGCGGGCTACCTTCAGGCAGCGGTGAATGCTGCGGCCTGACCAGCCCAGCCGTGCGGCAGCCATGTTTAAAAATTTTGCAGAAGCATCATCAAGCTTGCATTGCGCATCAATCGCCTTGCCGCCAAGCGCCTGGTTGGCATGGCCTTGCCGCGCAATGGCGCGTTCGCGTGCAAGTGCAACGCGCACGCGAATCGACGCAGTGCTTTCGCCCGGCGGCGTGTTGATCAATTCTTCAGCTGCCAGTGCGCCGACTTCTACATGCAGATCAATCCTGTCCAGCAGCGGGCCGCTCAGCTTGCCCTGGTAGCGCGCCACCTGGTCAGGTGAGCAGCGGCAAGCACGCAGATTAGACCCCAAATAACCGCAGGGGCATGGGTTCATTGCGGCAATGAGTTGGAAGCGCGCGGGAAACTCGGCCCGGTGTGCTGCCCGTGAAATGGTGATGGTGCCGGACTCCAGCGGTTCGCGCAGCGCTTCCAGTGCTGCTCTGGGAAACTCCGGCAGTTCGTCCAAAAATAAAACGCCCTGATGCGCCAGCGAGATTTCGCCCGGCCGGGGTGGTGAGCCACCGCCCACCAGTGCAACAGCGCTGGCAGTGTGATGCGGCGAGCAGGTCGGGCGCACGGCCCAGCTGTCTAAAGTAAACCGCCCGGTCAGTGAAGCGACGGCTGCACTTTCAAGCGCTTCCTGCGTTGTCATGTCGGGCAGTAGGCCTGCAAAGCGTTGCGCCAGCATCGACTTGCCCGAGCCAGGCGCGCCCATCATCAACATGCTGTGGCCACCGGCAGCAGCAATCTCCAGCGCGCGCCTGGCCGCAACCTGCCCTTTCACGTCTGCCATGTCGGCATAGCTTGTGGGAATGCTTCGCTCGGCCGGCACAACGCGCTGCCAGCCGTCAAGAACTTCAGGCGCGCCGTCTCCGGGCAAGAACTGGCGCACCACGTCGAGCAGATGATGCGCTGCAAAAATTTCAGCACCGGGTACCAGGCCTGCTTCTTGTGCGCTGGATTCAGGCAGCACCAGTTTGGGAATATGTGCGTTTGCATGGGCCGACATGCCGCGGCTGATTGCCAGGCTCATGGCCAGAGCGCCGCGCACGGGACGCAATTCACCGCCTAGCGACAACTCACCGGCAAATTCAAAACCCAGCATCTTTTTGGCATCAATTTGCCCACTGGCAGCCAGTATTCCCAGCGCAATCGGCAGGTCAAACCGGCCCGAATCCTTGGGCAAATCAGCCGGGGCCAGATTGACGGTGATGCGTTTGTTTCCGGGAAACTCCAGCCCGGTATTTTGAATGGCTGAGCGCACCCGTTCACGCGCCTCTTTGACTTCAGTTTCAGCCAGGCCCACCAGCGTAAAACTGGGCAAGCCGTTGGCCAAATGCACTTCTACACAAACCGGCCGCGCCTCAAGACCCAGCAAAGCGCGGCTGTTAACGATGGAAAGGCTCATGTGAATTCCCTGAATGACATGCATCAAAAAAGTGCATTGGTGGTGTAGTGCGCTAGTTTGGTGCATCCAAATTCACAGCCTGCTCTACAACGCAACAGCTGCCTCACAGGTAGACGCACTTTGTCACACAGAAGGCATTTGTTGGCACGCTAAATGCTAAACCTTTTCGCATGGCTTTTTTTACAAGCCGCTTCCTTCATTTAACGGAGATCCCCATGAAATTTAACTTTGTCACAAAAGCTGCCAGTCTGGCTATCCTGGCATCCACCGCCAGCTTTGCCAGCTTTGCCCAAACCAAAGCGCCTGCGCCAGACTACACACTGGCTTACAGTGCCGGCGTTGTCAGCGACTACCGCTTTCGCGGAATCTCGCAAACCAGCTTCAAGCCAGCCCTTCAGCTGGGTGTTGACTTCGCGCACAAAAGCGGCTTTTACGCAGGTGCATTTGGCTCAAACGTTGACTGGGTCAAGCAGTTCAACGGCGCGACAAAAGGCAGCTATGAGCTGGATCTGTTTGGTGGGTACAAGGGCAGCATTACCAAAGATATCGGCTTTGACGTCGGCGTGATTGCGTACATTTACCCGGGCAACAATTCGGGCGTTGCCAACGCCCCTAAAGGCATCGCGGCTGGCCAGTATTCAAACGCAAACACCAACGAGTTCTATCTGGGCCTGAGCTACAACGTGGCCAGTTTCAAATACAGCCGCAGCATGGGCGATTTTCTGGGCAATGTCCGCAGCGGTGGCAGCCAGTATTTTGACTTGAGTGCCAACTTTGACCTTGGAAACGGCTTGACGCTAACTCCACACCTTGGATATCAAAAAGTCCCCAATGCCAACACTGCCACTTCAACCGACGGCAAAGCGGCTAACTACTCCGATTACTCCCTGACCCTGGTCAAAGATCTTGGCAACGGGCTGTCGGTGACTGGCGCGGTGATTGGCACCAACACCAGCAAGGGCGCTGGTACTTTTTACCGTGACAGCAACAACAAAGACCTCGGCAAGAGCGCGCTGGTTGTCGGCCTGAAATACAGCTTCTAAATCATCACGACCCCACCAGGAGAACCCATGAAACTCGTCACCGCCATCATTAAACCCTTCAAGCTTGACGAGGTGCGTGAGGCGCTCTCTGGTATCGGTGTGCAAGGCATCACGGTGACCGAAGTCAAAGGGTTTGGCCGCCAAAAAGGCCACACCGAGTTGTACCGCGGCGCAGAGTATGTGGTGGACTTTTTGCCCAAAGTCAAAATCGAAGCGGCTGTGGCAGACGAGCTGGTAGACCGCGTGATTGAGGCGGTGGAAGCCGCAGCCCGCACCGGCAAGATTGGCGACGGGAAAATCTTTGTCTACAACCTCGAACAGGTGGTACGCATTCGCACCGGCGAAACCGGTAAAGAAGCTTTGTAGGTTGCCAAGCCCCCAGACGACTTAATGCTTTTCCTCAAAGAAACACCATCATGAAAAAACTACTCGCATCCCTGATTCTGGGGCTTGGGCTTTTGGCTGGCGGCGCTGCTGTCATGGCCCAGACACCTGCTGCCGCACCCACTACAGAAGCCGCTGCGTCGGCAACAACCGCCAAGCCAGCTGATGCTGCACCCGTGGCTGTGCCCGCTGCCGCGCCTGCAATTGTCGCGCCTGCGGTTGCCGCATCTGCCCCACCCGCACCGGTACCCAACAAGGGCGACACGGCCTGGATGATGGTGTCCACCTTGCTGGTAATTTTGATGACGATTCCTGGCCTGGCGCTGTTTTATGGTGGCCTGGTGCGCAGCAAAAACATGCTGTCGGTACTGATGCAAATCATGGTGACTTTTTCGATGATTGTGGTGCTGTGGTTTATCTACGGTTACAGCCTGGCGTTTACCGAGGGCAACGCATTTTTCGGCGGGTTTGACCGCTTGTTCATGAAAGGCATTTGGGACAACGTTGCCGGTACCTTTGCCAACGCCGCTACTTTCAGCAAGGGTGTGGTGATTCCTGAAATCGTGTTTGCAGCTTTTCAGGCCACCTTTGCCGGCATCACCTGCTGCCTGATAGTTGGCGCATTTGCCGAGCGCATCAAGTTCTCGGCGGTGCTGCTGTTCATGGCGCTGTGGTTTACCTTCAGCTATTTGCCGATTGCACACATGGTCTGGTTCTGGATGGGGCCTGACATGTACACCAGCAAGGAAGTTGCGGACGCGATGACTGCCAAAGCAGGCTACATCTGGCAGTCAGGCGCGCTGGACTTTGCAGGCGGCACGGTGGTGCACATCAACGCCGCCGTGGCAGGCCTGGTGGGCGCTTACGTGATTGGCAAGCGGGTCGGTTACGGCAAAGAAGCCATGGCGCCGCACAACCTGACATTGACGATGGTGGGCGCTGCCCTGCTGTGGGTCGGCTGGTTTGGCTTTAATGCAGGCTCTGCGTTGGAGGCCAATGGCTTTGCAGCGCTGGCGTTTGTCAACACTCTTGGAGCGGCCGCTGCAGCCGTACTGGCCTGGTGTGTCGGCGAGGCACTCATGCGCGGGAAAGCGTCCATGCTGGGCGCGGCCTCGGGCTGCGTGGCTGGCTTGGTCGCCATCACACCAGCAGCTGGTAATGTCGGCATCGGCGGTGGTCTGGTGATTGGTTTTGTAGCGGGCTTTGCGGGCCTGTGGGGCGTCAACGGTCTGAAGAAAATGCTGGGTGCAGACGATTCGCTGGACGTGTTTGGTGTGCACGGTATCGGCGGCATTGTGGGTGCGCTGCTGACAGGCGTGTTCAACTCGCCAGCCCTCGGCGGCCCCGGCTATGTGGCCGATTGGGTGACAGTGACCATGGTGACAGCGGCAGACTATTCCATCGCAAGCCAGCTATGGGTTCAGGCCAAAGCCGTTTTGATCACCATCGTCTGGTCGGGCGTGGTGTCATTTGTTGCCTACAAGATTGTGGACATCATGATTGGTTTGAGAGTCAACGAAGAAGACGAACGCGAAGGCCTGGACATTACATCGCACGGCGAGACCGCGTACAGCCGCTGATCAATTTCAGCAAATATTAAAAGCCCGCTGGCTGCAAAGTCTGCGGGCTTTGTTCTTTTTATTAACGAAATAGGCCTCTAGCCCTAATGAAATGCGCGCAAGCAGCTCCTGATTTCGTAGCGTACTTTCTACGGACTGTTGCCACCTGCACCTTCAGTGCCTGCGCAATACGCTTTACCGCAAGACTCCATCAGCATCCGTCATTCCCGGCAATAGAGGGAATCCAGTTCGGTGCAAACTTCTAAGCTGGCTCATGCACCGGACTGGATACCCGCCTTCGCGGGCATGACGGATTTTGTAACTACTCAGCTCCTTTGCATGTCATTGCGGGTCAAGCCCCAATACTGTTAGCTTTGCCCCCCCCTGGTTGTCATCCCGGACTTGAGGAGCCTGCCCCGGACTTGATCCGGGGCAGGCTCATCAAGTCCGCAATGACAAATTTAGAAATTGCTAAAACTAACAGCATTGGGTCAAGCCCGCAATGACGTGTAAAGGAGCTGAGTAGTTACCGGATTTTGAAACGATTTATGCCGCTAGCCCACATAAAATGCGCGCAAGCAGCTCCTGATTTCGTAGCGTACTTTCTACGGACTGTTACCACCTGCACCTTCAGTGCCTGCGCAATGCGCTTTCCCGCAAGACTCCATCACCATCCGTCATTCCCGCGAAGGCGGGAATCCAGACCCGCTTGTTGCACAGTGAATCTTGTTAAGACCGGACTGGATACCCGCCTTCGCGGGTATGACGGATTTTGTAACGATTTATGCTTCTAGCCCGCATAAATCGCGCGCAAGCAGCTCCTGAAACAGGAGCATTCAGGCAACTGGAGAAGCCGAATAGCCAATGACTTTAAACTGGCGACGTCAGCAATACTCCCGCATCAAACCTTCAGCAAAGCAATTCAACATGACCTGGCAAGCCATCACCGCGCAGACCTTTCAATTGGGCGAATCGCCGTTCTGGCATCCGCATGAACAGCAGTTGTACTGGGTTGATATTCCGGGCAAGCGCATTTACCGCTGCAATGTGTTCATGGGCAGTGTTGAAAGCTGGGCCATGCCGAGTGAGCCGGGCAGCATTGCCCCTGCGCAGTCTGGTGGCCTGGTGATCGCTTTGCGCGACGGCATCTACCGCGCTGCAAGCTGGGGTGGCGCGTTGGTCAAACTGGCAACTGCACAGCATGACACGGCCACTACGCGGTTCAACGACGGCAAGGCAGACCCCACCGGGCGCTTCTGGGCTGGCACGATGTTTGAGCCGCGCACCACAGCCAGCGCGCAGCTTTTTACGTTAAATGGCAGCGCACTTCAAGCCAAAATCAGCAACGCCACCATCGCCAATGGTCTGGCCTGGTCACCCGATGCCAGCACGATTTACTTGGCCGACACGCCGACCCACACCGTGCGTGCCTGGGACTGGGATGCTGCTGACAACACCATGCGAGGTGAGCGGGTTTTCAAACAGTGGCCGACAAAGCCTGCGGACTGGCAATTTGGCGGCGCAGGCTATCAAAACTATGGCGGCAGGCCGGATGGCGCTGCGGTGGATGTTGAAGGCAATTACTACGTTGCCATGTACGAAGGCGCACGCATTTACAAACTGTCGCCTGAGGGTGTGGAGCTGGCCAGCATTGCAGTACCTGCGCAGTGCCCCACGATGCCCTGCTTTGGCGGGGATGATCTGAAAACGCTGTACGTCACTACTGCGCGCCAGCACAGGAGTGACGTGGAATTGCAGGTGTATCCGCAGTCAGGTTGTGTGTTTTCAATGCGGGTGGATGTGGCCGGGTTGCCGGTTAATTTTTACCGTGACTGTTGAACGCAACACCGCCAGACAAAAAAAAGACCACCGCGAGGTGGTCTTGCAAAAGCCTTCTTTTGACAGAAGGCATCGTTGGAAACTCTTGAAGGCTTGGGTCGCATCGCCTGGTTTACCTTTTTGTTTTTACTCTCTGGTTGTGACAGCAACATTTGCATCATGGCATCGGTGCAAGTGCCTGGCTATCCCCCAAATGGGTGATTGACTATGTTCCCGGCTTTGTCTCTAGCCGCTGCGCTCGCGAAGCCAGCCAAACCAGCACCAGCACTGGCAAGCCCAGCAAAGCCGTTGCGGTAAAAAAATTGCTGTACCCAAACACATCGACAAACTTGCCCGAATAACCCGCCAAAAATTTGGGCAACAGCAGCATCATCGAGCTGAACAGTGCGTACTGCGTGGCCGAATAGTTGATGTTGGTCAGGCTCGACAAATAGGCAATGAACGCAGCCGACGCAATGCCGCTGGACAGGTTGTCAGCCGAAATGACAAACGTCAGTGCCCACACATCATGGCCGCGCGTTCCCAGCCAGGCAAACAGCAGGTTGCTGGCGGCGGACAGCACCGCGCCCAGCATCAGCACCTTCATCACGCCAAAACGCATGGCCAGCACGCCGCCTGCAAACGCGCCGACCAGCGTCATGATGACGCCGTAGATTTTGGTCACGGCTGCTACTTCGTCTTTGGTGTACCCCATGTCCACATAAAACGGATTCGCCATGATGCCCATCACCACGTCGCTGATGCGGTAAATCGCAATCAATGCCAATATCAGCAAAGCCTGCTTGCCGTAGCGGCGCAAGAAGTCTGCGAACGGTTCAATCAGCGCGCCTTGCAACCACTCAGCAGCGTTGCGGGCTGGCTTGAAGGCACGCGCTGCTGGCTCGGGCGACAGCAGCACCGTTGCCACGCCCAGCAGCATCGACGCCGCCATCACCCAGTACGCGGTTTGCCACGCGCCCTGCTGGTAGCCGACCACGCCTGTTACCTCGGCCCGCGCGGCAATCCACAGCGCACCTGCACCGGCCCAAATCATCGCAATTCGGTAGCCGGTTTGATACGCCGCTGCCAGCGCGGCTTGCCGGTCTGTGTCAGCCGATTCAATGCGGTAGGCATCGAGCGCAATGTCTTGCGTGGCCGAACCCGCTGCGATGGCCAGTGCGCACCACACCACCGGCATCAAGGCCAGGCGTGGGTCGGTCAGGCCGATGCCAATCAATGCGGCAATGATGACGATTTGCGACACCAGCAGCCAACTGCGTCTGCGCCCCAGCAAGCGGGTCAGCACCGGTATTGGCATGCGGTCTACCAGCGGTGCCCACACCCACTTGAAAGCATAGGCCAGCCCGACCCAGCTCAGGTAGCCAATGGTGGTGCGGTTGATGCCGGCTTCGCGCAGCCAAAAGCTCAGCGTGCCAAACACCAGCAGCAGCGGCAACCCGGCCGAAAAGCCCAGCAGCAGCATGCGCAGCGTGGCGGGCTCTGCATAAACAGCAAACACCTCACGCCATGGCTTTTTAGCGTTGTTGAGAAGCGGGCTTGCAGGTTCAGCTGACATTTTGGAGAGCGGGGTAATTTCTGACAGGTTGAATTGGGTTTTTGACTATTATTAGGCATGTGTTTTTTATGCACGGCTAAATCATCTGCCTGGTCAAGCCGCCGGGCCTTTTTGCTGGCTGCCGGGACTGCCGCAGTGGCAGTGCCCGCAGCCGGGCAAGTTGACGTCGGGCCGTCGTCGCGCTTGCGCGGCCTGGTGCCCGCTGATGAGCTTGAAGTGGCCGCTGCCAGGCAGTACGCCCAGATGATGGCTGAAGCGCGTAGCCAGAGCGCATTGGCACCTGCTGACAACGCGCAATTGCAGCGCCTGCAACGTATCGCCAACAAGCTGGTGCCGCAAGCAGCGCAGTGGAACGACCGCGCCAAAGCCTGGCGCTGGGAAGTTAATCTGATTGGCAGCAAGCAGATCAATGCGTTTTGCATGCCGGGCGGAAAAATTGCTTTTTACACCGGCATTCTTGAGCAGCTCAAATTGACCGACGACGAAACCGCCATGATCATGGGCCACGAAATGGCGCATGCCCTGCGCGAACACGCACGCGCCCGCATCGCCAAAAGCCAGGGCACCGGCACCCTGCTGTCGATTGGTGCGCAGCTGTTTGGCCTGGGCCAGCTGGGTGATGTAGCCGCCAGCTTGGGCACGCAACTGATCACACTCAGGTTCAGCCGCGACGATGAAACCGATGCTGACCTGGTCGGGCTGGAGCTGGCAGCACGCGGCGGCTATGACCCGCAAGCCAGCGTTAGCCTGTGGCAAAAAATGGGACAAGCAGGCGGCGGCGCAGGCGGGCCCAGCTTTTTGTCAACCCACCCGTCAGGGCCGCAGCGCATCCAGCAACTGCAGGCCAATGTGCCCAAAGTGCAGGGGCTGTACCAGCGCGCCCGGGGTTGATGACGAACGTGCTTTCAAATCACGTACGCGTCATCCTTTGGTTGGCGGGGATCCAGTGCCCGAATTTGCTATTTATCTTCTGGATTTCCGCCTTCGCGGGAATGACGGATTTTCATTGTTATTTTAAGCAAATTTTTAGGCAATATTGGCCTTTAGCCCACATAAATAGCGCGCAAACAGCTACTAAAATAATAGCAAGCAGCATGACTGACTTGGCCATATCATGCGACCAAAAACGCAAAGCTTTTACCTTCAGGAGCCCGAATGACCACAACCCAGCTGATTTTTTTCGCCCTGCTTGCCGTGCTGGTGTTTTGGGCCGTTGGCGCCTACAACCGCCTGATCCGGCTTAAAAACACCATCGCCAACGCCTTTGGCCAGATTGATGTGCAGCTCAAGCGACGCTATGACCTGATTCCGAATCTGGTGGAAGCCGCCAAAAAATACTTGAGCCACGAACGCGAAACCCTGGAGGCTGTGATTGCCGCGCGCAACCAGGCCAAGTCAGCCAGCGACGCAGTGCGCAGCCGCCCGTCGAATGCCGTGGCTGTGACGAGCCTGGCTGTCGCTGAACAAACATTGAGCAACAGCCTCGGCCAGTTGTTTGCATTGAATGAAGCCTACCCCGAGCTCAAGGCCGACGAGACCATTCGCGGGCTGAGCGAAGAGCTGACCAGCACTGAAAACAAGGTCACCTTTGCGCGCCAGGCCTTCAACGACGCCGTGCTGGACTACAACAACGCACAAGGCCAGTTCCCGGCGGTGCTGATTGCCAGGCTGTTCAGCTTTGCACCGTCTGCCATGCTGCAGGCTACCGAGAGCGCTGAAGAGCGGCGTGCGGTGCGGATTGCGATGTAGGTTGATGATGGGTCACGGTTTTCATGGAGCCGTTTCTCAAGGCGTTTAAAGTTATTATTTTGACAATGCATATTGATCAGGAAAACTCTGAGTTGCTTGAAGCGCTGCGCGTGCAGGCGATGCCCCCCAGTGAGCGCAGCGCGTGGCTGCGTGACGTATGGGGAAAAGTGCAGCGCAATTCAGCCGCTTTTTTTGTCCATGCACCTGAGCAGGTCCCCACTGCCCGCAGCTACGCCACGCTGGACGAGAAAAACCGCTTTGACGAAGCGCGTGAGCTGGCGTTTGCCTTGCAACACTCGCTGTACGCCAGAAAAGATGCCTGCCAAAAAGCCAGGCAAGGGACATGAGTCACCGCCAGCCTGCTGCAAGTGACCTGGTGCTGCTTGCGCAGGCGCTAACAACTTTCGGGGTCGAATATGCCCTTATCGGGGGAGTCGCCATGGCGGTGCATGGCTTTTCACGCGCCACCAAAGACATAGACCTTCTGCTGCCAATTGATGCTGATAACAACACTCGCTTGCTGCAAGCTTTGGCCAGCATTTTTGACAATGCAAAGGCGCTTGGCGCGCTGCGCCGTGAATGGATGGACAAAGGCCATTCGACAGCGCTTGAGGGTGAAATTCACATTGATTTGCTCTATGTTGCAGCAAACCAAACCTTTGAATCACTCAGGGCACACGCCCGCACCATCATCTTTGAAGGTCAGCCAGTAGTCACACTGGATGTGGACGGCATGCTACTGACAAAACAAACCAGCCGCGAAGCAGACATACCTGACCGCCTGAAGCTGGAGCGCTTGAAAAATGCTTTGCGGGCGCAAGCTGCAATAACACCGTTCAAACCAGATTCACCAGAGCTTTTATAACCCCCTGATCCATCTACCGCTCATCTCCCTCGCACGGCGTCTCGCCCCCCGCTCTTGACATGATTTTGTCGAATGCAGCCAGGTCAGCGCGCGCAATGCGGCTGCGAAAATAATCTTCAGCATCTATCGCGGCCAGCTTTTCTGCAGCCGCCATGGCAACAAACTGGTTAATGCTGGTGCCATCGCGTTTGCTTACGCGTTCGATGCCGGCTTTTAGCGAGCGTGGCAGGCGCAGCGGGTAGGTAGCAACATCACTCATGAAAAACTCCTTAAGAAATCTCCGGATCTTTGCGCCTGCAGTCCAAATCTGGTGGCTGCCATTTGAAAATGGCGCAAATTAAACGTTAGCAGCACATCGGCTTTGGCGTTGACCGCCGCCTCCAGCACCATCTCGTCTGATGGGTCGCGTAGCTGGGGACGCCAGCGGTAATGGACAGCTACAGGACGCGCCATGGCAATTTCGGACATTGTTGAGAGTATCAATAAAATACCAATATGCGCTTTTTTGAACAGCAACGCCAAGCCCGGGCGCAAACCACGCGTTTGCTCTTCCTGTTCGCACTGACGCTGCTTGTTTTGGTTGTTGCTGTCAATGCGGCGTTGGCTTTAACCTGGCGGCTGGTGGCCTGGCAAGACGCGGCCTACCCGGCTTACTTTTTCCACATCAACTCTGCTATCACGTTGATGTTTGTACTCGGTGGCTGGTGGCTTGAAAGCGCAAACCTGGCGGGTGGTGGCGAGCAACTTGCGCGGCGCGTCGGCGCGCGCCCTGCCAAGGTGCTGGGGCCGCTGTCGCGGCTAGGCTCTGAGGATGCAGAGCAAAAATTTTGCAATATCGTCAGCGAGCTGGCTATTGCCGCCTGTGTGAAAGCGCCGATGCCGATGGTGCTTGACAGGGTTGATGCTATCAATGCCTTTGCTTGTGGCTGGAATGAAGATGATGCAGTGGTGTGCGTCACGCAGGGCGCGCTGGAAGGCCTGACGCGCGACGAACTGCAGGGCCTGGTGGCGCACGAGTTCAGCCATATCCGCGAGGGTGACATACAGCTGAACATGCGCCTGGCGGGCATGGTGTCGGGGCTGGAGATGATTTTTAACATGGGCAGTGCCATGTGCGAGTCAGGTGAAACAGGCCGGTCATTTTTAGCCGTGCCCGGCTTTGCCATCAAGGCAACGGGCTCGCTGGGCTGGCTGGCAGGCCGGGTGCTGAAGGCTGCCGTTTCGCGCCAACGCGAGTTTTTGGCAGACGCACGGGCGATTCAATTTACCCGCAGCAAAGACGGCCTGGGCGGCGTGCTGCGCAAGGCACTCGGCCAAGGCGGTGCAGGCAGGGCGCTGCACCCGTCGGTGCAGCACATGTTGCTGTTGGGCACCCACGACGGCCATTGGCTGGCCACGCACCCGCCCATTGCCGAGCGGATTCGGCGCATTTATGGACGGCACATGTCGGCGTTGTCGAGTGAAGACGAGCTGCCCACCCGGCCTGACGTGATTTACTAACGCAGCGGCTTTTGAACAAGCAAATTGCATTTATGTCGAAGCCTGCGTTGCGGCCGCTTGCATAACTACTGGATACTCCCAGTACCGCACCCGCCACAGCGCGTTAAATTGTGGCTTGAAACAACCTCCGGAAATTCTTATGAAACTCAAAGCCTGGGCCTTACTCTGTGCCCCCCTGCTCTGCCTGATGGGCACGGCGCATGCGCAAACCGACGCTGGCAAAGAAGCGCTGTACGTCAAAAGCCTGGCCGCAACATGTGCCAACTGCCACGGCACCAACGGCAAGGCTGTTGATGGCTCCAGCGTAGGCTCATTGGCCGGGCTGGACAAGGCCTACACCATCGCCCAGATGAAAGCCTTTAAAGCTGGCACGCGCCCGGCCACTGTTATGCACCAGCTCAGCAAGGGCTACAGCGACGCGCAAATTGAAACGCTGGCCACTTACTTTGCCGCACAAAAGAAATAAGAAAGTTCTCCATGCCAAAAACCATTCAATCCAGCCGCCGCGCGTTCCTTCAATCATCTGCTGCCCTCAGTTTGCTCGGCGCAGCAGGCCTGTCAGGCTGCGCCAGCATGTCTGGCGTGCCGTCCAAAGCCAGGGTGGTGGTCATTGGTGGCGGCTTCGGCGGCGCAACGGCGGCCAAATATGTTCGGCTTTTCTCAGACTACAAGATCGACGTGGTGTTGATCGAGCCGCAAGACGCGTTCTGGTCATGCCCCATGTCCAACCTGGTGGTGAGCGGCGTCAAACAAATAGACTTTTTGTCCACGCCCTACACAGGCCTGTCCAAAAACCACGGCATCACGGTTGTCAAAGACATGGCGGACAGCATTGACACCGCCAAAAAAACCGTCACATTGCGTGGCGGCAGCGTCATCGCTTATGACAAGCTGGTCGTGTCCCCCGGCATTGATTTGATGTTTGGCGGCATTGAAGGCCTGCAGGCAGCCAACGCCAGCGGCCAGATTTTGCAAGCATGGAAAGCTGGTGCTGAAACTGTCGCATTGCGCAAGCAGCTGGAAGCCATGCCAGACGGCGGCGTGTTTGCCATCAGCATCCCTGAGGCACCGTACCGCTGCCCACCCGGCCCGTACGAGCGTGCGTCTGTGGTGGCTGGATATTTAAAGGCCAACAAACCCAGGTCGAAAGTGCTGATACTGGATGCCAACCCGGACGTCACGTCCAAGCCTGCGCTGTTCAAAAAAGTATGGGCCGAGCAGTACCCCGGCATGATTGAATACCGTGGCCAGCACAAGGCAATTGCTGTTGATGCCAAAACCAACACCGTGAAGTTTGATGTGCAAGAAGATGTGAAAGCTGCCGTGCTCAATGTACTGCCATCCATGCGCGCCGGGGCGATTGCTGTCAAAACCGGGCTGAACAACCAGGCCAATGCGCGCTGGTGCGGCGTCAATTATTTGACCTTTGAATCAACCGCCGCCAAAGACGTGCATGTGCTGGGCGACTCGATTCAGATTGCCCCGGCAATGCCCAAAAGCGCCCACATGGCCAACAGCCACGGCAAGGTGGCAGCCAGTGCCATCGTGGCTCAACTGTCTGGCTGGGACGTGAACCCCGCGCCGATGCTGACCAACACCTGCTACAGCTTTGTGGACACCAAAAACGTGATTCACGTGGCCAGCGTGCATGAGTATGTAGCCGCAGAGAAAACGTTCAAGACTGTTGCCACCTCTGGCGGCGTCAGCACCGCGCCCAATGAACTGGAAGGCGTGTATGCACTGAACTGGGCCAGCAACATCTGGGCTGATACGCTGGTATAAAAACCGGGGCGCTATTAAATCAGGAGCTGCTTGCGCGCATAATACGTGGGCTAGAGCTCGGTTTTATTCTTAATCTTCCGTCATCCTCGCAATAGAGGGGATCCAGTGCCCGAATTGGTTCTTGATCTTCTGGATTCCCGCCTTCGCGGGAATGGCGTGCGCTAGAGGTCAGGACAGGCGCTCATTCAGGCATCTATCATGAAGGGTCAAAAAGCAGTCTTTGACCCTTCTCGCTTTTCAAGTTTCTTCATGCAAAACAAGCCTTTTCAAACTCCAACATCTCCTCCAACGCAAATCCCCCTCTGGCGGCAATTGCAAGGCGCGGCCGCCCTGCTGCTGGCGGTGCGGGACGGCCAGTCGATGACTGCTGCGCTGCAAGATGTAGACAACACCTTGCGCCCTGGCGTGCAAGCGTTGGGCTTTCACACGCTGCGCTGGCTGGGGCGGGCTGAAGCACTTCGCCAGCAGCTTGCCAATCGGCCCCCGCCGCCTGAGGCTGATGCACTTTTGTGCGTTGCTTTAGCCTTGGCATGGAACGAGAAAGAAGCACCCTATTCCACCTTCGTTCTGGTTGACCAGGCTGTTGAAGCCGCCAAACGCAGCGAGGCCACCACCCACCAGGCCAGCTTTATCAATGGCTGCCTGCGCCGGTTTTTGCGGGAGCGGGATGCGCTTGTGGCCAAGACAGACGCCAATCCGCAAGCCATCTGGAACCACCCGCAGTGGTGGATAGACCGCCTGCGCAAAGACCACCCCGAGCAGTGGCAAGCCATTTTGCGCGCCAACAACACCAAAGCTTCGCTGGTATTGCGAATTAATGTGCGAAAAACGACCGTAGCCAGCTATTTAAGCGCGCTGGCAGCTATCAATATAGAAGCATACGCAGTCGGCGAAAGTGGCGTGGTGCTGGCCCAGGCAGTCGCCGTACCGTCCCTGCCTGGCTACATGGAAGGTCATTTTTCAGTGCAGGATGCAGCCGCGCAACTGGCAGCGCCTTTGCTGATAGGGGCTCTGGATGCAAGTCAAACACTGAACATTCTGGACGCCTGCGCTGCCCCCGGCGGCAAAACCGGCCATCTGCTGGAGCTGGCGAACAGCAAGGTGACTGCGCTGGACCTGGACGCGCGGCGCTGCGAACGCATCAACCAAAACCTGAACCGCCTGGGTTTGAAAGCCAGCATCGTTGTGGGCGACGCGGCCCAGCCCAACGCCTGGTGGGACGGCGAGCTTTTTGACGGTATTTTGCTGGACGCGCCTTGCACTGCGTCGGGCATCGTGCGCCGCCACCCAGACGTCCGCTGGTTGCGCCGCCCGACTGACATTGCCCAGCTGGCCAGCACCCAGGCGCTGCTGCTGGACAGGCTGTGGCCGCTGCTCAAACCCGGCGGCGCGCTGGTGTATTGCACCTGCTCGGTTTTCATGTCTGAAGGCCAGGCGCAGGTGCAAACGTTTCTTGCACACCACACCGACGCGCGATTAATGCCGTCACCAGGCCACTTGCTGCCCCAAAGTAGCGCACAGGATGCGCTCATCCCTGACAATTTACAGGGTGAACACGACGGATTTTTTTACGCGCTTATTCAAAAGCGCAGCTAAAGGCTCAACGATTTATGCGCGGCTTGTGTACCTTGCGCACTTTTTGGGCTTTTGGGGGTGCGCTGCGCTGTTGTTGGTCAGCCAGGCAAGCCGTGCTGCCGATCTGACCCAGCTGAGCATCGAACGCGCTGAAGACGGCGTATACCTGTCGGCCAACGTCCAGTTTGAGCTGCCCAGCGTGGTGGAAGACGCCATGGCCAAAGGCATCCCGATGTTCTTCGTCGCCGAGGCGGACGTTTACCAAAACCGCTGGTACTGGGCAGACAAACGCGTGGCCAGCGCTGCCCGCACCATTCGCCTGGCCTTTCAGCCGCTGACCCGGCGCTGGCGTGTCAACATCACCAGCGGTCTGGTCAACAGCTCCGTAGGTTTGCGTGCAGCGTTAAACCAGAACTACGACACCCTGCCAGAGGCTATGGCTGCCGTGCAGCGTCTGTCGCGCTGGCGGATTGCCGACAACGCAGACATAGAGCCTGATGTGCCGCACCGGCTGGAGGTCAACTTCAATCTGGATCTGTCGCAGCTGCCCCGGCCGCTACAGATTGGCGTGCTCGGGCAAAAAGACTGGGCTGTGTCGGCAAGAAGCAACCAGCGCTTGCAGCTCGGTGCGTTCAAGCCGTCCGACAAACCAAAACCAGCCGTGAGCCTGCCCGCAATCGAGGCCGACAAATGACAGTGGCTGATTCGGCCGCGTCGATCAAAAGCAGCGCAGCCTTTCGCTGGACCATGGGTGTGGGAGCCGGCACCATGCTGGCGCTTGGCCTGGTGCTGCTGTTTTTACTGACGCAGGCCACCGGCAACCGCGAGCTGTACGAACGCAATTACGCGCGCCTGTTTATTTTGAATATTGCCGTGGCGTCGCTGTTGCTGGCGGTGATCGGCTGGATTGCTCTGCGCCTTTTTCTGCGGCTGAGGCGTGGCCGCTTTGGCAGCCGCTTGCTGGTCAAGCTGGCGGCTATTTTTGCGCTGGTCGGGCTGTTGCCGGGGCTGATGATTTACGGCGTGTCCTACCAGTTTGTGTCGCGCTCGATTGAAAGCTGGTTTGACGTCAAGGTCGAAGGCGCGCTTGACGCGGGCCTGAATCTGGGCCGCGCCACGCTGGACACGATGGCGCTTGATCTGGCCAACAAAACCCGGCAAGCCAGCGCGCAAATGCTTGAGGCTCCCGACGGCATGGCCGCTTTGAGCCTGGAGCGGCTGCTGGGCCAGCTCAATGCCAGCGACGTGGTGCTGTGGACATCTGGCGGCCAGGTGATTGCCAGTGTGGGCGATTCGCGCTTCAGGATCAACCCCGAGCGGCCAGCACCGCAGCTGTTCCGCAGTGCACGAACCCAGCGCGTGGCCACATTGATTGAGGGGCTCGACGAACAGGCGCCGGGCGCCCCGGCGGCTGTACCAAGCGGCCGTATTCAGGCGTTGGCTCTGGTCAGCAATTCCAACCTTGGCCTGCTGGGAGAAGCACGGTTTTTGCAGGTGATACAAAACATTCCGGCCAGCGTGGTGGCCAACGCGATTGCCGTGCAAGAGGCCAACCGCGAATACCAGGAGCGGGCCCTGGCGCGCGACGGCCTTCGCCGCATGTACATTGGCACCCTCACATTGAGTTTGTTTTTGGCGGTTTTTGGGGCGGTGCTGCTGGCGGTGCTGCTGGGCAACCAGCTGGCCAAGCCGCTGCTGGTGCTGGCCGAGGGTGTGCGCCAGGTGGCACTGGGCGATTTGACACCCAAGGCAGCGCTGCAAGGCAAAGACGAGCTCGGCGGGTTGACACGTTCATTTGCCGACATGACACAGCAGCTCAGCGACGCCCGCTCGGCTGTGCAATTGAGCATGAGCCAGGTCGATGCAGCTCGTGCCAACTTGCAAACCATTCTGGACAACCTGACGGCTGGCGTGATTGTGCTGGACGCAAGCGGTCGCATTCAGTCCAGCAACCCCGGCGCGACCCGCATTTTGCGCATGCCGATGGCGGCTTACCAGCACCAGTTGCTGGCCGATGTACCGGGGCTGGCGGTGTTTGCCAAAGAAGTGGGCTCGCAGTTTTTAGACTATCTCAATGATGACAATGCAGCGCATGGACAAGAGCAATGGCAACAGTCTTTCGAGTTGAATACAGCCCAGCCAGGAGCGCCAGACAGCGCTATTACTTTGATAGCTCGCGGCGCAAAAATGCCGGGCGCGCAAGAGTTTTTGCTGGTGTTTGACGATGTGTCTGAAATGGTCTCTGCCCAGCGCGCGCAGGCCTGGGGCGAGGTGGCGCGCCGCCTGGCGCATGAAATTAAAAACCCATTGACGCCCATCCAGTTATCAGCCGAGCGGCTGGAAATGAAGCTGACCGGCAAGCTGGCAACTACCGAGCAGACGCTGCTGACCAAATCGGTCAAGACCATCGTTGACCAGGTTGACGCCATGAAGCGGCTGGTTAACGAGTTTCGCGACTATGCGCGGCTGCCAGCAGCGGAGTTAAAGCCGGTTGACCTGAACGTGCTGATTGGCGATGTGGCGCAGCTGTATGCAAGTGAAAATGCCGTGGTTCCACTGCGTTGTGAGCTTGACAAGGAGGCGCCGCTCATCAAAGGCGACGCCCAGCAATTGCGCCAAGTCATTCACAACCTGGTGCAAAACGCGCAAGATGCCCAGGAAGGCATGGCTAATGCGCTGGTCACGATCAAAACCGATTATTCAAAACTCTCAGGCCGGGTTCGCTTGAGCGTGCGTGACAACGGCGCAGGTTTTCCCGAGCATATTCTCAAGCGCGCCTTTGAGCCCTATGTCACCACCAAAGTCAAAGGCACTGGGCTGGGCCTGGCGGTGGTGAAAAAAATCGCTGACGAACACGGCGCACGCATCGACATTTCCAATCGCGTTACAGACGGTATCGTTTCGGGTGCCCAAGTGTCGTTATCATTCGCAGTGGTGAGCTGACAACAACTTCAAAACGTTCGCAGAATTCAAAACAACTATGGCAAATATTTTGGTGGTCGATGACGAGCTGGGCATACGCGACCTGCTGTCTGAAATTCTCAACGACGAGGGCCACCAGGTAGAGCTGGCAGAAAACGCAGCCCAGGCGCGCGCAGCCAGAGCCCGCAGCAAGCCAGACCTGGTGCTGCTCGACATCTGGATGCCCGACACCGACGGCGTGACGCTGCTCAAGGAATGGTCATCGTCAGGCTTGCTCACCATGCCGGTCATCATGATGAGCGGCCACGCCACCATCGACACCGCCGTTGAGGCCACCAAAATTGGCGCGATGGCCTTTCTGGAAAAACCCATCACGCTGCAAAAGCTGCTCAAAGCCGTCGAGCAGGGCCTGATGCGTTCAGCCGCCCGCAAGCCACCCGTGATGGGCGTGGTAGCTGCACCGGTTGATCTGACAGTAGAAGCCGCCATGACAGGCGGCACTTTGCCAGTTGCAATCGAGATGGGGCCACAAGCCACCCAGAGCTTTTTGCTGGAAAAACCCCTGCGCAATGCCAGGGACGAATTTGAAAAAGCCTACTTTGAATTTCATTTGGCCAAAGAAGGCGGCTCCATGACCCGCGTCGCCGAAAAAACCGGGCTGGAACGCACCCACCTGTACAGAAAACTCAAGCAACTCGGCGTAGACCTGACACGCGGCAAGCGCGGCGGATAAAACAGTGTTGGCTGTTATATAATCAAAGGCTTGGCCCGGTAGCTCAGTCGGTAGAGCAGAGGATTGAAAATCCTTGTGTCGGTGGTTCGATTCCGCCCCAGGCCACCAAGTTTTTAAACGCCTCAGCGCCCTTATGGGTTCTGGGGCGTTTTAACGTTTCGGCCTTGTTTTCTGCACCTGACAGGAAATCTTTTATGGAGTGGATTCCCAGGCGCAACTATCACGTCACATCAGCCGCAAATGCTTTGCCTCCGCACCCCGAACAGCAGACAACGCAACCCGGTGATCAAGGGTAGCCAATGTGCCGCTATGCGCAACTGCCAGCGCCAGCAAATAAACATCCGTGATCTGGTTGTGCCCCATCACCCGGCTCCAGTCGATTTTTGATTCGTCCCTCAGTGAGATGTCGCAGGGCCAAAATTCATGGTCGGTGTCTTTGCACATTTGAGCAAGCTGCATGCGTACTGATTCAAAGCCTGCTGGCCCGTAACTGCTGTAACCCGGTAGATTTAAAACCCGCAGCACGCCGTTTTCAGTCAGTGCACATGTGGCAATCTTTAGTTTGGGCTGAGTGACGAGGTTTAGAGCAACAGCATGATGGATATGTGCCTCATCGAAAATTGCGACCAATACATTCACATCCAGCAAGAGGCGCATCAAATACCTTCTTGTTCCATGAGCTTGTAAACATGCTCACTGGTGATGGTCTCGTTGCGTGCGGGCAATACTGCATATTTGCTGCGCGTTGCTGGGCGCTGTACGGCGGGCATCTGCATGCTGCGAATGCCCAATCGCATCAATTCGGACACAGCTACACCTATAGACAAGTGTTCCCGTTGGGCTTTTTGTCTGGCGATGTTAAAAACATCTTCATCTAAAGCTAAAGTGGTTCGCATGGTTTGTCTTTCGGTGAATTCAGATATCAATAAATAAGCATCAAAACATCGATTTCGCATCAAATTATAAATCAACCAATAGTTCCAGCATGATTTCGCAAACTTTAAACGCAGCCATCATCGACCTGGACGGCACGATGGTTGACACCATGGGCGATTTTGTGGTGGCCATCAATCTGATGTTGGGTGACTTGGGCTTTGCGCCGGTTGATCGATCAGTGGTGGCGTTGCGAGTGGGCAAAGGTTCTGAAAATCTGGTTAATTCAGTGATAAATCATGCGCTAGCCAACGTAAACAGCGCGCAAACAGCTCCTGAAAGCATAGCACTGTTTAGCCGGGCAATAGCCAGTTACCAGCAGCATTACCGCGCCATCAACGGCCAGCATGCTGCTGTTTATCCGGGTGTCATCGATGGCTTGCATGAGTTGCAAAAGCTGGGCCTCAAGCTGGCCTGCCTGACCAACAAGCCTGTTGGCTTTGCGCTTGAGCTGCTCAAGTCAAAGAGGCTGGACGTTTTTTTTAGCCATGTATTTGGCGGCGATTCTTTTGAAGCCAAAAAGCCCGATCCGCTGCCAGTACTTCAAACCTGCAAGGCACTCGGCACTCTGCCAGTTCAAAGCTTGATGATTGGTGACTCCAGCAACGACGCCCTGGCCGCCCGCGCTGCCGGCTGCCCAGTGCTGTTGGTCACGTATGGCTACAACCATGGCTTGCCGATCCGTGGTGTGGCTGCAAATGGCTTCCTGGATTCAATGACTGAAATTGATGAGCAATTGCTCAGGACGCTTTGCCCAACAACGCGTCTTTGAGTTTGTCATCAGCCGGTGAGTTACCCAGCCAGATGCGCATCAGGGCAGCGTAAAACTCAGGCTCTTTAAACGGCTCGCCCTGCTGTTTGCCCTTGACGCTGATGACGGTGCCGATGCCGGGAATCCAGTCGATGGTGAAGTTTTCACCTGCCACCATTTTTTTCTGGTCTGAAAAAATCTGCCCCATTTTGATCAGGCCGGGAATGAGTTTGGACATTTCTGCTTTTGGGGAATTTTCTTCAAATCCTTTGGTAAATGCCTTGCCCAAATCGTTGGCGTCCACTTCGCGCAGCAGCGTAATGCTCATGCGCTTGGGGCCTGGCGCGGCAAATACTTCTTCAGCTGTGCCTGCTTTTTTGCTCAGGTACAACCCCGCCGCATATACCTTGAACACTGCCCTGTAACGAACGCCTGCGCCATTGAGCTGCAATTTACTGCCCTGCAGGTCAATGGCATCCTCAATTTTGGCGCCACCTACATCAATGGTTGCGGCAGCAGCGCCAACGGAAATAGTCAAAGCGAACAGCGCACTTGTGCAAAGTTTGATAAATTTCATTGGAGTCTCCAGTAAATAATAGAACGGTCGTGCTATTTCTGGCCTGATTTTGAACGGCTCACTTTAAATGTGCAACAGGGTTTGCGCGGAGCATTGTTCTAAATTCAGGTTTGATACACTCCACCAACATGCCAGTTCAACGCATCATTCACTTAGCCCACATTAGCCGATCAGGTCTTTCTGACCAGGGAGCCTGGCTATGGCGAGGCTGCTCAATTTTTACCATTTGAGTATTGGCGCGCCTGCATATCGGGCGCATTGAATGAACTGGGGCCACACCGCTGTTTGTGGCCTTCTTGCGAAAGATTTCACCGTGATCACTGAACTCGAATTCAAAAGCCTTGCCGCGCAGGGTTTCAACCGCATTCCCTTGATGGTGGAAGCCTTTGCTGACCTGGAGACGCCGCTGTCTTTGTACCTGAAACTGGCGTTTGCCAAAGACCAGGGTAAATACAGTTTTCTGTTGGAGTCAGTTGTGGGTGGCGAGCGTTTTGGCCGCTACAGCTTTATTGGTTTGCCGGCTCGCACACTGATACGTGCCTCGGGTTTTGGCGCAGATGCAGTCACGGAAGTTGTAACCGACGGCAAAGTGGTTGAAACGTCCAAACAAAATCCGTTGGACTTTGTCAAGAATTACCAAAAGCGGTTCAAGGTAGCCTTGCGACCCGGCTTGCCGCGCTTTTGCGGCGGGCTAGCGGGCTATTTTGGCTACGATGCGGTGCGCTACATCGAAAAAAAGCTTGAGAAATCATGCCCGCCCGATTCGCTGGGCTGCCCCGACGTTTTGCTGCTGCAGTGCGAAGAACTCGCAGTGATTGACAATCTGTCGGGCAAGCTTTACATGATTGTGTACGCTGACCCGAAGCAGCCAGAGGCCTACACCAATGCCAAAAAACGGTTGCGTGAATTGAAAGAGCAACTGAAGTATTCAGTCAGCGCCCCGGTCGTCAAGCCCAGTCAGGGCTACCCGGCGGAACGCGACTTTGCCAAGGCTGATTACATTGCCGCTGTTGAAAAGGCCAAGCGCATGATTGAGGCGGGTGACTTCATGCAGGTGCAAGTCGGCCAGCGGATCAAAAAACGCTATACGGAATCGCCGCTCAGTCTGTACCGCGCCTTGCGTTCGCTTAACCCCTCGCCGTACATGTACTACTACCACTTTGGCGACTTTCATGTGGTCGGCGCTTCGCCAGAGATTTTGGTGCGGCAAGAGCTGGTCGAAGGTGGCCAGAAAATCACCATTCGGCCACTGGCAGGGACACGGCCAAGAGCCTCGTCGCCCGAGGCCGACAAAGCCGCAGAACTTGAACTCGTCAACGACCCCAAAGAGCGCGCCGAGCATGTCATGCTGATTGACCTGGCGCGCAATGACATTGGCCGCATTGCCAAAACTGGCACTGTCAAAGTCACTGAAGCTTTTGCCGTCGAGCGCTACAGCCACGTGATGCACATCGTCAGCAACGTTGAAGGTGCGTTGCTGGACGGCATGTCCGGCATGGATGTTTTAAAGGCCACCTTCCCAGCTGGCACATTGAGCGGAGCACCCAAAGTGCACGCCATGCAGGTCATTGACCAGCTGGAGCCGACCAAGCGCGGCCTGTACGGCGGCGCTTGCGGCTACCTCAGCTATTCAGGCGACATGGACGTCGCCATCACCATCCGTACCGGCATCATCAAAGACCAGGTTTTGTATGTGCAGGCAGCAGCGGGGGTTGTGGCAGATTCAGTGCCCGAGCTGGAATGGCAAGAGACCGAAGCCAAAGCCCGTGCGCTGCTGCGGGCGAGCGAGTTGGTTGAGGAGGGGCTGGAGTGAGCGCCGGGGGGATTCAAGTCGGGGGCATTCAACGCGGAGGGGAGGAGAGCGCGGAGGACGCGGAGAGACGACCTTCTTGGAGCCTTTCAAATGCGGTGATATCCGCCGCAATCGAAGTTCATGAAGTGCTTGGGCCTGGGTTGCTTGAGAGCGTTTATGAAGCAGCGCTCTGCCATGAATTGGGTTTGCGAGGTGTTCTAGTTCAACGCCAATTAGAAGTCCCCGTTTTTTACAAAGGTGTATCGCTTTCGCAGGCGATGCGCCTGGATCTTCTGGTTGACAACACGATGGTGATTGAACTGAAAAGCGTTGACGCGATTTTGCCAATCCATAAAGCACAGCTGCTAAGTTACCTGCGCTTGTCAAATCGGCAGGTTGGACTGTTGATTAACTTCAATACCCCTCAGTTAAAGCAAGGGATACATCGTGTTGTTAACTCCCACAACAAAAACTCCGCGTCCTCCGCGCTCTCCTCTTCTCCGCGTTGAAAGATACCCGTATGAAACTCCTCATGATCGACAACTACGACAGTTTCACCTACAACATCGTCCAATATTTCGGCGAGCTGGGTGCTGAGGTTGAAGTCTTCCGCAACGACGAAATCACCATCGAGCAAATCGCCGCCAGGAAGCCAGATTTCCTCGTCGTTTCCCCTGGCCCCTGTTCACCGCTAGAAGCAGGCATTTCGGTAGCAGCCATCCGGCACTTTGCTGGCAAGCTGCCCATTCTGGGCGTGTGCCTGGGTCACCAGGCAATTGGCGCTGCGTTTGGCGGCAACATCATTCGGGCGCAAGAGTTGATGCACGGCAAAACCAGCGTCATCACGACCACGCAGCAAGGTGTATTTGCAGGCTTACCCGAACAATTCACCGTCAATCGCTACCACTCGCTCGCGATTGAAAAGTCGTCATGCCCTGATCTGCTTGAAGTCACAGCCTGGACGGACGACGGTGAGATCATGGGTGTGCGGCACAAATCATTGCCGATTGAAGGCGTGCAGTTTCACCCTGAATCGATATTGACCGAGCACGGCCATGCGATGCTGAAAAACTTTCTGGCTCAGGCTGCGTAAACGGCGTGCTATTATTTTAGGAGCTGCTTGCGCGCATTTTACGTGGGCTACAGCTATATTTGTATACTAAAAACCGGCTTTCAAACACTCCCATGTCTAATTCACACAAAATCACCGCCAGCCAGGCACTGCAACGCACCATCGAGCACCGCGAAATTTTTCATGACGAAATGCTGCACCTGATGCGGCTCATCATGGGTGGCGAAATGTCGCCCGTCATGATGGCGGCGCTCATTACCGGTTTGCGTGTCAAGAAAGAAACCATCGGCGAGATCACGGCTGCTGCACAGGTCATGCGGGAGTTTTCGACCAAGGTCAATGTGGCGGACAAAACGCATCTGGTTGATATTGTGGGCACGGGTGGCGACGGCTCGCACACCTTCAATATATCTACCTGCTCAATGTTTGTAGCGGCAGCAGCTGGTGCCAAAGTCAGCAAGCATGGCGGCAGAAGCGTTTCCAGCAAGTCGGGCAGCGCCGATGTGATGGAGGCGCTTGGCATCAATATCAACTTGCCTCCTGAATCCATTGCCCGGTGCATTGAAGCAGTTGGCATTGGCTTCATGTTCGCGCCGAACCACCACCCTGCTATGAAAGCGGTAGCGCCTATCCGAAAGGAATTGGGCGTCAGAACGATTTTCAACATCCTCGGCCCGCTGACAAACCCGGCCAGCGCACCAAATATTTTGATGGGTGTGTTTCACCCCGATCTGGTGGGCATTCAAATCCGCGCGCTACAGCGGCTGGGCGCAGAGCACGCGCTGGTGGTGTACGGCAAGGACGGGCTGGACGAGATCAGTCTGGGCGCGGCCAGCGTGGTGGGTGAGTTGAAAGATGGCGAAATCACCGAATATGAAATTCATCCGGAAGACTTTGGCTTCACCATGGCCAGCTCGCGCGCTTTGCGGGTGGACACGCCCGAGCAGTCCAAAGCCATGCTGCTGGATGTGCTTGACAACCAAAGCGGCGCTGCTCGTGATATCGTGATTTTGAACGCTGGTGCTGCGTTGTATGCGGCCAATGTGGCGGCCTCAATAAAGGAAGGCGTTGAAAAAGCAAAATTTGCGTTGGCGTCCGGTCTTGCAAAAGAGCGTTTGATGCAACTCATTACCATCACCCAACAATTGGCAAGCTAATCACCATGTCAGATATTCTGGACAAAATCATCGCCGTCAAACGCGAAGAACTGGC
This sequence comes from Polaromonas sp., assembly GCA_043754255.1. GTDB lineage: Bacteria > Pseudomonadota > Gammaproteobacteria > Burkholderiales > Burkholderiaceae_C > Polaromonas. The sequence goes on along the minus strand of JAYUVG010000167.1, from coordinate 1,583 downwards.
AGCTTTGATGCGGCAAAAGTCGTTGTCAGCCATGCGCTTTGATGCTGAATCACGCGTTTTGACACGTGATTTTGTGGGCAGCATTCGCAGCAAAATCACTGCTGGCAAGCCTGCGGTGATTGCCGAGATCAAAAAAGCCAGCCCTTCCAAAGGCATACTCAGAGCCGAATTTATCCCTGCTGATATTGCGCAAAGCTATGCTGAATGCGGGGCTGCATGCTTGTCAGTACTTACTGACTCGTCATTTTTTCAGGGCAGTGTCGAGTATTTCAAGCAGGCTCGGGCGTCTTGCAGCTTGCCTGCATTGCGCAAAGATTTCATGATTGATGCGTATCAAATCTACGAGTCGCGGGTGATGGGCGCAGACTGTATTTTGTTGATCGCTGCAGTGCTGAGCGATGCGCAAATGAAAGACATGGAAGCCGTGGCAATGGCTCTTGACATGGCGGTACTGGTGGAGGTGCATGACGCCGATGAGCTGGAGCGCGGTTTGAAACTGAAAACTCCCCTGATTGGTGTCAACAACCGCAACCTGAAAAACTTCGAAGTGTCTCTGGACACAACCTTGGCGCTGCTGGGCCAAATACCTGCAGACCGCATCGTGGTGACTGAATCCGGCATTTCGACAGTGCAGGATGTCAAACGCATGCGGGACGCTGGAGTCAATACGTTTTTGGTCGGTGAAGCGTTTATGCGCGCTGATGACCCTGGTATTGCCCTGGCCAAACTTTTTGGAGATTGAAAATGAGCCATCCCAGCCAGCTTTTATCAGCCGACCCAGCAGCCTGGCCGGTTGCACAGGGCTGGCAGGGGCTGGTCAATCATTTTTTCAATGGCCCTACAGGCTTGAAACTGCTGGCTTTTCTGCAGGAGCGTTTGGCCCAGCAAGCGGTGATCTTTCCGCCAGAGCCGCTGCGAGCGCTGGCGCTGACACCGCCTGAATCAGTCCGCGTAGTTATTTTGGGGCAAGACCCGTACCACGGGCGCGGTCAGGCAGAAGGGCTGTCATTTTCAGTCGCGTCAGGCATTGCCATACCGCCGTCCCTGCGCAATATTTTCAAGGAAATCCAGCGCGATCTTGGAACACCGCCACCGAAATTCCCGATGCCCGGTGGCAGTCTGGTCAAGTGGGCCGAAAACGGTGTGCTGCTCCTCAACACCTGCCTGACAGTTGAAGAAGGCCAGCCTGCCAGCCATGCCAAGCGTGGTTGGGAGCAATTGACAGACACCGTTATCCGGCATGTTTCTGACCACCAGCAAAATGTGGTGTTCATGCTGTGGGGGGCGCATGCCCAAGGCAAGCAGGAGCTGATTGATGCAAGCCGCCACAAAGTATTACTTGCCAATCACCCTTCCCCGCTGTCAGCATTGCGCCCGCCTTTGCCGTTTATTGGCTGCGGTCATTTTTCTGTGGCGCGTGAGTGGCGACAAGTGCACCACGCCCCTGCACAAGGCACTAAAGCTGGTTAGAAGTCGCCAAACCGTGGCATAATCCGAGGTTCTCTTGAATGGATGGGTGTCCGAGTGGCTAAAGGAGGCAGACTGTAAATCTGCTCGCTAACGCGTACGCTGGTTCGAATCCA
>JAYUVG010000166.1:0-3766 GCA_043754255.1 Polaromonas sp. | reverse complement strand
CAGCCACTGAAACCCCCGCACAAAACCCAAATCCCGTAACGCCGCCCGATAGCGCAGCAACCCGTCTAGCAGATTCAAACGCTCTTTGCTTGCACCCAGTCTTTGCACCAATTCGACACAACTGCACACATACGGCGACATCTGGCCAGGTGTCGCGGGCTGCTGGCCCAACATAGGAGGCAACACATGCGAATGATTGAAATGCGGAATCACTGAATAAGCCCTTTTTCAACATCACGCCAGGCATTCAAGGCTGCGATTTTCACCGGTTCAGCCACCAGCGGAAAGGTGCCCAAAATGTGGGCGAACTCGGCTTCTGTCAGGCCGTAGAGTTGGGCGACCAGGCCGTCGAGTTCGGCGCGGAGTTTGGCGCGTTCGGTGGGGTCTGTGGTGCCGTATTTATGCCTTGTTCCCTCTCCCCCTGGGAGAGGGTTAGGGTGAGGGCTTGACCCCGCGCCCGCCAGCGGCTTCAAGCCCACGGCTTTCGCAAGGTCGTCGAATTCGGGGGTGGTGCAGATTAGGCGGGCGGCGCGTTGGACAATGGACGAAAAGCGTGAGTCGCTGGAATTTAAGCGCGGTACGGGTAGCTGATAAAGGTAAAAGAAATTAATGGTCGTTGTGACTTTTTGGCGCAGCACCCAATCCATAGCAAAGCTATTCCACACCGCACATAAAAATAGCTGAGTCGCGTCATCGAACTGCCTTTCACCTTCAGAGTCAAAAATTTTGAGCGTCGGCAATTTGTTGCCGTGAAAAGTCGGTGGAATTAAAGTGCAAATTAATGTGCGGGTGTCGGTGTTTCTTGCGATGTCCCTGAATCCCAGCCGATACGCTTGATAGTCGAGCAACTGACCGCTGTCGGGCCGCCGTCCCAGCACTGTTTGTCTGCCTGCATTCTCGTCAACCCAATAGCGCGGCGTGTGATAGTCAGCGTCGAACTGCCAAACCATCTTGCCCTCATAGAGTGGGAGACGTCCCGGCCCTGATTCAGTTTTGAACAAATGACTGTCATTGGTCATGTGGAACTCTGCATTGAATCCCACATTCCACGCGTCTTTCAAACTTTCACCCAACAACGGGAATTGCAGCATCTTCTCAGCAATCAGTACATCGGCTTCATCTTTGAATTCCATCACCGAATGGCTGTCGGGCGATAGGCGTTTGATCAGTTCCACCTCCAGCATCAAAGCACCTTCAAAGGGAAAACGCTCTAGCTCTGCCACGTCATGGCGCATGAAGGCAGCAGGGAAGCATGTAGTCCCGCCACCACCAGCAGCCTCGCGCACCAGCGGGGCCAACAGATCATCAGGTGCGGCGCTGGCGTTGCGTTCGCCTGTTGCTTGCAGGCGTGGTGCGGTACTTTTTTCAAACGTCAGCACCACAAACTTGAAGCTGCGGTGCACCCCTTCAAAAATCTCCTTACGGTTTTCGAAGCAAAATAATCCTTCAATCTGCGTTTGTTCAAACAATAAATCGCGCAGGCCTTTAGCGCCCAAATCGGTATAGATGCCACTGGGAACGACGATGCCGCAATGCCCGCCCGGCCGTAGCAAATGAAAACTGCGCTCGACAAACAGCTTGTACAAATTAACGTCGCTGCCGGTCTTCTTGCCGCCGACAACAGCGCTTTGGTGTTTGAACTCGGGCGCGGCGCGAAACCAGCCGCTCATGTGCGGAAAGCGGCTTTCATACGCCAGCCACGCCTCGCGCACCTCAACGTTTTGCAGTAGCGTGACGCTTTCCTTCTCAAACTCCTTGATGCTCATCTTGTTCTTGGTGACCACGTCGGAATATTCAGCAAAAAACTCTTTGGCTTGCGGCTTGAAAACCTCCCACGGCGGATTGGCCAAAATAATGTCAAAGCCGCCGCGTCGCTGCACGATGTCGTCAAACACATAACCCCAGTGGAACGGCGTCTGGGCCTGAATATCGCCGGTTTCAATCGGGCGTTTTTGGGGTTTGCCCAATGTGTGCTTGGCCGCATTCCAAGTGGCTTGTTCAAACCGGACGTCCAACTTTTCAAACTGGTCGCGCAGCAGCTCGTTCATGACGCCATTGGCATCGCGCATTTCCGTATCAATGCCGTCACGCAGTTCCCGAAGGTTGACATCCCGGCCCAGTTGCTCTGCGGAGTGGCGGTAGGTGTCGAGCTTGCGATTCTTGGTGGCCAGCAGCTCGGCAAATGGCCGTGGCTTTATCTGCGCAAACAGCCCCAGCTGGGTGTTCTTTTGGTTGAACTCCACCTCATCGACCCGCATCAGCCCCACCAGCGAGTTGCCGGGCAGGATATTGAAGTCAATATTCGGCAGCGGCTCCAGGTCTTCCACCTTGCGAACAGATGACACCATGGCTAAAAACAGCCGCAGCTTGGCGATTTCGCAGGCCTCTTCCATGATGTCTACGCCGTGCAGGTTGTCGGTGACGATGCGGCGCTTGATGTAGTAGCCCACGCTGGCGTGGTCTTTTTGAATGCCCTTCAGCCAGGCTTGCAAGTCGGCGCTGGCACCCAGCTCGGCGCGGCCCACCACGGCGTAGTACACGTTGATGAGGGTCTTGAGCGCGGCGACTAAAAATGCACCCGAACCCACCGCCGGGTCAAGGATGGTGATGCTGGGCAAAACGTTTTTTACCAGCTTGAGCGCGGTTTGCGTATCCATGCGGGCCAGCAAGTCGGCCACGGTGTCAAACTTGGTTTCTTTGATCTTCAGCTCAGGTATCGCTGGCTCATGCACCCGCTCCAGAATCATCTGGTGAATGCTGCGCTCAGCCAGGTAGCCGGTAATTTCAGGCCGGGTGTAGTAGGCACCAAAGGCTTTTTGGTTGATGTACTTCTCAAAAATATAGCCCAGCACATCGGGGTTGATTTCGTCAGAATCACCGCCGGGCGTGTCGTCCAGGTGCCAGGTGAAGCTGGCGAATAAATTGAAGATGCCTTCAAACGCGGCATCAGCCACTGTGAGTGTGGTGCCCACGCGCGACGCTCGCGGCGCGTTTTCCAAGTTCTGCGGGGCGTGGTTGGCGTCCAGCTCCAGCTTGTGGTGCAAAAACAGGCCACCGTTGAGGTAGGGGATTTGGCCTGTCAATGCGCGCGCGGCTTTGGTACGGTCAGCTTCGGGTTTTGCAAAGGCTTCAAAAAACAGGGCGTTTAAAAATTCACCAAAAAAGCGATTGGGGCCGCTTTGCTGGCTGGCGGCCAGCTTGGTCTGCAAATAGTCAGCGTTGCCGCCATCCAGGAAAAACTTCTTCTGCATGAACCAGACAAACATCAGCCGGTTCAGCAGCACGCTGGCGTACCAGCGTTTGTCACGTTCGTTGTCAATGCCCTTGATATGGCTGAGCAGCTCCAGGTGCTGCTGCTGGTAGGCAGTGAAGAATTTTTTGGTGGTTTTGTCAACGTCCAGCGCGGCCTGTATGCGGCGGGCTGCTTCCAGCACCGGCAGGCGGCCCGTGGCGTCCAGCTCAGACAGCTCGACCACCATGGCCTGCAGCTTGCTGGCAAACAGGTCAACTGGCTGGCCCGCAAAGTATTCGTGGCGGCGCGGGGTGAGCTTGGGTTTGCCAGTGGCAGCGTCTTTGCTGCGCTTGACCCAATACCACTGGCTTTGCAGCGGGCGCGCTTGCCGTTCGGTGAAGATGATTAAATTTTCAGCATGGCTGCGCGCAATGTGCTTCCACACGCGCATGCGCTGGGCTTCGTCAGGCCAGCCGCCATCAATCACCGCCTGTATAGCCACCACGCCACCCAGCTCGGCCACGGTACGACGGG
>JAYUVG010000165.1:0-9109 GCA_043754255.1 Polaromonas sp. | reverse complement strand
TTTTGCAGGCCCAGCCAGGACGGGTGGGGGAATGGGTTCGGGATCGGGGAGCCCTCATCCCCGCCTTCTCCCAAGAGGAGAGGGTGCAAATCTGCAATCTGCCAATCGGCAAGCGCTACTTTTTTCTTCGCCTCTTCTATTCCCTCTCCCTTCGGAAGAGGGCAGGGGTGAGGGTTCCCCGAAGCAGGACACACCATGAACCAAGCCCCAAGACCGCTGGACGGCATTACCGTCATCTCCCTGGAACACGCCATTGCCGCCCCCTTCTGCACCCGTCAGTTGGCCGACCTTGGCGCGCGCGTCATCAAGGTCGAGCGTCCCGGTGTGGGCGACTTTGCCCGGGCCTATGACCAGCGGGCGGGCGGCATGGCTTCGCACTTTGTCTGGGTCAACCGCTCCAAAGAAAGCCTGACGCTAGACCTCAAACAACCCGGTGCAATGGCGGTGCTCAAGCAACTTCTGCAAACTGCCGATGTGCTGGTGCAAAACCTCGCACCGGGCGCGGCAAAGCGCATGGGTCTGGGTTTTGATGAGCTCACTGCAGTCAATCCGTCTCTAATCGTTTGCGACATTTCTGGCTACGGCGATGACGGCCCTTACCGTGACAAAAAGGCGTATGACCTGCTGATTCAAAGTGAGGCGGGCTTCCTGTCTGTCACTGGCACGCCGGAGCATCCCAGCAAGGCTGGCAACTCCATTGCCGATATTGCCGCGGGCATGTATGCCTACACCAGCATCTTGGCCGCCCTGTTGCAGCGGGACAAGGTGGGCGGCACCGGCAAGGGCGCGCATATCGATGTGTCGATGCTGGAGTCGCTGGCAGAGTGGATGGGCTACCCGATGTACTACACCCACGCCGGTGCTGCGCCGCCGCCACGCACTGCTGCCACGCACGCCACGATTTACCCGTATGGCCCCTTTGTGGTGGGTGATGGCGGCACTGTCATGCTGGGGCTTCAGAACGAGCGCGAATGGAAGCTTTTTTGCGACCGTGTGCTGCTTCAACCTGCGCTGGCAACTGACCCGCGCTTTGACAATAACGCCCGGCGCAACCAGAACCGCGCCGCACTTCAGGCAGTGATTCTTGACGTCTTTGCCAGCATGAACAGCGCCCAGGTTCTGGAGCGACTGGATGACGCGCAAATCGCCAACGCCCGCATGAACGACATGGCTGGGCTCTGGGCCCATCCGCAGCTGAAGGCACGTGATCGCTGGTGTCAGATTGATTCACCCGTGGGGCAACTTCCGGCGCTGCTGCCGCCTGGGCGCATCAGCAGCTTTGAGTACCGCATGGACGCCATTCCGGCCGTTGGTCAGCACACGGCAGAAATTCTTGAAAAGCTCGGCATCAGCCAGCAGGACATCGCAGCGATGAAAGCGGTGAATGCTATTTAATTGCTAATTAATTGCTATCTAATTAATAGCTGCTTGCGCGCATATTACGTGCGCTAGATGCCTATTTTGCTTAAATTAATGAGGTAAACATGAGTTCCAGCACAACATCCACGAACCCTTGGGCCACCGCTGGGAAGCTGGCCGCAAACAACACAGGCAGCGCCGCGCTGGCCGCGTTTGCCTCTAGCCTCCGTTTCGACGCAATACCGCCTTCAGTTGTCAGCAAGACCGAAGACCTGCTGGTTGACTGGTTTGGCTCCGCCATCGCGGGCAAGGGCGCGCGCCCGGTTGAAACCATCACCCGTTTTGCTGAATCGATGGGCCCTTCAGGCGGCGCGGCCGAGGTGCTGGTCAGCCGCCGGCGCAGCAGCGCCTACTTTGCGGCCATGGCCAATGCGGCCGCCTCGCATGTGGCCGAGCAGGACGATGTGCACAACGGCTCGGTTTTTCATCCGGCGACGGTCGTTTTTCCGGCTGTGCTGGCCATGGCGCAAACACTGGGCAGCAGTGGAAAGGAGTTGATAGCGGCGGCAGTGGCGGGCTACGAGGTCGGTATACGGGTTGGCGAGTTTTTGGGACGTTCACACTACAAGGTTTTTCATACGACCGGCACGGCGGGCACTTTGGCAGCTGCCGCAGCAGTCGGTAATTTGATGGGGCTGAATGCCACGCAGATGCTGCACGCCTTTGGCTCGGCCGGCACGCAGTCGGCGGGCCTGTGGGAGTTTTTGCGCACAGCGGCTGATTCCAAACAATTGCACACGGCACATGCCGCTGCTGCCGGTCTGATGTCGGCTTGCCTGGCAAAGGATGGGTTTACCGGCGCGGCGCAAATCCTGGAAGGCCCGCAAGGCCTGGCAGCGGGTATGTCAACCGACGCTGACCCTGCAAAATTAACCGATGGGCTGGGCACGCGCTGGGCCACGGCTGAGACGTCCTTCAAGTACCACGCATCCTGCCGCCATACCCATCCCGCTGCCGATGCGCTGCTGAAGGTGATGCAAGACCACCAGCTGCATGCTGGCGGCATCGCCAGCGTGGTCACGCATGTGCACCAGGGCGCCATCGACGTGCTGGGCCCGGTGCTTGACCCGGCCACCGTGCACCAGTCGAAATTTTCGATGGGCACCGTGCTGGCGCTGGTGGCCAGGTTTGGCCATGCGGGGCTGGTCGAGTTTGAAAACCACTTCAGGGACAGCGCCACGATTGATCTGAGGGGCCGCGTGACCATGTTGCTGGACGCCGAGGTCGATGCCGCCTATCCGCAGCGCTGGATTGGCAAGGTCACCGTCACCACAAACGATGGCCGCGTGCTGACGGGTCGGGTGGACGAGCCCAAGGGCGACCCGGGCAATACGCTGAGCCGTGACGAGATTACCGCCAAGGCCTTGCGACTGGCTTCGTTCAGCAAAGGAGCCGGGCCGGGCGAGATGCAGCGCGCCATTGATGCGCTCTGGCAGGTCGCGGCCTGGCCGCGTGTTGGGGCGCTGCTGGGTGGGCCTGCATGAGCGCGCCAAGCGCTCCCGCACTAGCTCACTCGCTTTCTTTTGCGCGTTCGCTGCTGTTTGTGCCGGGCAATCGGCCCGAGCGTTTTGCCAAAGCGCTGGGGTCAGGTGCCGATGCCGTCATCATTGATTTTGAAGACGCGGTTGCGCCGGCTGACAAATCAGCGGCCAGGCAAATGCTCAAGGCAAGCTGGCAAGATTTTTCTGCAGCCGAGCGGGCGCGTCTCACCGTGCGCATCAATGCTGCTGGCACCGCGTGGCATGAAGAAGACCTCTCGTTTCTCGCCGGGCTTGGCGTGTTAGGTGTCGTGCTGCCCAAGGCTGAGACTAGCGGCCAGCTGGCACATGCAGCAGAGTTGCTGAGCCCAAGCTGCGCACTGGTGCCGCTGATTGAATCAGTGGCCGGGCTGGATGCTCTGGATGCCCTCGCGCGCAGCTCCCAAGTCGTCAGGCTGGCTTTTGGCAACCTCGACTTTCAGGCTGACGTTGCCATGGCGTGTAGCCCAGATGAATCAGAGCTTGCGCCGGTGCGTCTGGGCATGGTGCTGGCCTCGCGTCGGGCAGGGCTTGCCGCACCCATCGATGGCGTCACCGCCAGTTTCAAAGATGCTGCTCAGCTGACGTTCGATGCTGAACGCAGCAAAAGGATGGGATTTGGTGCCAAGCTCTGCATTCATCCGTCGCAGGTGGCGCCGGTCAACACAGCTTTCGGTGTGGCTGCAGCAGAGCTTGACTGGGCTCAGCGTGTGATGAAAGCAATGGACGCGGCCAATGGCGGTGTCGCCAGCCTGGATGGCCGCATGGTGGACGCACCCGTCATGCGCCATGCTCAGCGCCTGCTGCGGATAGATGCACAGCAAGGGACAAACCATTAAGTACAGTTACTCTCCCCGGCCGCCACCAAGTTGTATAGGCTTGCATCAGGATCGACTCTGTACCACTACACAGTTTTTCACCCACTTTTTTATAAACCAGGAGACATCATGAAAATCAAGTTGAATATCAACATCAGGCCACTGCTTTTGGCCTGCGCCACCGTGCTGAATGCCACCGTGGGCCTGCAAGCCCATGCACAGGCCTTTCCCGACAAGCCGGTAGTGCTGGTCGTGCCGTTTGCAGCCGGTGGGCCTACTGATGTGGTAGCCCGCATGCTCGCCATCCCGATGGGCAAAGCCCTGGGCCAGACGGTGCTGGTTGAAAACACCGTTGGCGCAGGCGGCACTCTCGCCAGTGCGCGGGTGGCGCGCGCTGCGCCCAACGGCTACACCATTTTCATCCACCACATGGGTATGGCGACTGCTCCGGCCCTGTACCGCAAGCTCAGCTTTGACCCGCTGAAAGATTTCGAGTACATCGGCCAGGTGGTTGATGTGCCGATGACGCTGCTGGCCCGCAAGGATTTTCCGGCGAACACGTTTTCCGAGTTGCAGACTTACCTGAAGGCCAACAGCAAAAATGTGTCGCTCGCCAACGCTGGCCTGGGTGCCGTGTCGCACCTTTGCGGTTTGTTGTTTCAAAGCCAGCTGGGCGTCGAGCTGAACACCATTCCGTACAAAGGCACTGGCCCGGCGATGAATGACTTGCTGGGCGGGCAGGTGGACTTGCTGTGCGACCAGACCACGCAGACCGTTCCACTCATCAAGGATCAGCGGGTCAAGGTGTACGGCGTGACCTTGCTCAACCGCCTGCCCGGGTTGCCGAATGTGCCAACGCTGCACGAGCAGGGCATGAAGGGCTTTGAGGTCAAGGTCTGGCATGGCATGTATGCACCCAAGGGCACCCCGGCGCCAGCGCTTGAAAAAATCAACAGTGCCATGCGCGCTGCCCTGGCAGACCCGACGGTCAAGCAGCGTCTGGCAGACCTGAGCTCTGACATTCCGCCGCTGGACAAACAGACGCCTGCTGGTCTGAAAACATTCCTGGAATCTGAAATTGCCAAGTGGGGTCCGGTCATTCAAAAGGCCGGTATTTACGCCGACTGATGAGGTGAGTTAACGGCCTTGGCGTGCGGCCGTTTTAGCCAGATGCCAAGCTGCCCCAGGCAGTTAACGCAACTGCCGCGCGAGCAGTACTGCCACGTGAACAGCTTCCCGCTGCGCGCCATCCTTTATCTGATGTCGGCAGCTGGTGCCATCAGCGATAACGATGGCATCCGGTTGCTTGCGAATAGCGGGAAGCAGCTGAAGTTCCGCCATTTGCATCGACACGTCGTAGTGCGCTGCCTCGTAGCCAAAGCTGCCAGCCATGCCGCAGCAGCTGGATTCAATCAACTCTGGCTGCGCGCCGGGGATAAGCCTGAGAACATCCATGACGGGGCTAACGGCGCCGAAGGCTTTCTGGTGGCAGTGACCGTGTAGCAGGATGGGCTGCGCTATTGGTTTTAGTTTTTGTTTGAGTTCTTCAAGCTTGCCTGCTGCTGCCTCACGCGCCAAAAATTCCTCCAGCAGCAGGGCGTGCTGGCTAACGGTTTGCGCGGCAGCACCTAGGCCCATGCTAACTGCTTCATCGCGCAGCGTCAGCAGGCATGACGGCTCCAGGCCGACGATGGCAATGCCTTTGGCTGCAAAGGGCAGCAGGGCGTTGACCAGTTCCTCGGCTTTGACTTTTGCTTTGTCCACCATACCGCTGGCCAGATACGTTCTGCCGCAGCAGAGCGATTTGCCGTCTGCTACTGATTTGCTAGCTACGTGAACGCTATATCCGCTGGCTAGCAGTACTTTTAATGCTGAAAAAGCATTGTCAGATTCAAAGTAGCCGTTAAAAGTGTCAACAAACAACACCACGGGTTTGGCGGCGGCAAGTACTTCTTCACGGGTGACGGTTTTGATGCCTGAATTAAAAAACGTTTGCGTTTTCCACTGCGGCAGGGTGCGTGTGGCCGACAAGCCCAGCACTTTTTCACTCAAATAAGCAAGGCCCGGAATCTTGTCGCGCAGGTTTAGCAGCGGCGCAAAGCGGCTGGCCCAGGGCGCGTAGTCGGGCAGGTATGCGACCAGCTTGTCCTTGAATGTATAGCCATGCACGCCTTTGTAATGGTGCAAAAACTCGACCTTCATTTTGGCCATGTCTACACCTGTTGGGCAGTCGCGCTTGCAACCCTTGCAGCCTACGCACAGGTCGAGGGCTTCTTTGATGGCTTCCAGCGCACCCTCACCCCAACCGCCATTGCCTCCCCGCAAAGGGAGAGGGGGCAATGCGGAAGCTTCCCCCCGCAAAGGGAGAGGAGGCAAGTCCGTATGACTCCCTCTCCCGAGCACGGGAGAGGGCAGGGGTGAGGGTGTCCCCAACTGCCCAGACAGCGCCAGCCGCAATGTATTCGCCCGCCCCCGCGTCGAATCTTTCTCATCCCGCGTCACCCGGTAACTCGGGCACATCACTCCCGCATCAAACTTGCGGCAATGGCCGTTGTTGTTGCACATCTCCACGGCTTTGGCAAAGCCCTGCGCCGCGTCGCCACCTGTACCGGGTGCGGTGGTTTTTTCTGTCACCGGATCGTTTTGCACATTCCAAGCTTGCCAGTCGAGTGCGGTTTTGATCGGAATAACTTTGTAGCTGGGCGCAAAGCGCATCAGGCGCGTGTCGTCCATGCGCGGTGGGTTGATGATGCGCTGCGGGCTGAGCAAATTGATCGGGTCGAGGTAGCGTTTAATCTTGCCAAAAGCCTCGTTGATCTTTGGCCCAAACTGCCACCCAATCCACTCGCCCCGGCACAGGCCGTCGCCATGCTCGCCGCTGTACGCGCCTTTGTATTTGCGCACCAGCTCTGATGCTTCTTCAGCAATGGCGCGCATCTTGGCTGCGCCTTCGCGGCGCATGTCCAATATCGGCCGCACATGCAATGTGCCGACCGACGCATGTGCATACCAGGTGCCTTTGCTGCCGTGTTTTCTAAACACTTCCGTCAAACCATCTGTGTAGTCAGCCAGGTGCACCAAAGGCACGGCGCAGTCTTCAATAAAGCTCACCGGTTTGCCGTCGCCCTTCAGGCTCATCATGATGTTCAGGCCGGCCTTGCGAACTTCCCAAAGATTCTTCTGCGGCGCGTCATCAATCATTTCAACCACGGAGCCGGGCAGACCCAACTCGCCCATCAAATCAACCAGCTGTTTGATTTTTGGAATCAAATCGGCTTTGCTGCTACCGGAAAACTCCACCAGCAAAATCGCATCGGGTTTGCCAATCAACGCTGTACGCACCGTTGGCGCAAAGGCCGGGTTTTGTAGTGACAGCTCGATCATGGTGCGGTCTACCAGCTCGACAGCGGTTAATGTCCCGTCACCAATCTTGACAATGTGCTGCGCTGAATCCATTGCCTTGTGAAAGGTTGGGAAGTTCACCACGCCCAGCACTTTGGCGCGTGGCAATTCACTTAGTTTCAGGGTCAGTGATTGGGTCAAGCCCAGCGTGCCTTCACTTCCAACCATCAAGTGCGCAAGATTCACCGAGCCATCTTGCGTATACGGCTTTTCGTTCTGGTTGTTAAAAATATCCAGGTTGTAGCCCGCCACGCGGCGCAGCACTTTGGGCCAATGTGCGGCAAGCTCGGGGCGCAACTCATCAGAGAGTGCCTTCACGTAATCACCCAGTTCGCGCGCCTGCCCGCTAGCAGTTTCATAGCGCCCCAGCTCCAGCAATTGCCCGTCGGAGCGCCACACGGTAGCTCCCAACACGTTGTGAACCATGTTGCCGTAAGCAATGCTGCGGCTGCCGCAAGAGTTGTTGCCCGCCATGCCCCCCAGCGTGGCCTGCGCGCTGGTGGACACATCAACCGGGTACCACAGCCCGTGATGTTTGAGCGCTGCGTTCAGGTGATCCAGCACCATGCCGGGCTCAACTTCGGCTGTACGATTTTCAACATCAACATTCAGTATGTTGCGCAAATGTTTGCTGTGGTCAATCACCAAGCCCGCGCCTACGGTTTGCCCGCACTGGCTGGTGCCGCCGCCACGCGGCACGATGGGCACGTTCAGATCGCGGCAAATGTCGAGTGCGGTTTTAACGTCTGCAGTTGTTCGCGGCACAAACACACCGACGGGCATGACCTGATAGATAGAAGCATCAGTCGCGTAGCGGCCTTTGTCTGCGGGTGTAAAAAGCACTTCGCCGCGCGTTTGCAAAGCCAGATTTTTTGCCAGCTTGCCAGCGACCTCATTGCTGACACTGGCAACCTGGTCGTAGGCTGCAGTTGCGTTCTTGACAATTTTCAATGGGAGAGGGGCATTCATGAAGTAGCTTTCAAAGCCGCAGAGGCCGCGCGCATCTGGTCAATCACCACGTCACGCTTGTTGATCAGGTGGTTGGTCAGCACCGCGCGCATGGCCAGCGGGTCACGTGCGCTTAATGCGCTGATCATCTGTTCATGTTCCTTGACTGCCGCCTTCCACTTTGTACTGTCCTGGTTGGAGCGAAAGCGGAGCGCCTGCAATCGCGCATTGACCTGGTTGTAAGTTGCAGTCAGCACCGGGTTTTTAGCTGCGGTATTGATAGCGCTGTGGATGCTGGCGTTGATCCGGTAATAGCCTGGCAAGTCACGCCGCGTGTAGGCCGCCAGCATTTCGTAGTGCATGGCTTTTATCTCTAGCAGTTCTGCATCAGTGATGCGCTGCGCAGCCAGCTCGCCCGACTGTGCTTCCAGCCCGGCCATGACTTCAAAGGTGTTGAACACGTCCGCCTCTAGCAGCTCAACGGCTATGGCACCTCGATTCGGCAGCAGTTCTACCAGGCCTTCTGCGGCCAGCATTTTGATCGCTTCACGCAGGGGTGTGCGCGACACGTTGAGATCGTTGCTCAGTTCCCGCTCATTGAGTTTGGCCCCAGGCGAAATGCGGTTTTCAACCAGCATCTGGCGCAGGCGGTGGGCGACTTGTTCGTGCAGGGCAGCACGCGGTATGGAAATTATTTCTGCACTCATGTCTAAATTTTGTATGCAAAATAAATTGCTGTCAAATCGCTTTTTAATTGCTGATAAACCCTAAGACGTATTGACAAATATGTTTTGTATGCAAAAAATAGCTGCAATCACACGGAGATTGTTTGAATGCTGACCCTCGACTTTCACCCCACAGGCCGCCATTTTTTGCAGATTCCTGGCCCATCGCCTGTGCCCGACCGCATCTTGCGGGCCATGAGCTACCCGACCATTGACCACCGCGGGCCAGAGTTTGCAGCGCTTGGTTTGAAGGTGCTGGCCGACGTGCAAAAAATTTTCA
>JAYUVG010000164.1:0-5225 GCA_043754255.1 Polaromonas sp. | reverse complement strand
TGTTTGTATTTTCATAAAAAAGGAAACCGTGATGACCAACTCAGCCCTACCCACCTGGTATGCGCCCGTCGACAAAACTAGCCAGACCGACGACGAACGCATCAAGGACATCACCGTGTTACCACCGCCCGAGCACCTCATCCGTTTTTTCCCAATTCAGGGCACGCCGGTCGAAGCGTTGATCACCAGCACCCGCAAAAGCATCCACAACATCATTGCCGGCACCGACGACCGTTTGCTGGTGGTGATTGGCCCATGCTCCATTCATGACCCGGCTGCTGCGCTGGAATACGCGCGCCGCCTGGTTGAGCAGCGCAAAAAGTACGCTGGCACGCTGGAAATTGTGATGCGCGTGTACTTTGAAAAGCCCCGCACCACCGTCGGCTGGAAGGGCCTCATCAATGACCCGTACCTGGACGAAACCTTTCGCATCGACGAAGGTTTGCGTATCGCCCGCCAGTTGCTGATCGACATCAACCGCATGGGCTTGCCTGCGGGCAGCGAATTTTTGGACGTGATTTCGCCGCAATACATTGGCGACCTGATTGCGTGGGGCGCGATTGGCGCGCGCACCACTGAAAGCCAGGTGCACCGTGAACTGGCCTCGGGCCTGTCAGCGCCGATTGGTTTTAAAAATGGCACCGACGGCAACATCCGAATCGCCACCGATGCAATCCAGTCCGCATCACGCGGCCACCACTTTTTGTCAGTGCATAAAAATGGCCAGGTCGCGGTGGTGCAAACCAACGGCAACCCGGATTGCCACGTGATTTTGCGCGGCGGCAAAGCGCCTAACTACGACGCAGCCAGCGTGACGGCTGCCTGCACAGAGCTGGCAGCAGCCAAATTGCCTGCCACGTTGATGGTCGATTGCAGCCACGCCAACAGCTCCAAGCAGCATGAGAAGCAGCTTGAAGTTGCGCGTGACATTGCAGGCCAGGTCAGCAGCGGTTCAAAACAGGTGTTTGGCCTGATGGTGGAAAGCCACCTTAACCCCGGTGCGCAAAAATTTACACCTGGCAAAGACGATGTGCAGGCGCTGGAATATGGCAAGAGTATTACGGATGCATGTTTGTCTTGGGGTGATTCACTGGAGGTTCTGGAAGTGCTGTCGACCGCCGTGCAAAAAAGGCGTGGTGGTTAAAGAAGTGTGAAGGATTGGATTCAGTGTATTACGATGTCGTACAAACCATTTTCTACAAGTGATTTGAGGAGTCCACCATGCAAACCACATTAACCGTCAGAATCTCCAGCATAGAGGCACAAAACCTGGATGGCTTGTGCACTGCCGCTGGCAAGTCGCGCAGTGAGGTTGTGCGCGACGCGTTGCGCGCTTATCGCTTGCGTGAATCGCTTCGGCAGAGCCAGTCCCAGCTTGCGCCGCTGGCGCGCCGCGCTGGCTGGTTGACTGAAGAAGATATCTTGCAAGACGCTGCGCTTGCCTGATGCATGAAAGTTTTTCTGGACACCAATGTCTGGTTATCTGCAACGATTTTTTCTGGTTTGTGTGAGGAGTTGGTGTTGATGTGCGCAGAGCGTGGCGGGCTGTACAGCAGCCTGCTGATTCAGCTTGAAGCGCATGAGGTATTAAAGCGAAAATTTCCCAAAACCATTAGCGCTTGCGACCTGTTTGATGCCTCATTTCAGGCGGCTCAACTGATTGCTGACTGCGCCGAACCTTCTGACGACAACGACCGTCGCCTGGTGACTGCTGCCCAAAATGCAGGTATGAACCTGTTTGTAACTGGTGACAAAAGGGTGTTGGTTTGGGCGGCTGCGAGTCCTACTAACGGCTTGAGAATCGTTTCACCCCGCGAAGCCTGGACTGTGCTGGCCTGAACGCTGGGGAACTTGAGTATTTGCCCAAGCCCCAGAATCGACATCAAAAAATCAGTTCTTCCTGCCAATCGCCGTATACAGCTCAGCCACCGGCACAATCCGGCCATGCAGCGGCAGGATTTGCGCCACATCCAGCTTCAAACGCTCGATGTTTTGCACCAGATTCACGTGCAGTGCATTCGGCACAGCCGGGGCTGACGTGTTGGGCGCGCCGGGTGTGTAGGCATCGGCTTCAATCAGGATTTTTTCCTTGGGCAGGTACACCATTAAAAAGCCCTGCGCATGCACGCTGCCGTCGATGTAATAAACCTCCACCACACGGTTGCCGTCGGTAAAGGTACGTTTGCCGTTGACGCCAGTGACCACAGCCTTTTTGCCAGACTTCTGCAAGGCATCTGGCCTGATGCTGTTGGGGTTGGCAAAGGTGGTTTCAAAGTAGGGGCGCGCCAGCTCGCTGGTGACCAGCGTTGCGCCAATAGCAGCGGCGCTGCGCAAGCCGCCGGTGTGGTCAAAGTGGTGGTGTGAGTTGACAACAAAACGGATCGGCTTATTGCCCGCCACCTTCATGGCTTCTTGCAGTGCAGGCACGGCCCGGCCGTCATACAGCGGACTTTCCACCACCATGATGTGATCGTTCATTTCAATGGCAACGCTGTTGTGTGAGCCGCCAGCCAAATGCCACACGCCATCGGCGGCTTTGGTGGCCACCACATTTTCAGCAAAAGCCGTGACCAGCGCGGGTACTTCAACAGCAGCCGCAGCATTGGGTTTGACGTCATTGACGGTCAGGTCCAGCACCGGGAAGCCGCCCATGCTTTGCTGGATGCGCATCGGGAACTTCACACCACCGGTGTCTTTGTAATCTGAGAAAACAATTTTTGATGCGGTGTCACCACTGACCGGATGCGGCATGACGGATTCGATCTGCTCCACCAGTCCGGCAGCGTTGATCAATGCAGTGGCGCGGTAGCGATCAGGTGCGACAAATGACACGGCGGTCATGGCCTTGCCATCTACCGTGCGCATGGTGGCGGTTGCGTTGTTGGCCATCGCTGCCTTGATGACGCCGTGCGGTGTCGTCCACAAGTCATGCACCCGCATGTCGTACGCCACCGGGGCAGCCACCGGAGCGGGGCCGACCATGTTCCAGGCGTGCGAGCCGTGCATAAAGCCACTGGTGCGCTGCTCGCCTGTGCCCATCAGCGGCACTGCGCCACCGCCATTGGGCTCGGATCGGCTGCAGGCTGCGTCTTCCCTGAAAGTGGCTTTTTCATAATCAGCCACGCGCGAAAAACTGGAGTAGGTTATTTTCGGCCACGCTTGACCTGCCAGATAGGCCTGACCAAAAGTGGCGCCTGTTCCCGAACCCGCAAAAGAGATGCTCTTAAGCCCAGTGCCGCCCATGGCGGTGTTGGCGCGCTGCAGTGCCGAACTGGCACTTTCACCCGGCATGCTGCCGCACGATGCGAGGCCCAGCAGAGCCGCGCCGGTCAGGGTCAAACGAAAAAGACCAGGGCGGTTAAAAAATGGGAAACGCGAATGTACGTGCATTGAAAAAGCCATGGTGTTGTCTCCAGTGGTTATAAAAATCGCATCAATATGCTAGTCTCTTTTACTTCACACCACAATGCTGAAAGAACTCCCATGGACATGAAAACCTCTCCCCTGTCGCTGCTGAATGACCCCAGCCTGCTGAAGACCGATGCCCTGATCAACGGCAAGTGGATTGCAGGCGATTCCCGTTTTGATGTGCTTGACCCATCGACTGGCCGCAAGCTGGCTGATGTGGCCAATCTGGGCGCTCAATCTGCCAGCGATGCAATCGACGCGGCCAACGCTGCCTGGCCAGCCTGGCGCAAAAAAACCGGCAAAGAGCGCCACGCCATTTTGATGAAATGGTTTAACTTGCTGATGGCGAATCAGGACGACCTGGCGCGCATCATGACAGCCGAGCAGGGCAAGCCTTTTGCCGAGGCCAAAGGTGAAGTGGCCTACGGCGCGAGCTTTGTGGAATGGTTTGCTGAAGAAGCCAAGCGCATCAACGGCCAGACGCTGCCGCAGTTTGACAACAACCGCCGCCTGCTGGTGACCAAGGAGCCCATTGGCGTGTGTGCAGCGATTACGCCGTGGAATTTTCCGCTGGCCATGATCACCCGCAAGGTTGCTCCTGCACTGGCTGCAGGGTGCCCGGTCGTTATCAAACCGGCAGAGCTGACACCCCTAACGGCGTTGGCGGTTGCTGAACTGGCGATGCGTGCTGGCATACCGCCGGGCGTGCTCAATGTAGTGACCAGCACGCACAGCTCTGATGTCGGCAAGGTCATGTGCGCCAGCCCCATCGTGCGGCATTTGAGCTTTACTGGATCAACCCAGGTCGGCCGTATTTTGATGGCGCAATGCGCGCCTACTGTGAAAAAGCTCGCACTTGAGCTGGGCGGCAACGCGCCTTTTATCGTGTTTGATGATGCTGATATTGATTCTGCCGTTGAAGGCGCGATGGCCAGCAAATACCGCAACGCAGGCCAGACCTGCGTCTGCGCCAACCGTATTTATGTGCAAGACGCGGTGTACGAGCAGTTTGTTGAAAAGTTTGCAGCCAAAGTCAAAACATTAAAAGTCGGCAATGGCTTTGCAGAGGGCGTAACCACCGGCCCGCTGATTGAAGACAAGGCAGTTGCCAAGGTAGCCCAGCACGTAGCCGATGCATTGGCCAAGGGCGGCAAACTGCTGGCAGGCGGTAAAAAGCTGGACGGACAGTTTTTTGAACCCACGCTGATTGGCGACGCGACAGCAGACATGCTGTGCGCCAAAGAAGAAACCTTTGGGCCGTTTGCGCCGGTGTTCAGGTTTAAAAACGAGCAGGAAGCCATTGATGCAGCCAACAACACCGAGTTCGGCTTGGCGAGTTACTTTTACAGCCGTGATGTAGGCCGCATTTTCAGGGTGGCTGAAGCACTGGAATACGGCATGGTCGGCATCAACGTGGGCGTGATCGCGACCGAACATGTGCCATTTGGCGGCGTCAAGCAATCAGGCCTTGGCCGTGAGGGTTCGAGCCACGGCATAGAGGAATATGTGGAGATGAAGTACCTTTGTGTGGGTGACATACAGAAGTAAGTCTGGATTTATGCTATTTTATTGATAGCTGCTTGCGCGCTGAATACGTGGGCTAGCAGCCAATATAAGCCTGATAAATGCACGTTTTTAGGTATTTTGAAACATCGGTCATTCCCACGAAGGCGGGAATCCAGTGCGGTCTTCATGCTGCAAATAACGCCACCACCGAACTGGATCCCCGCCTTCGCGGGGATGACGGGTTTTGGGTTTGAAGTTTGTCAAAAATATGATGCTTCAGGCTTCTAGCCGACGTAAATAGCGCGCAAGCA
>JAYUVG010000163.1:0-3266 GCA_043754255.1 Polaromonas sp. | reverse complement strand
CGCGGTGATGTGCCTGCATCGCGCAGGTCGGTCACCAGCGGGATAGGCGCTGCAGGCGACGCTGGTGCTTCAAGCACCGCCATCATCCCGCGCACCCGTTCCTTCACGCTTGCAGCCGCTGGCTCGCTGGCCCCCAAGGCGCTATCGGTTCGCAGTTGTGCCTCAGCGGCGGCCCGCAAGTGCCCATGCGTGAGTTGGCCTCTGTGCCACTGCGCCCGAAACCAATCGGGTGGCATGGTGAGCCGGGTACCCGCCAGCATCTCCAGTGCAGACGCGGCTTCATCGATAGGGCGGCCCACCCAGCCCCAATAGGGATTAACTGCGATGAACTGGTCTAGCGGCCAGGTGGGTGCAATGCGTTGCGTAGCAACCGCAATGTGGTCGCCCAGGCGGGCGTTGCGGACCAACAGGGTTTCAATCGGCTTATTCATGAACGCTCCATAGGCAGGGATTCGGGCGACACGACGGTCCTGACTTTCAGCGCTGACTCTGGTGCTGGTGGCGGCCAGAAACCGAAGGCAACGTTGTTGAACTTTTCGTCTAAAAACAACCCACCGTAAAACCACGGATAAAGCCCGCGAACGAGCACGTTGTGAGGGGCAATGCGAATCAGCGATTGCACTGCAAACAGGAGTACAAAAGCCACGGCAACCGCGATCCACAGCGCGGCGGCGGGTTGTGGAACGGCCGGCAACACCCAGGTTGAGAGCAGCAAATGCAGACCGACATAGGAAAAGCTGACGCCAAACGCACCGAGCATCAGCAATACGGGCCACCAGCCGCGCCCGCGAAGCGACTCTCCGCGCACCAATGGCACCAATGCAAGAGCCACAATACCGCCGAGCACCCACAACGCTGGCGAAATGAGCGCCCCTGGCACCAGCACACCCCAGACAGCTTTGGCCACGAGGATCATGCTGAATCCCGTCAGTGCACCGATCACCAAGCTGCCGAATCCTGCCGGACTGGCAGCGGGGGTCATTTGCGACAACGCGGCCCGGCGAACTGCACCGCCTGCGGTCAGAAAGGCGTGCGCCTTGTACAGTGAATGTCCCAGAAGATGCAACAGTGCCATGTCCCAGACCCCGAGGCCACACTGCATCAGCATGAATCCCATCTGAGCACAGGTAGACCACGCCAACATCACCTTCACGCTGATGCGCGTCGTCATCACCAAAGCGGCAAGCACGGCCGTTGCCGTGCCCGCTGCCACCAGCAGTCCCTGCGCCGCTGGCACTTCAGAGACCAGCGGCGCAAACCGGATCAAGACAAACCCGCCCAGGTTCACAATGCCGGCGTGCAGCAGCGCTGACACAGGCGTTGGCGCCTCCATGACCTGGATAAGCCAGCCGTGGAACGGTAGCTGTGCGCACTTGAGCAAGGCCGCCATGACGATCAGCAGCACGCCCGCCTGGGCAACAGGCTTCAAGGGTGCAGCGGATGCCAGCGCCGTGATCTGGTCGATCTGCATCGTCTGGAAGGAAACGGCAAACAAAGCGGCGGCACCCAACATGCACAGATCAGCCGCTCGCCCGACGATGAATTTTTTATGCGCAGCCACCACAGCGGCGGGCCGCTCGCTGAAGAAAGTCAACAACCGGTGCAGTGCCATGCTGGTGCCCATCCAGGCGACAACCAGCACCACCATGTGATTGGTGGCAATCACAACGCCCACAGCTGCCAGAGTCGCCATCAGCCATCGAACATAGTGCCGCTGCGCCAGTTCGCCATCGAGGTAAGGCTGCGAATAGCGCACGATCACCCAGCCCACGAAAGTAACCAGCAGCAGCATCAATGACCCGACAATGTCGGCGCGCACACCGTACCCGCTGCCACCCTTGCCCAGCACAACTGCTGCCATTGACACGGCGGCAAACACAAGCGCAACCGACGAGGACAATCGCGCGGCCTGCCATGCAAAAGCATTGCCTGTGGCTGAGACGTTGCCGGTCCCCGCACCAGCCTCACTGCGGTTGCGCTGGCCGCACATGAGAGCAGAAACACCCAATGCCAGTGCGGGTGCCAGCAGAAGGACAGCGTGCCATAACGGCAGCGTGGCGATGTCGGCAGAAAAACGGGTCATGGTCAAGTCGCTTCCGGTGCATAAGATCCAGCCGCGACTGTGACTGCATTACTTCATTCCGTAAAATTCATTGTTTTATACATATCCATCTTTATTAAAGAACGGTAAAAATATGTCCCGCCTAAACTTTCACCACCTCCACTACTTTTGGGCTGTGGCCAAAGATGGCAACCTCACACGGGCTGCAACCAAGCTGCATGTCTCGCAATCGGCCCTGTCAACACAGATCAAGCAGCTGGAGGAGCAACTCGGCCAGGCGCTGTTTTTCAGGGTGGGGCGCAGCCTGCAACTCACTGAGGCAGGACAGCTGGCACTGGGCTATGCAGACTCCATCTTTTCATCTGGCACAGAATTGATGGCGCTGCTGCGCGAGGGGCGGCGTGACGAGCGTCAGGTAGTGCGCATCGGGGCGGTCGCCACACTGTCGCGCAATTTCCAGGAAAACTTCATCCGCCCATTGATCGGGCGTGCAGACGTGGAAATGGCGATGTATTCTGGCAGCCTTGCGGAAATGCTGGCCCGCCTGCGTGTGCACTCGCTGGACTTGATTTTGTCCAACCGCCGCGTGCATGCCAGCGCAGCCGACCCGTGGCGTTGCCGGCGAATTGCCCGCCAGCCGGTCAGCCTGGTAGGCAAACCTCGATCCAAGCGTCGTGCCTTTCGCTTCCCACAGGAGCTGGCCGAGGTGCCTCTGCTGCTTCCCGGGCGCGACAACGACATCCGGGCAGGTTTCGATGTGTATTGCGAACAGATGGGTATTCGCTACCAGCTGCGCGCAGAAGTTGACGACATGGCCTTGTTGCGCCTGCTGGCCCGCGACGCAGATGGCGTAGCACTGCTTCCAACGGTAGTGGTGCAGGACGAGCTTCGAGGTGGCATTCTCGTGGAGTATGGGGTGATTCCCGACCTGCACGAAAATTTCTACGCCATCTCGGTGCAGCGGCATTTTGAATCGCCGCTGCTTAAAGCCTTGCTCAAACAACCCGAGTCTGACGTGTTGGGTGGGTTGCCTGCCTGACTCACGCGACTGTCCTGTTTAAAAAATATCGACCGCTTCACAGGCGGGTGCGACGCCATGAATTGCGGTACCGGGCAATACCAAACGAAAGAGTGGCGCTGATAAACTTCGCCGCCGGGCCCTGACGATTGTTGCCCGATTTTTTGCAACCTGCGTTTTGGGCCA
>JAYUVG010000162.1:0-81084 GCA_043754255.1 Polaromonas sp. | reverse complement strand
TCGTTGCAGCCGCACTCAACGTATCCGATGAGTGCAGCACATTGAAAAATCCGTCATTCCCGCGAAGGCGGGAATCCAGTTCGGTGGTTGAAAACGCACGATGTTTGGCAGTGGGTCTGGATTCCCGCCTTCGCGGGAATGACGGAAAAAGCAATGTACTTTTTTCATATTTAATTTCCCTCAAACACAGGTTTTTGCTTTTTCGAAAAAGCCTCATAAGCCCGCGTGAAGTCTTGCGTCTGCATGCAAATCGCCTGCGCCTGCGCTTCAGCTTCTATCGCCTGGTCCAGCGTCATCGCCCATTCCTGGTGCAACATGGTTTTGGTCATGCCGTGTGCAAAAGTCGGGCCGCTGGCCAGCTCGTGCGCTAGTTTTTGCGCCGCTGGCAGTAGGTCATTGGCTTCATGCAGCGCGTTAAAAAAGCCCCACTGCAAGCCTTCCTGCGCGGTCATGACGCGGCCAGTAAACAGCAGCTCTGATGCGCGGCCCTGACCAATCATGCGCGGCAGCAGGGCGCACGCACCCATGTCTGCGCCCGCCAGCCCAACACGGGTAAACAAGAAAGCTGTTTTGGCTTGTGGCGTACCCAGCCGCATATCAGCACTAAGTGCCATCATTGCGCCAGCGCCAGCGCAAATGCCGTCAATCGCAGCAATGATGGGCTGCGGGCACAGGCGCATTTGTTTGACCAGGTCGCCCGTCATGCGGGTGAATTCCAGCATCTCGGTCATGCTCATTTTGGTCAGTGGGCCAATGATTTCATGCACATCGCCGCCCGAACAAAAGTTGCCGCCTTCGCCAGCCAGCACAACCGCTTTCACATCAGTCGCGTGATTAAACGCTGCAAACAGATTGCGCAGCTCGTGGTACGAGTCAAACGTCAACGGGTTTTTGCGATCAGGGCGGTTCAGTGTCAAAGTTGCCACGCCGGAGTCAAACGCATAGGAGAAATGCGCCGCGCTGTAGCTGGCCAGCGCATCAAACTGCGGGCGCATCGGGTTGCTGGCGGTGATGTAGTGCTTCATATAATTTCTAATGATTTGTTGTGATGGTGTTCTTTGACTTTGCCCAGCAGTTTGTAGAGCGCTTCGACTTCTTTGGCGGTCAGCACGCCAAAGCTTGAAACAATCCAGACCTCGTGCTGCCTGGCCATGTCGTCAAATGTTTTGCGCCCCAGCGCAGTCAGCCGCACGCAATAAGCGCGGCGGTCGCCGTCAACTTCCATCCGCTCCACCAAACCTTCAGCCACCAGCTGGTCGGTAATGCCCGTTACGTTGCCGCCAGTCACCATCATGCGGCGCGACAGTTCGTTCATCTTCAGGCCGTCCGGGTTGCGCTGCAGTTGTGCCATCAAATCAAAACGCGGCAGCGTGGTGTCAAACTGTTCGCGCAGGTTAATGCGTACCTGCTTTTCAACCAGCTGGGTACAGGTCAACATGCGCAGCCACAGCCGAAGTGCCTCTGGGTGCGAGCTGTGGCTTTGTGCTTCCATGTCCATGCAATCTCTCCTTGCTATTAATTTAGTAGCTGCTTGCGCGCTATTTACGTCGGCTAGAGGCCTATTTATTTGCTAATTCACGACTTTTTTCCCGATATAGCTGGTCCCTGCCGCTCAAATACGGCAATGGCCAGCTGACATGGCGGCTTTGCAACTTGGCCGCTTCATGCAGCGTCCAGGCCGGGTCAGCCAGGTGCGGGCGAGCAATCGCGCACAGGTCAGCCCGGCCAGCAGCAATGATGCTGTTGACCTGATCGCTTTCAGATATGGCGCCGACCGCCATGGTTTGAATGCCCACTTCGTTGCGAATCCGGTCAGCAAATGGTGTCTGGTACATGCGGCCATACACAGGCTTGGCAGCGCGTGTGGTCTGGCCCGACGACACATCAATCACGTCGCAACCTGCCGCTTTAAAAAGCCGCGCTATCTGCACAGCATCGTCGTCGGTATTGCCGCCAGGTGCCCAGTCATGCGCTGATATGCGCACGCTCATCGGTAAGTGCGCAGGCCATACAGCCCGCATGGCAGCAAACACTTCCAGCGGGTAGCAGCAGCGGTTTTGCAGGCTGCCGCCGTATTCGTCGGTACGTATGTTGGTCAGTGGCGTGATAAAACTTGACAGCAAATAACCGTGAGCACAGTGCAGTTCCAGCCAGTCAAAACCTGCTGCAACTGCGTAGTGCGTGGACTGTACAAACTCAGTGGTGACACGATCCATATCGGCGCGGGTCATGGCGCTGGGCGTCTGGTTGGTTGAGCCAAAAGCCACCGCGCTGGCGGCAATCAGCGGCCAGTTGCCCGTGGTGAGCGGCTCATCCGTTTGTTCCCAGCCAACTTGGGTTGAACCCTTGGGGCCGCTGTGGCCGAGCTGCAGGCCCATCTTTGCACCATTGCCCGACGCATGTGCAAAATCAACGATGCGCTTGAGAGCCAACATCTGCGCATCGTTGTACAGACCAGTGCAGCCCGGTGTGATGCGACCGTCAGGCGACGGCGATGTCATTTCAACAAACACCAAGCCAGCCCCGCCGAGTGCCCGTGCGCCAAGGTGAACCAAGTGAAAGTCTTGTACCAACCCATCCACAGCGCTATAGGTCGCCATGGGCGAAACCACCACGCGATTTTTAAGTTGAACGTCGCGTACTTTGAGCGGCAACAGCATCGGAAACGGCGCTGATTTCTCGGGTGCAGACTTCGCCAGCCAATG
Organism: Polaromonas sp.; assembly: GCA_043754255.1. GTDB lineage: Bacteria > Pseudomonadota > Gammaproteobacteria > Burkholderiales > Burkholderiaceae_C > Polaromonas. The sequence continues at coordinate 78,379 of JAYUVG010000162.1, read as the reverse complement.
CTCATAACCAGCCAGCCAACCCGCATCACGCACACGCAGGTTTTCATGGCTGATACGCTGCGAGCGCGTCATCATGGAATAGAAAAACTGCTCTGCCTCAAGCCCGCTGTAACGCTCAACATTTTCAAACCACTCGGTTGAATTGCGTGCGGCGTTTTGAATTTTTAATACTTCCACTGATCGCACGGCCTCGTAGGCTTCGAGTGCCTGACCTGTATCTGAAGTATTGGCAAAGCAGCGCGCCAATTCAATCGCATCTTCAAGCGCCAACTTGGTTCCGCTGCCAATTGAAAAGTGCGCCGTGTGCGCCGCGTCACCCATCAACACAATCGGCACTTGCTTGCCGTTGATTAATTCGTTGTGTACCCACTTTTCACAAACTACGCGGGGAAACTGAATCCATATCGCCGAGCCCCGCACATGGGTTGCGTTGTTCATCAGCGGGTTGCCGTCCAGATACCTTGAGAACAGCCGCTCACAAAACGCGATGCCGTCCGCCTGGCTCATCGTGTCAAGCCCATGCGCCGCCCACACAGCCTGCGGCGTTTCAACAATAAAGGTCGAGGTATCTGTATCAAACTTGTAGGCATGCGCTGCAAACCAGCCGTGCTCGGTCTGCTCAAAGGCAAAGGTAAACGCATCAAAGGTTTTCTTCGTGCCCAGCCATACAAAGCGGCAATCGCGCATTTCGACATCGGGCTTGAAAGTATTGGCATAACGGGTGCGCACCCGGCTGTTGAGGCCGTCGCAGGCGATCAGCACATCAGCGTTGTATTGCGCAGCGGTAACTTGGTCGTCTTGCACATCTGCTTCAAACACCAACTCAACACCCAATTCAATACAGCGCTCCTGCAAAATATTCAGCAGCTTTTTACGCCCAATACCGCAAAAGCCGTGACCGCCCGAACGCACACTGCGGCCTTTGAAAAACATCTCCACATCGTCCCAGTGATTAAACGCATCGCCAATCAGCTGTGCACTCACCGGGTCAGCAGTACGCAGGTTGCCCAGCGTCTGGTCAGACAGCACCACACCCCAGCCGAAGGTATCAAAAGGCCGATTGCGCTCGACCACCGTGATCACATGTGCGGGGTCTTGCAGCTTCATCAACAGCGCTAAGTACAAACCCGCAGGGCCACCGCCCAAGCAAACAATATTCATGACGCCATTACCTTTTGCCTTTTAATCAATCCCTCAATTGTTTATGCTTAAAGTAAATCTGTCAAGTCACGTTTTGAGCGATTGTTCGATGATGGGAATTCGTGTAGCAGGCGGTGTATTGCGGCTGCGCCCGCAGCGCACCAGTCCGTCAATCATGACCATGCCGACGCCGGGCAGGTCGCCACGGGTGATGCTGTCCAGCATGTCGCTACCGGCTGAATGCTGGGCTTTGTCCAGGAAGACAAAGTCAGCAGCACGGCCCACTTCAATCAGCCCGCAGTTCAGCCCGCGTATGCGTGCCGTGTTGCCTGTGGCAAAGCAAAACACCAGCTCTGGCGCAATGTTGCCAAGCGCTGACAACAACGAAATCATGCGCAGCATGCCCAGCGGTTGCACGCCAGATCCTGCCGGGCCGTCTGTGCCCAAAATAACGCGATGCGGGCACTTGAGTTGCAGCGCCGCCTGCGCTGCCGCAATCGCAACTTTTTCATTGCCGTTGTGAACGATTTCAATTGCGCGGGACGACTTTTCACACAGCTCGCACACATGCTGTTCTGACAGCGAGGTGTGCCCGCCGTTGATGTGGCCAATCACATCGGCATCGGCTTCCAGCACCGTGTCTTTGTCGATGTAGCCTGAGCCGGGCACTGATGGGCCCCCCGTGTGGATGGTGCTCTGTATGCCGTATTTGCGCGCCCAGCCGACCATTTCCCTTGCCTCATAGCCCGCCTTGACGGTACCCAGGCCCACTTCACCGAGCAACGTCACACCCGCGTCTGCCAGGTCTTTAAAGTCTTGCTCAACCATGCCTTTTTCAATGATGGGAGCACCGGCAATCACCTTGACGCCACCCGGGCGAAAGTTGTCGAATGCGCGCTGCGCGGTGATGGCCAAGGCTTTCAAACCCACGATGTCTTTCGGTCTGCCGGGCAGATGTACTTCACCTGCTGAAACCATCGTGGTCACACCTCCGTGCATGGTCGATTCAATCCAGCCGAGCTGGTTTTGGCGCGGTGTCCAGTCGCCAAATACGGGATGGACATGGCTGTCAATCAGGCCAGGGCTCACGCAGACCTGCTGTGCATCAATAACCGTCGTTGCATGGCTTTGGTCACAGTCCTTGGCTTTGCCGACAGCCACAATCAACCCGTCATGGATGACGATGGTGTCTGCGTCAAGAATGGGCTTGTCAATATCGCCCGACAGCAGCAGGCCGATGTTTTTGATAACAACTTTGCCCGATAAGGCGCTGGTTTGAAGGTCCGCCATAGTGTCTCCGTTAAAAGATTTCAGATGGTTGGCAACTGCAGTGCAAATGCTGTGCAATAGGGTGATTAAATGCGGCAGTGGACAATCATTTTTAACCAAAACTTTTACGGCCTGATTTGAATCATGTCTGAACATACGAAAACAGACGGCTTGCCCCAGCAGTGCGAACCTGTTGAAGAAAAGTTGGCGAAGGGGAAAATTGCGTGCAATGCCTGCCCGGTTTTGTGCCAGATATCTGATGGCCGTACCGGCGCTTGTGACCGCTACGCCAACCAGGCAGGCGTGTTGATCCGGGTAGATCCGGTCGTGTTCTTGCGGCGCTCGCTTGATGACACAAATGCACAGCTGGTGGCGTTTGATGCAAATCAGAAATTCACCAGTGAGCTGCTCCATTCAAATGAAGTTTTTGTAACCGGTGTGGGTTCGTCCACCACTTACCCTGATTACAAGCCGGCGCCTTTCATCGTCTCGTCACAAGTTGCAGGGGTTGACATGGTGACAGTGGTGACTGAAGGAATATTCAGCTACTGCAGCCTGAAGGTGAAGATTGATACCGACCGTTTTTTAGGCGCAGAAAAAGCCAATGTGCTTTGCAAAGGTGAGGTGGTGGGGCATGTCACCACGGCCGAATACGGCTCGCAAATGTTGTCACTCGGCGGCGTGCATCACCTCACGGGCGGCAGTAAAAAAGAAGGCCGCATCACGATGGACATGATGCTGGCACTGGGCAACAAACAGGCAGTTGACTTCACGATTGACGGTGGCTCGCAACTGGTGATTCAGGCAGGCAAAGCGCCAGTGGTCAATGGCGTTGAAGAACAGCGCATGCGTGTCGGTTGTGGGTCAGCAGCCATCGGTATTTTTGCCAAACAGTTTTTTGCCATTGCCGACGAGGTGGTGGTGGTGGATGACCACATCACCGGCGTGCTGACCGAGCACCAGGCCGGCCGCTGTCTTGACATGCGCCCTTCTGGCATCCAGATGAACGGGCGCAAGTCCACACCGGGACGTTACTTTCAGGTGGCCAACCCTGGCACGGGCTGGGGCGGTACAGACATTGCCGACCCGCTGTCGATCATTGAAGGCTGGGATAGAGGCCGTGCCTGGCCCGGCTTGCGCCTGTTGATGACGTCCACCACGGGCGAGCACGCCAGCTGGTATGTACTTAGCGATGACTTGAAGCCGATAGAACAAGCCATGCCGCCTGAGGTACGCGAAGTGGTCGAGCGAATTGGCGAGAACTGCGAACCCTCACTGTCAACCGTGCTGTTTTTGGGCGGTGCAGGCGGTAGCTTGCGCGCTGGCGTGACAGAAAACCCGGTGCTGCTGACACGCGCCATCAAGGACGCATTGGTCAATGTGACCTGCGGCGGCGCGCCTGCTTATGTATGGCCAGGCGGCGGCATCACGGTGATGGTCGATGTGATGCGCATGCCCGACAACAGCTTTGGCACCGTGCCCACGCCCGCCATCGTGGCACCGATTGAATTCAGCATGACGATGGATAACTACCGCGCACTGGGCGGGCACATGGCGCATGTCCGCACGCTTGAGGAGGCTTTAAAACGTGGCGCAGGTCACAACGATGGCGCGCCTCTAAATCTGCAATGGCAAACGGCGCACCCCGCCAATGTGTGGCCGCTGGGCAGCCCGCCCATGTTGGGTTAATGATGCAGGCGCAACGGATACACCTTCCCGACGGTCGCTGGCATTTTCAGCACGGGCCAATGGACATCATCATCGGCGCTGCTGGTGATGCGGCAGCGTTGAAAGATGCGCATGCACAAGCATGGGAACGGTTCAAAAATATTCTGCAAGAGCTGGTGCAAGAGCTGCCCTTGCTGCGCTCACTCGTGCAAGGTACATGCCCCGTGCAGGGCACGATTGCCCGGAGGATGTGGCTGGCTTGCAAGCCCTATCAACACAGCTTCATCACGCCGATGGCTGCAGTGGCTGGCTCGGTTGCACAGGAGCTGGTGCAGTTCTATCAGGCAGACGGCATACAGCGCGCATGGATCAACAACGGCGGCGACATTGCGCTTCATTTGGCGGCCAATCAGGCAGTTCGCGTTGGCCTGTATGCCAATCTCAAAAAATTTGATTTTCAACAAGTTCAACGCGGCATCGCGGTGGATGGGCAGTTTGAAATTTGCAGTGAGTCAGTGGTGCGCGGCGTGGCCACCAGCGGTTGGCGCGGGCGCAGTTTTTCCCTTGGTATTGCCGACAGCGTGACCGTGCTTGCCCGCTCAGCTGCTGAGGCGGACGCCGCCGCCACCGTGATTGGCAATGCCGTCAATATTGAAGATGCACGCATCGTCAGGCGACCAGCCTGCGACATCAAGGACGATTCGGATCTGGGTTGTCGGCTGGTGACGGTGGATGTGCCGCCGCTTGCGCCCCGGCTGGTGCAACAGGCACTGGCTTCGGGACTGGCGTGTGCGTTGACTTTGCGTGCGCAAGGTTTGATTTGTTCGGCGGTGTTGGTCTGTCAGAATCACCACATGACCACCGACATTGCCATTCACGCGCAACCAGCAGAACTGGCGAATTGCTCATGATTGAAATACGCCGCGTCTTTACCCACGTGGAAACTATCGACCACGAATTTGGTCCGCCGCCAGCTAAGGCCCTGCTGCGCGGCGCGATTGGCATCGTTGTGACCAATCCCTACGCTGGCCGTTATGAAGCAAACATCCTGCCCATGATGGACGCACTGGGCGCAGTTGGCATTGACATGGCTGAACGTTTGCGCGCGGCCATGGATGTACCCGCTGAACAAATTCAGGGCTACGGCAAAGGCGCAATTGTGGGTGCCAATGGTGAGCTGGAACATGGTGCGCTGTGGCATGTACCTGGCGGCTACGCCATGCGTGAGCTACTGGGCTGGAAGGGTGATCGAAATGCGTATGTCAAAGGTGGATCAGTGCCCTTACCAGCAGATCAAACAGCCAATGCTCTGTCCATCGTGCCATCGACCAAGAAGGTCGGCGCACCTGGCACGGCGCTGGATGTACCAATGACGCATATCAACGCCAGTTATGTGCGCAGCCATTTTGACGCGATAGAAGTCCGCGTGCCGGGTGCGCCTACGGCCGATGAAATCGTTTTTATTCTCGCCATGAGCACCGGCGCCAGAATCCACGCGCGGGTGGGTGGCCTGGCGGCAAACGCTATCAGCAAATGGGACGGGTTGCGATGATAAAAAAATTTTTCACAAAGAGATCAATGAGGCAGCGCAATTTATTTCTTGTTGATCTCCTGATCTCCTTGTTCATTCGATTTTTTAAGCTGAAAAGCCAAAGTAAGTCCACACTAAGACAATTATGAAAGCCCAGATTCGCAAAATCATTGTTCAGGTTGATGAGGTGCATATTGAAATGGGCAAAACAATTTCGCCACCCACCCGGCGCGCATTGGCCGTGGCCGTCATTCACAACCCGCTGGCAGGCAGCTACACAGAAAATCTCGATGAGCTGATTGCCATCGGCGAAGAGTTGGGCGGTTTGCTGGGTGACAAGTGCATCAAAGCACTCGGCATTGCTCCTGGCGATGCGCAGAGCTATGGCAAAGCTGCCATCGTTGGCGAGGCAGGCGAGATTGAACACGCCGCCGCCATCCTCCACCCCAAGCTGGGCGCACCATTGCGGGTCGCTGTTGAAAAGGGCGCGGCACTTGTTCCATCCAGCAAAAAACGCGGCACGCTGGGTACTGCCATTGACGTGCCGCTGGGCCATAAAGATGCGGCGTTTGTGCGCAGCCATTTTGATGCAATGGAAGCGCGCGTGCCCGACGCGCCGCGTGCCAATGAAATCGTTGTTGCAGTGGTTGTGACCGACAGTGGCAGGCCGCTGGCAAGAGTGGGCGGCTTGCAGGCGCATGAAGTCAAGGGCGTAGACGGACTGCGCTAGTCCAGCGTTATATCTGCGCCGATTCTTTTTTTAGTTGTCAGTTAAACCCTCCAGGAGTTTTTATGAAAATGCAACGCAGAACACTCAATGCCCTGGCTGTGGCTTGTCTTTTGGCCGTCACGGTTACCGCCCAGGCGCAAGGCGTTATCAAGATTGGCGAGATCAACAGCTACAAAGCGCAGCCCGCATTTCTGGAACCGTACAAAAAAGGCATGGAGCTGGCAGTTGAGCAAATCAATGCAGCTGGCGGCATCAATGGCAAAAAGCTGGAGCTGGTGATACGCGACGACAACGCCAACCCGGGCGATGCGGTGCGCGCTGCTGAAGAGCTAATCTCACGTGAAAAGGTCGATGTATTGACAGGATCATTCTTGTCCAATATCGGTTTGGCACTGACAGATTTTGCCAAGCAAAAAAAGGTTTTCTTTCTGGCGGCTGAACCACTGACCGACAAAATCGTCTGGCAAAACGGAAACCGCTACACCTTCCGCTTGCGCGCTTCCACCTACATGCAAACCGCCATGCTGGTACCTGAAGCCGCCGCCATGAAGAAAAAACGCTGGGCCATCATTTACCCCAACTATGAGTATGGCCAGTCAGCAGCGGCCAGCTTCAAGGCGCTAATGAAAGCTGCGCAGCCTGATGTCGAGTTTGTGGCTGAGCAGGCCACGCCGCTGGGTCGTATTGATTCAGGCAGCGTGGTGCAGGCGGTGGCTGACGCCAAGCCCGACGCGATTTTCAATGTGCTGTTTGGCGCCGACTTGTCCAAGTTTGTGCGTGAAGGCAATACGCGCGGCCTGTTTCAGGGGCGTGAAGTGGTGAGTTTGCTGACGGGCGAGCCTGAATACCTTGACCCCCTAAAGGAAGAAACGCCCAACGGCTGGCTGGTCACAGGCTACCCCTGGTATGGCATTCAGACACCTGAGCACAAAGCTTTTTTCCTGGCCTACAACGCCAAGTACAAAGACCATCCGCGGCTGGGTTCAGTAGTCGGCTACGCTGCCATTCAATCCTTGGCTGAAGGCATGAAAAAAGCCAAGTCCACTGATACTGAAAAGATGATTGCCGCGTTTCGCGGGTTGAAGCTCATGACCCCGTTTGGCCCCGTCACGTACCGTGCGCAAGACCACCAGTCCACCATGGGCGCGTATGTCGGCCGCACCAAAAACGAAGGCGGCAAGGGTGTGATGGTGAACTATCGTTATGTAGATGGCGCAAAGATGCAGCCAAGTGATGCAGAGGTGGCAAAACTGCGGCCAGCTGATGCGCAGAATTAAGAGGTCTGTCATTCCCCCGAAAGCGGGAATCCAGGAGATACCGGGCAAATTCGGATACTGGATTCCCGCCTTCGCGGGAATGACAGGCTACTTCGACAGTTCGTCAAAACAGTTAAGCTGATTTACAAATGAGTTTTTCAGGTCTTCTGGTTCAGTTGCTCAATGGCCTGGCGGGTGCATCGTCGCTTTTTTTGGTGGCTGCGGGTTTGTCACTGATTTTCGGCGTCACCCGCATCGTTAATTTTGCGCACGGCTCGTTCTTCATGGTCGGCATTTACGTTGCCTATTCTCTGGTGGCCAATCTCGGCGGGGTGATTGGCTTTTGGCCGTCATTGCTGCTGGCAGCGCTGGCAGTCGGCGTGCTGGGTGCGCTGGTTGAAATACTTTTGCTGCGCCGCATTTACAAAGCGCCAGAGCTGTTTCAGTTGCTTGCTACGTTTGCGCTGGGTCTGGTCATCAAAGACGCAGTGTTGTGGTTTTGGGGGCCCGAAGAATTGCTTGGGCCTCGTGCGCCGGGCTTGACAGGCTCAGTGATGATTTTGGGGCGGCAGTTTCCTGAATATGACCTCTTTTTGATCGTAGCGGGGCCTGTCGTGCTGGGCTTGCTTTGGCTGCTGCTGACCAAAACCCGCTTTGGCACGCTGGTACGCGCGGCCACGCAAGATCGTGAAATGGTCAGCGCGCTGGGTGTGAACCAGGCCTGGCTTTTTACCGCCGTATTTGCACTGGGCGCTGTGCTCGCCGGGTTGGGTGGTGCGCTGCAATTGCCGCGTGAACCCGCTAACCTTGACATGGACCTGAACATCATTGGCGCGGCCTTTGTCGTGGTGGTGGTCGGCGGTATGGGCTCCATTCCCGGGGCGTACGTTGCTGCACTTTTAATAGCAGAGTTAAAGGCCATTTGTATCTGGCTGGGCCTGGTTGAAATTGCCGGTGTCGAGATTTCGTTTTCAAAGTTGACGCTGGTGGTTGAGTTTGTCGTCATGGCTGTTGTATTGGTTGCCCGGCCCTGGGGTTTGTTTGGCAGGCCGCAAACGCCCAGCAGGCATGCCGCCAAAGCTGAAGACCCACTGAAGTTGCCGGGGCTTTTCAATCGATACGCCACCATCGCTTTTATTGCCCTGCTGGTGTTAGTGCCGACACTGACAGCCAAGTCACCGTATCTGACAGTGCTGATGATTGACCTGATGGTCGCTGCTCTGTTTGCGGTCAGTCTGCACTTCATCATGGGCCCTGCCGGTATGCATTCGTTTGGTCATGCCGCTTACTTTGGCCTGGGCGCTTATGGCGCTGCGTTGCTGGTGCGCAAGCTGGGCTTGTCGATGGAAATGGCGCTGCTGGCTGCTCCGCTGGTTGCAGCAGTTGGTGCATTTATATACGGATGGTTTTGTGTGCGCCTGTCGGGTGTGTACCTGGCCATGCTCACATTGGCGTTTGCGCAAATCACCTGGGCGATTGCCTTTCAGTGGGACGCTGTGACGGGCGGCAGCAACGGCCTGACCGGTGTCTGGCCGGCCGCGTGGCTGGCAGACAAGCAGATGTATTACTACCTGACGCTAGCTTTGGTCGCTGGCGGCGTGCTGCTGCTGCACCGGTTTTTGCATTCACCGTTTGGCTACGCGATGCGCGCTTCGCGTGATTCGGTATTGCGCGCAGATGCGATTGGCATCAACGTCAAACGCATCAGCTGGGTGGCGTTTGTGATTGCAGGTGCTTTTGCCGGATTGGCCGGCGCGTTATATGCGTTTTCAAAAGGCAGTATTTCGCCAGAGACCTTGCACGTAAGTCGCTCGATTGACGGCCTGGTCATGGTGCTGCTTGGCGGTATCCAAACCCTGGCCGGGCCGATTGTGGGCGCAGTCACCTTTACCTGGCTGCATGACACAGTAGCGCGTAACACCGACTATTGGCGTGCCATGCTGGGCGCTATCATTTTGATACTGGTGCTGCTGTTTCCGCAGGGCATCGCAGGCTTCATCAAGCATCAAGTGCAAAGATGGCGTGATCGCAAGGGCGACGTCAAAGAGGCGACGGCATGAGCCTGCTTAAAGTTACCAACCTTGGCAAATCGTTTGGCGGCGTCAAGGCGGTTGACGGCATCAGCTTTGAGCTGGCTGCGGGCGAGCTGCTTGCGTTGATTGGCCCGAATGGCGCGGGCAAGACCACCACCTTCAACATGGTCAATGGCCAGCTCAAGGCAGATGTGGGGTCGATCACGCTAGATGGTCAGGAACTTCTAGGATTGAGGCCACGTGATATTTGGCGAATGGGCGTCAGCCGCACGTTTCAAATTGCTGAAACCTTTTTGTCGCTCACGGTGGTTGAAAACGTGCAGATGGCTTTGCTGTCGCGCGACAAAAAACTGTATTCATTGTTCACCCGGGCTGCCAATTACAAGCGCGATGAAGCGCTCGGGCTGCTGGATCAAGTCAGCATGAAACCCCAGGCCGACAGACCTTGCAGTGTGCTGGCCTACGGCGACGTCAAGCGGGTGGAGCTGGCCATTGCGATGGCCAATGCGCCTAAGCTGCTGCTGATGGACGAGCCCACCGCCGGCATGGCACCCAAAGAACGCAACGACCTGATGGCGCTGACCAAGCAACTGGTGACAGAGCGCAACATGGCGGTGCTGTTTACCGAGCACAGCATGGACGTGGTGTTTGCCTTTGCCGACCGGATGATTGTGCTGGCGCGTGGGCGTTTGATTGCTGGCGGCAAGCCGCTTGAGATTCGTGACGATCCGAAGGTGCAGGAAGTTTATTTTGGTACCGGAAAAACTTTTGAAAAAGCCTTTACAAAGGCCACGTCATGACGGCAACCAACGACGCACTGCTGCAAGCCAAAGGCCTGTGTGCCTGGTACGGCGCGGCCCAAATTTTGTATGACATCAACATCGACGTTGGTCGTGGCGAAGTGGTCGCGCTGATGGGCCGCAACGGTGCGGGCAAGTCCACCACGCTCAAGGCGCTGACAGGCATGCTCGACAAACGGCGCGGCAGCGTGAGCTTTATGGGCACAGACATTTCAAGCAGCGAACCACACCATGCAGGCCGCATGGGGCTGGGCTATGTGCCGGAAGACCGCCGCATTTTCACCGACTTGACGGTGACGGAAAATCTCGAAGTCGGCCGTCAAAGCCCGCGCACCTGGCCTGACGGCACGCCAGCGCCGGTGTGGACGAGCGAGAAACTCTTCAAGCTTTTTCCGAATCTGGGCGAAATGCCCGATCGCCTGGGCGGCCGCATGAGCGGTGGTGAGCAACAAATGCTGACGGTGGCCCGCACGCTGATGGGCAACCCGTATCTGGTGCTGCTGGACGAACCCTCTGAAGGCGTTGCGCCCGTGATTGTTGAGCAAATGGTGCAAATGATTCTGGAGCTTAAATCACAAGGCGTAAGTATCTTGCTGTGTGAGCAAAACATGCACTTTGCAGAGCTTGTGTCTGACCGTGCTTACGTGCTCGAAAAAGGCCAGATTTGCTACCAGGCGTCGATGGCCGAACTGTCTGCCAATGAAGAAGTGCGGCGCGCTTACCTCAGCGTCTAAGCAGGATTCCAACCCATGGTGACTGACGCCATCATGCTAACCGTTAACGGCGTGTCGCAATCTATTGCAGTAGACAAACATGCGACGCTGCTCAACATTCTGCGCAATGACTTTGAACTCAACAGCCCCAAGTACGGCTGCGGCCTGGGTGAATGCGGCGCGTGTACGGTGCTGGTCGATGGTGTGGCAGCACGCGCTTGCGTCATACCTGCGATTGGCATGGCTGGCCGCAGCATCACCACGCTTGAAGGCCTGGGCACGCTAGACAACCTGCACCCCATTCAACAGGCTTTTATTGACGCGCAAGCCGCGCAATGCGGCTATTGCCTGAGCGGCATGGTGATGATGACCGCGGCGCTTTTAAGCCGCAACCCAGACCCGACACCGCTTGAGATTCAACGTGAACTATCTGGCAACTTATGCCGCTGCGGGGCGCATGTTGAAATTGTTGAGGCTGTGCACCGCGCGGCTGTTTTGATGCGGCAAGTTGCATGACGCGCCGGGCCGATGAGCCTTTAAGCCGCGCAGGCTTTTATGCTGCTGTGAGCGTGCTGCTGGTCAAACGCCAGCCGCCAACACCCGTTCCTCCAGCGCCTGGTCAGCCACCGCTTGTGCAAGCCAATCCGCTGGAAGGCGATGAAATTTTGCTGGCGGTATGGAGTGATGGCAGCGTCACCGCGTTGCATGGCCATGTTGACCTGGGCACCGGCATTCGTACCGCGCTGGCGCAGGTCGTGGCTGAAGAGCTGGATGTTGAAGTGAGTGCTATCTGCATGGTGCTGGGCAATACCGCCAGCGTGCCCAACCAGGGCGCAACAATAGCCAGCGCGTCGCTGCAAATTCATGCAGCGCCTTTGCGCGCTGCGGCTGCGCAGGCGCGTTCCTGGCTGAACGCACGTGCTGCGGCGATGAATGTTTTGCCAAGCGCTTTCGCTGAGCTGCTGGCAGATCAGCACATTGAGTTGCTGGTTGATTTGACGACGCCACTCAAACCGTCAGCTGAACACCGAATCATTGGCACCAGCGCGCCGCGCCTTGACATCCCGGGCAAAGCCACCGGTGCGCTCACCTTCGTGCACGACATGCGTGTACCCGGCATGCTGCACGGCCGCGTGGTGCGCCCACCCTATGCAGGGGCAGACCATGGCGACTTTATTGGCAACACGCTGCAGTCGGTTGATGAGGCGTCAATTGCGCACATTCCCGGTATTCGGGCAGTGGTGGTGGTACGTGATTTCGTCGGCATTGTGGCCGAGCGTGAAGAACACGCAGAACAAGCCCTGCGCGAGCTGCGCGTGACCTGGAAGCCGTGGCCCGGCATGCCAGATCAAAGCAATATCGCTGAGGCGATCCGCAGAAACCCATCAACGCAGCGCAGGCTGGTCGATGAAGGCAATGTTGATGTGGCACTGGCTGCTGCTGATCAGAAAATGCCGCGCAGCTATGTATGGCCGTACCAGATGCATGCATCCATCGGCCCGTCATGCGCACTGGCTGATTGGCAGGGCGATCAGATGACGGTGTGGGCAGGCAGCCAGAACCCGCATGTGTTGCGGGCTGACCTGGCGCGGCTGATGGACATGCAGGATGTGCAGATTGATGTCATCCGCATGGAAGCCGCTGGCTGCTATGGCCGCAATTGCGCAGACGATGTAGCCGCCGATGCAGCGCTGCTGTCGCGTGCAGTCGGCGCGCCGGTGCGCGTGCAGCTGACGCGCGAACAGGAAAGCGCCTGGGAGCCTAAAGGCGCAGCGCAACTGATGCAGGTCAATGGCGGCTTGAATGCCGATGGATCGGTGGCTGCATATGACTTTCAAACGTCATATCCGTCTAACGCTTCGCCAACACTTGCACTGTTGCTGACCCGCACGATTGAACCGATTGCACAAGCGTTTGAAATGGGTGACCGCACGGCTCGCCCGCCGTATGACTACGCCAACCTGCGCGTGGCAGTCAACGACATGGCGCCGATGGTGCGTGCGTCCTGGCTGCGGGGTGTGTCGGCGCTGCCCAATTCGTTTGCGCATGAATCGTATATTGACGAGTTGGCCACTGCTGCGGGGGTTGACCCGATTGAGTTTCGCCTGCGTTACCTGCAAGACCCACGTGCTGTTGAGCTTTTGAGAGCCACGGCTGAAAAAGCAGGATGGTTGGCGCATACTGCGCCGCAAACGCAAGCTGCACAAGGCGATATTTTGAGCGGGCAGGGCGTTGGCTACGCCCGCTACAACCACAGCAAGTGGCCTGGCTTTGGCGCGGCATGGGCAGCCTGGGTGGCTGATGTAGAAGTTAACCAGCGCACCGGTGAAGTGCATGTGCGCCGCGTGGTGGTGGGGCACGACGCGGGCACAGTGATTAACCCAGCCGGTGTACAGCACCAGATTCATGGCAACGTGGTGCAGACCACCAGCCGCGCGTTGCTCGAAGAAGTCAAGTTTGATCCAAAAACTGGCGCGGTGGCCAATCTGGAATGGGGCAGCTACCCGCTCCTTAATTTTCGCGATGTGCCAGTGATTGACATCGTCACCATGGCGCGCCCTGGCGAGCCACCGCTGGGCGCGGGCGAATCATCATCCGTGCCCGGAACAGCCGCCATCGCCAACGCGATTTTTGATGCAACGGGAGTCCGCTTTCGCCAGCCACCGTTTACGCCTGAAGTGGTGCTGGCGGGGCTTGCTGAGCATGGAAAGCATGATTTTGAGCATCAAAACGACCTGCAGCCAGCGCAATATGCGCGCAAGCAGCTCCTGAAAAGTGAGCAGTCAGAAGTCTCTCATGCCGCATCGTCTGTCTGGCCTCAGTCAAAAAAAGGCTGGCTGCAGGCAGGCGGCGTGGTTGCAGGCTTGTTTGGCGTTGCCATTGCGCTGATTGGGTGGCGGTCGGTCATCGCCCCAGTTCAGCTTGCTGCTGCCAACATTTATTCGCCAGGCACTGTTGAGCGCGGCAGCCAGCTGGCCGCACTGGGTAACTGCGTGGGCTGCCACACAGCCACTGACGGTATCCCCAACGCAGGCGGCAGGGCGCTCGACACGCCATTCGGCAAAATCTACAGCACCAACCTCACGCCAGACGTCACCGGTATCGGCAATTGGTCACTGCCCGCTTTTACCCGCGCCATGCGTGAAGGCATTTCGCGTGATGGGCATTACCTGTACCCAGCCTTTCCCTACACCTCGTATGCCAAAACGACGGATGAAGATTTGACAGCGCTCTACGCCTACCTGATGGCGCAGCCAGCGGTCAAGTCCACCCCGCCGCAGACGGGGTTAGCTTTCCCGTACAACATTCGTCCGCTGATGGCGGTGTGGAATGGCCTGTTTCATGATGCGTCGCCGATCCAGGTTGAGCCTCTACAGACCACCGAGTGGAATCGTGGCAACTACCTGGTCAACAGCCTGGGCCACTGCGGCGCTTGCCACACACCGCGCAATGCTCTGGGCGCCGAACGCAGCGGCAAAGCGTATCTGGCAGGCGCAGTGATAGACGGCTGGGAAGCACCGGCACTGACGGCTCTGTCCCGTGCGCCAGTGCCGTGGAATGCCGCCGAGCTGTACCGGTATCTGCGCGTCGGCCACACCCAGCAACACGGCATTGCAGCCGGGCCAATGGGCGCAGTGGTGAAACAACTCGGCGCACTGCCTGATGCAGACGTTGCCGCCATGGCAGCTTACCTTGCATCACTTAATCAGTCTGTAGCCAACGTAAATAGCGCGCAACGTGCTATGGAAGTAGTAGCAAATGCGCAGCAACAAGCCAGCTCACTACTCGGCTTAGGCCAGCGTTTGTTCAGTGGTGCGTGCGGCTCGTGTCACCACGATGGCGACGGCCCCAAACTGCTAGGTGTCAATCCGCCGCTGGCACTCAACAGCAACCTGCACAGCAACAGACCCGACAACCTGATCAACACCATTTTGAACGGTGTGCAAGACCCTGCAACGCAAGATATCGGCTATATGCCCGCTTTTAAATACGCTTTAAATGATGCGCAAATCGCAGAGCTGGCCAACTACATGCGCCGCAGATATGCGCCTGGTGAGGCAGTATGGGGCAATTTGCCGGCGGATATTGCGCGTTTGCGGCAAGTGGACATCGACTGATTGACTTGGCTTTTACTCCCGCTCCCTCTCCCTCTGGGAGAGGGCAGGGGTGAGGGCTCCCCGCCCAGTTCAAGCTGATACCAGTTGAAAAACCGCTTCCCTCACCCTAACCCTCTCCCAGAGGGAGAGGGAACTTCAACCTCTCCTCCCGCAGGGGAAGGAAATAAACTCAAGGTGCTTGAAACCCACCTGCCCGATACGTCAACACCAGCGTGTCCCGATACCCCTGTTCCCCATCCGCATGGTCAGGAAAGATCGGCGTTGTTTCATGAATCACCCGCGCGTCGTCCAGCAGCAGCGCTGTCAAGGGCTCGCACATCAAGAAACGTACACCCTGCGGGCCGTTGGCGTCAAACACCCGTGTCTCGCCGCCTTTTACGCCGTGGCGCGCAACCAGCAGCACCACTACAAAATTAACACCGTCGCGGTGCGCACCTTCGGGGGTAGGGCGGCCCACGCCACCAGCGGTGTCAATGCGAAACTGGTGCGCCTCTACAAACCATTTGTCAACCGCTTGCACCTGCGCAAACAGTTTGCCAAAGCCAGCAATCAAATCCGTCCACGCGGGAGCAGTCGCGACGTGTGCTTCAACAGGTTCAAACCACCGCTCAAACCCGCCATGCAGCGCGTTGTAATCGGTGGGCTGCCAATGCGCCCGATGCGGTGTTTGCGTCAGGGTGTTCGCAGTCATATCCTGCACAAAGCAGGCATGTCGGCGCTGCCGATATTTGCCGCCGTCTAACAGGTGCGCATCCGGCGGCAAATTGTTCCAGGCGCTTGTCAAATTGCGCCACTTTTGCGACCAGTCTTCAGGCAGCTTGAGTGCTTCAGTCAGACCGGCAGGGGTCAGCAAGCTCAGGCCGTCCTGACCGAGCGCTTGGGCGGCGGGTTTGTGTGGCGCAACAATATTGAACATGGCCATATTTTGCTTGAAGCGGCATAAAATCCGGCCATGCGCTTATCGCCCGATCAAATCACCAACATCCGCCTGCTAACAAACCAGCTCGCAGGTGCGTCTGCACGGGTGTGGCTGTTTGGCTCGCGAGTGCATGACGATGCGCGCGGCGGTGACGTTGACTTGATGTTAGAGCTGGACAGCCCAGTTTTAGAGCCTGCCCAGTTGTCGGCCAGTTTGTCCTCGCGGGTTTCGAGAACCATGTTTGGCCGCAAGGTGGATGTACTCATCAAAGCACCCAACCTGCTGCATTTGCCTATTCACGATGTGGCGTTGGCGCAAGGTGTACAGCTATGACGAAAGCAGAGCCTGTCAAGCTGCGCCTGGCGTTTTTGGCACGTGTGACTGAAAAGGAATGCCGCCATCTGCTGGCAACTGACAACCGTTTGTTCAGTAGTGAGCTAACCGCGCAAGAAGCAATAAATATTGCTGCTGACCCACTGCTGGCAGAGCGGCTCGGGTGCCTGTATTGCTGAGGTTGAGCGCGTTTTGAGCAAGTAGCTATAGAAAAAATAGCCTTTCAAAGACCCAAATAAGTCAGAACAGCAACGCCAAGGAGCCCTACCCGGCCCGGGTGGCGGGCTTTTGTGGCGTACAGCACCATGGCCGAGCTGACGAAGGTGATCACGATCAGCGCCCCTTGCGCAGCCGTGAAAACACCATGACTTCACCTGGCACGGAGTGAATGAGGCTCACGAAAAACGTCAAAACCGCGGCTGCCAGGACGGTCGGTATGTTTATAAACCTTCACATTCGTTAAAGATTTCATGAACGCATCAGCATCCGTCGCAGCACACAGCTCCAAAACCAGATTGCTGGACGCCGCGAGCAAAGTCATCCGCAGCAAAGGCTACAGCGCTACCACGCTGGACAACTTTTGCGCCTCTGCGGGCGTAACCAAGGGCAGTTTTTTTTCACCATTTCTCTGGCAAAGAAGACCTGGCACTTGCAGCGGTCAGGCATTGGAATGATGTCACAGGCGGCCTGTTTGCCAGCGCTCCTTACAACCAAGTGGCAGATCCGCGCGAACGCCTCCTCGCCTACATCGACTTTGTACACCCAGGCAGTGCTGCAAAGCGCGTTCATTGTTGCCAAGGCGCAGGGCAATTCAAGCGTCGCCGTGCAGTGCATTGCGCATCGGCGCCGCTATGTACAAGGTTTGCTGCCACCAAATATTCCGGGTTGAACTGTTTTCCATAAGCATCCAGCACACCAAATCTTCATCGCTCATTTGTAATTTCTAAAGGAACCCGCCATGAAAATCACTGTTGAAACCCTCGTCAACGCGCCCATCGCCAAAATCTGGGATGCCTACACATCGCCAGAAGACATCAAGCAATGGAACACCGCATCCAACGATTGGCACACCACAGAGGCTTCAGTTGAACTGCGGGTAGGTGGCGCATTCAGTTCGCGAATGGAGGCCAAAGACGGCAGCATCGGATTTGATTTTGCAGGGACTTACACCCAGATAGTCCAGCACAAACGCATCGAATATTCCATGGGCGAACGATCTGTCATTGCCGAATTTATATCTGATGAGAAAGGTGTGACGGTGCGTGTCACCTTTGATGCTGAACCAACACACCCGACAGATCAGCAGCGTGACGGCTGGCAGGCGATTTTGAACAGCTTCAGGTCGTACGTACAAGCGAAATAACCAGTTCACATTTTTAACAGGAGATATTCCCATGAAAGTTGAACCGTATTTGATGTTGTCGCAGCCGATGATGAGGTGCAGGCCAGGCGACTGTTTGATGCCTTGGCCGCTGGCGGCAACGTCTTCATGCCAATCGGCAAAACTTTCTGGTCGCCCTGCTTTGGCATGTGTAGTGATAAATTTGGTGTGAACTGGATGGTAGGTGTAGACGGGCCGCAGGCCTGATTTTTTGTAACTACTCAGCTCCCTCGCACGTCATTGCGGGCTTGATCCGCAATCCATGAACCAGCTCCCGTGTTAGCACCGCAGGGGACATGGATCCCCCCGGATCGCAGTCCGGGGCAGGCTCCTCAAGGCCGGGATGACAAGCACTCAGTAGGTACGATTTTTTAAACAAATCAGCATCTTGTCTTTACTAAACGGGCGCAAGAAGCTATTACTTCAGGAGTAAATCATGAACTATCTCGATGGCTTTGTTGCCGCCGTACCTCTGGCTAAAAAAGAGGCGTATCTCAAGCACGCCAGCGACGCGGCAGTGGTATTCAAGGAGTTTGGCGCCTTGAGCGTTGTTGAAAGCTGGGGCGATGATGTGCCGGAGGGAAAGCTCACCTCGTTCCCCATGGCGGTGAAGCGGGAAGAGGGTGAGGCGGTGGTGTTCTCATGGATACAGTGGCCGTCCAAAACGGTACGCGACAGCGCCTGGGAAAAGATCATGGCCGATCCCCGCATGAATGCAAAAGACAATCCCATGCCCTTTGACGGCAAACGCATGATTTACGGCGGCTTTCAGATCATCATGCAGGCTTGATTCAGCAGCCCGAACGGAAATCTGTGAACGTTGTGCCCAGGCGGTGCAATGCAATGTGACATGGCATACGTCAGCAGACACTGCGGCCAGGCTGAATATGCCTTGAAATATCAAATCACTTTTGAAGTTTTCATGCACAAATAGGCCTGTAGCCCACACAATATGCGCGCAAGCAGCTATAAATAAAATAGCATTTAACTGATACCTTGCGTCAAAGCAGGCTGGCAGCCATCGAACCAGGCCTACAGGTTTTGCAACCGGCAGAGCTGATAATGAAAGCTTGCCCGGCTGGTATTTTTTACAGGAGTTTTCTGATGCTTTATAAATTCAAATCCAAAAACGCTGGCGACCTGATCATGCTGGAGGCCAACGGCCGCAGGGTTCTTGAAGTGATTGGCAAGGATGCAGGGCCGATGGGGATTATTTTGGCGGCGCAAATGCCAGCTGCGATTGAAGCGCTAAACGCTGCCATCGCCCTTGAAGAATCAACTCAAAAAATGCTGGATGCCGAGGGCGAACCGGTGCTTGGCGATGCACCTGGTTTGCGCCAGCGAGCCATGCCATTTATCGACATGCTCAAGCGCAATCAGAAAGCGGCGACAGACGTGACCTGGGGCGCTTGAGAGCCGGATTTTTCAGTCCACCTTCGCGCCTGAAGCCTTCACCACCTGCGCCCATTTGATGTGTTCGGCGTTGATGAAGGTATTGAACTGCTCCGGCGTGTTGCCGCCAGGTATGGCGCCTTGAGCCAACAGCTTTTCCTTCATGGCTGGAGTGCCCAGAGACTTGGAAACTTCTTGTTGAATGCGGCTAACAATATCTGCTGGTGTGCCCGCTGGCGCCAGCAACCCAAACCACGAACTTGCGTCAAAGCCAGGCAACCTGCCCGCTTCTTCAATCGTTGGCAGTTCGGGCACAGCAGCAGAGCGGGTGGCGCTGGTTACGGCAAAAGCTTTCAGCTTGCCAGCCTTGATTTGCGGCAGCGCCGAGGGCAGGTTGTCAAACATCACGTCCACACTTCCGCCCACCAAGTCCAGCATGGCAGGGCCAGAGCCGCGGTACGGAATGTGAGCCATGAAAATTCCAGTGCGTGACTTGAACAGTTCGCCCGCCAGGTGAATGGATGTGCCATTGCCGCTGGACGCCATGCTGAATTTGGCCGGGTTGGCTTTGGCATAAGCGACGAATTCAGGCACCGTGTTGATGTTCAGGGTGCGTGCCTTGTCGGCGTTCATCACCATCACATTCGGCACGCCAGCTACCAGCGTGATGGGCGCGAAATCTTTTTGTGAATCAAACGGCATCTTGGCGTACAGCGCCTTGTTGATGCCGTGCGTGCCTACTGTGCCCATCAAAATCGTGTAGCCGTCAGGCGCTGATTTGGCCACCAGGTCTGCACCAATGTTGCCGCCAGCGCCAGCCCGGTTCTCAACAACAAAAGATTGACCAAATGCTTTGGTCAACTCAGGCGCCATCGCCCGCGCCAAGATATCCGTGGTGCCGCCCGCTGCAAACGGCACGATGATGCGCACCGGCTTGTTGGGCCAGGCAGTTTGTGCGTATACCGGTGATGCTATGAAAAGAGTAGCTGTCAGCGCGCATATTACGCTGGCTAGAGCTCTTTTTGAAGGTGAATGTAGGTGCATTTTTAGCTTTCCTGTGTTGATGAAGGTCGATGCAGGTCAGGTCGAATTTGAACGAGACAAGCAATCAATGGCTTGCTGACATGTCCAGCCTGTTTGGATGCCCAGTGAAGCGGCGCATGCATTGACATGACTGACCAGACCATTGGACAGCGTCGATGCGCTGTCGCCAATCCGCGCGCTATCGTGGGCAACGGTACAAGCAGCCAAACCGTGCTGTTGCAAAAAATCAAGTGCCGCCAGTCCGGCATCGTTCAGGCCACCGCCTGCATCGTTGAACACGCTGAACAGGGGCCGAACTGCCAGCGCAAACCGCGCAGAACTCAAGCCGCCATGAGAGCCACTGATGGCAATGCAACCCGTGTCATGCAGCTCAAGCTCGGTGATGGAATCAACCAGCTTGAGCCTTAGCTTCAACATGATCAGCCCGGCCTGTAGCTACTAGTCTGCGTACACCCCGGCAGCCTTGATGATCGGGCTCCACTTGACGATTTCAGCAGCAACAAACTTTTTGTGCTCAGCTGGCTCAACCCGCTTGTCGGTCACTACCACAGCGCCCAGGCCTTCCTGCTTTTTGATGAAGTCAGGGTCTTTCAGGGCTACTTTCAATGCGCTGTTAAGTTTGGCCAGCACATCAGCAGGTGTGCCCTTGGGCGCATACAGGCCGTGCCAGACAGTGACTTCAAAGTTTTTCAAACCACTGGCAGCCAGGGTTGGCACATCTTTGAGGACAGGCGTTGTCAATGGTTTGGCGGTGGTCACGGCATACACCTTGACTTTTTTCGCTTCAATCTGGCTGGTGGTATTGGTGGTCTGGTCACACATCAGGTCAATCTGTCCGCCAATCAGGTCGGTTATGGCTGGAGCCGTGCCTTTGTACGGCACAGTGGTCATGTCCACCTGTAGCGCATTTTGAAGCAGCAAGCCGCACAGGTGGGAGGCAGAGCCAATGCCTGCATTGCCCAGATTGACTTTGTTTTTATTTGCAAGAATCCAGGCGCTGAGTTCTTTGTAGTTGGTTGCTGCCATGCTGGGCTTGGCAATCAGCGTCATCGGCACTTCGTTGACCAGACCCAGATATTCAAAGTCACTTTCAACCTTGAAAGGAATGTTGCGTACCAGCGTGGGCATGGTAGACATGCCGATGTGGTGAACCAGCAGGGTGTACCCATCAGCTGCAGCCTTGGCTGTCTTGTTGGCGCCAATAGAGCCACCCGCGCCAGCAGCGCTGTCAATCACGATGCTGATGCCGCCAAGGGGCTTGCGCATGGCTTCAGCCAGATCGCGTGCGACCCGGTCTGTCGGGCCGCCTGCAGCAAACGGTACAACGATGGTGATGACTTTGTCCTTGGCCGGAAAGTCCGCAGCATGCAGCGAGCCAGCTCCTCCGCAAACCGCCAGGGTCGCACCAGCAACGATCGCCAATTTTTTCAAAAACAAGTTCATTGAAGTGACTCCAGAAAAAGCTGTTAAAACTAAAATTCAATGGATGACTGTAGCTGCCAACGGCCGTTGCCAAACATCGGAAAATACTTACGCAACAACCCTGCCTGGCGCTGCTACAGCGCGCATTATTTGTAACTGCGTGCGTCTTCAATCACCTTGCCGTCGTTTGGCAAAGTGCCCGGCGCGACCAACTCCACCGTGCCGCGCAGTTTCGTCACGTCGCGAATGGCTTCGCTGATTTTCTGGTTCAAATCCGCTGCATTGGATGCGGCTTCCACCTTGAAATGCAGGCTGTCATTGGCCATTTCACCGCTGACAACCAGGCGCGCCTTGAGCACCTCGGGAAAGCGCCGCGCAATGGTTGCCACTTGCCCGGGGTGCACAAACATGCCTTTAATTTTGACGGTCTGATCAGCCCGACCCATCCAGCCTTTGATGCGAGTATTGGTACGGCCTGTCGGACATTCACCCGGCAAAAATGCAGACAAGTCCCCCGTGCCAAAGCGAATCAGCGGGTAGTCAGGATTGAGCGTGGTAACCACCAGCTCGCCCACTTCGCCCTCAGCCACCAGGTCACCGGTTCCCGGCCGAACGATTTCGATAATTACGCCCTCATCGATGACAAGGCCCGCGCGCGCTTCAGTCTCGTACGCAATCAGGCCCAAATCAGCGGTGGCATAACTTTGATAAACAGCCATGTTGCGCGCGGTAAACCAGTCACGCAGGCTGGGCGGAAAAGCCTCGCCACCGACCAGGCCCTTTTTCATGCTGCTGATGTCGCTGCCCACTTCCTCGGCTTTTTCCACCAGAATCCGCAGAAAGCTGGGTGTACCCACATAGCCGTCTGGCCGCAGGGTAGCAATTGCCTCAAGTTGCTGGTCTGTTTGGCCGATTCCTGCCGGAAACACAGTGCAGCCTACCGCGTGCAAGCCCGATTCCATGATGAATGCGCCCGGCGTCATGTGATAGCTAAATGAGTTGTGTGCCAGATCACCGGCACGAAAGCCTGCTGCATACATGGCCCGGCCAGCACGCCAATAGTCCCGTGCCGAACCTTCAGGCTCGTAAATAGGCCCAGGCGACGAAAACAGACGCGGCATTTTGGGCCCGCGCAGCAAAGCACTGAAGCCACCAAATACATCGTTGGAGCGTCCTGCTTTTTGCAAATCAGCCAGCTCGCCTTTACGAGTGACCGGCAGGCTGGCCAACGCCTGCCGCGACGTGATCAAACCAGCATCAATGCTGCTCAGCAGTGTGGCAAATGCGGCTGTATTTTGCTTTGCGTTGGCAATTTGCTGCGGCAAAGCAGACATCAAAGCATGCTCGCGTACCTCGGGTGCGCGCGTTTCCAGTGCATCAAAAAAGGTGTTCATGCTTTTTCCTGCGTATGCTCAAGCCAGCCAGCGCTTGCGGCGTTTGTAGCTCTTGACGTCTTTGAAACTTTTGCGTTCCCCGCCGCCCAAGCCCAGGTAGAACTCCTTGACGTCTTCGTTGTTGGCCAGCTCGCTGGCCACGCCGTCCATCACTACGCGGCCGCTTTCCATGATGTAGCCGT
The DNA here is from genome assembly GCA_043754255.1 of Polaromonas sp. Taxonomy (GTDB): domain Bacteria; phylum Pseudomonadota; class Gammaproteobacteria; order Burkholderiales; family Burkholderiaceae_C; genus Polaromonas. The sequence continues at coordinate 55,054 of JAYUVG010000162.1, read as the reverse complement.
AGTCGGCATAGCGCAGCGCCATGTTGGTGTTTTGCTCGGCCAGCAAAAAAGTCACTTTTTCTTTTTGGTTCAGGTCTTTGACGATTTCAAAAACCTCTTCCACAATTTGCGGCGCCAGGCCCATGGAGGGCTCGTCCAGCAGCACCATCGTCGGGTTGGCCATCAGTGCCCGGCCAATCGCACACATTTGTTGCTCACCACCTGATGTGTACGCAGCTTGAGAAGTACGGCGTGTTTTCAGGCGTGGAAAGTAGTTGTAAACCTTTTCCAGATTGGCGGCAACCTGCGCCTTGCTTTTGATGGTGTAAGCGCCGGTCAGGAGGTTTTCTTCAATCGTCAGGTGCGCAAAGCAGTGCCGGCCTTCCATTACCTGAATCACGCCACGCTGCACCAGATCTGACGGCGACAGGTTTTCAATCCGCTCACCGCGCAACTCGATGGAGCCCTTGGTGACAGCGCCGCGCTCGCCTTTGAGCAGGTTGGACACTGCACGCAATGTGGTGGTTTTGCCCGCGCCATTGCCGCCCAGAATCGCGACGATTTTTCCTTCAGGCACGCTCAGCGACACGCCTTTTAAAACCAGAATCACGTGGTTGTAAATGACTTCAATGCCGTTGACGTTGAGAACTATTTTTTGCGTTTCCATAAATTTTTACTTCTCCAATCTTTAGCATTGCACGCAATGCTAAAGATTGAACTGTCATTGCGGACTTGATCCGCAATCCATTCAGTTATTGGGGTCAGACACTAATTTCACTGCGTTGCATCGCAACGCGCCAAGGCGAAAGCCACGGCTGGGTGAATTTGGGCTCTGACCCCAAAAACTCATGGATACCGGATCAAGTCCGGTATGACAGAAAGTGTGCCTAGCTTTGGCAATCTTCAGGCGTGCGTGCCGTCAGCTTTTTATCCAATGCATATTTGGCAGCGGTAGCTTTCACCAGCGGCTTGATGATCTGCTCATCCGCCTGCAGCCAGTCAGAGGTGAACTTCCAGGCCTTGCCATCCCACGTGTGGATGCGTGCCCAGGCAGCGCCCATGTGGTCGTTGCATGAGGTGCTGATTGGGCGCATCACGCCCGCAAAGCCCAGGCCGTCCAGTTTGGCTTGCGTCAGGTTCAGGTTTTCCAGGCCCCAGCGCACTTGCTCGCCAGTCATGACCTTGCCCTTGCCAAAGCGCTCTTGCGCAGCGCGAATGCCCTCAATGCCCAGCATGGCGCTCATGGCACCGCGCATGTACAGCACCTGGCCCAGCTCTTCTTTCGGGCCCGTGCCCTGACCCTTGTCATGCACCATCGCCAACACGTCTTTGACCAGTTTTGACTGCGGCTCTGCGCCGTGCTGCATGGTCACCGCGTTGTAGCCTTTGGCACCCTCGGCCACGTCTTTCACATCTGGCTCAGCGCCTGCCCACCACACGCCGTACATTTTTTCACGCGGGTAGCCAGTGGCTTGCGCTTCTTTGATGGACGTTGTGTTCATGATGCCCCAGCCCCACAGCACAACAAAGTCCGGCTTGGACTGGCGCACTTGCAGCCAGGTGGCTTTTTGCTCAACGCCAGGGGCTGTTACGGGCAACAACTGCAACTCAAAGCCGTGCATGCGGCTGCGCTCCTGCATCAGCGGGATCGGCTCTTTGCCAAACGGTGAATCGTGGTACACCAGCGCCACTTTCTTGCCCTTGAGCTTGTCAAATCCGCCTTCTTTTTTGGCAATGGCCTGCAGGATCGTGTCAGCAGCTACCCAGTACGTGCCAGCAATCGGGAAGTTCCATTTAAAAATGGAGCCATCAGCGCTTTCGCTGCGGCCATAGCCAACAGTGACGACCGGTACCTTGTCAGTCGGAGCTTTTTCTGTGATGGCAAAAGTTGCCCCAGTTGACAGCGGCTGCACAAAACTGGCGCCGCCGTTTTTGCCCTTCAATCGCTCATAGCATTCCACGCTGCGGGCTGTGTCATAACCCGTTTCACATTCTTCAAACGACAGCTTCACACCATTCAAACCGCCGCGTGCGTTGACCAGTTTGATGTAGTCCACATAGCCGTTGGCCCATGGCACACCGTTGGGTGCGTAAGCGCCGGTGCGGTACGACAGCACCGGAATAAACTGCTCTTTGGCTTGCGCTTGCGCCGTGGTTGCCACAAGCGAAGATGCGCCCGCAGCTACGGCAGCAATTGCCAAAATTACATTACGAACTTTCATAGTTGTCTCCAAAAAGATTTAAGAAAAACAAAACACCAGAAAAACCGACACTAAAAACTCTGCAAAACTACGCTAAATACTCAATGCGGAAAGGGCCACAACCGCAATTTTTGTTTGCCTACAGCCCACAGCTTGGCCAGCCCATGCGGCTCGACAATTAAAAACCAGACAATCAGCGCACCAAAAATCATCAGCTCCGCATGAGCAACGCCAGCGGTTGAAATTTTCAAGCCCACAAAACCGGCCAGCACTGGCAGCATGATGTTTAGCGCAATTGGCAGCAAGGTGATGAACGCAGCGCCCAAAAAGCCGCCCAAAATGGATCCCATACCGCCGATGATGACCATGAACAACAGGCGAAACGATTGGTCAACAGAAAACGCAGCAGGCTCCCATGCGCCCAAGTAGACAAAGCCCCACAGAGCACCTGACATGCCAATGATGAATGAGCTGACGGCAAACGCGCTCAGCTTGGCATACATCGGGCGAATGCCGATCACCGATGCCGCCACATCCATGTCGCGAATCGCCATCCACTCGCGGCCAATCGCGCCTCGCACCAGGTTCTTGGCCAGCAACGAAACAACGACCAGTATGGCCAGGCAAAAAACATATTTGCTGGTGGCGCTTTCGATCGGAAAACCAAACACCTGAAGGTTGGACACCGACACCGAGCCCGATGGCGAATCATTGGTGAACCACTTGATACGCAGAAACATCCAGTCTGAAAAGAACTGCGCAGCAAGTGTGGTCACTGCCAGATACAACCCCTTGACGCGCAAACTCGGCAGGCCAAACAAAATACCGAACAGCATGGCGCAGATGCCGCCCAAAATAATGGTGGGGATCAGCGGCATACCCGGAATGCGAACAAAAAAGTTGTACGCACCGTACGCACCGACAGCCATGAAAGCGCCCGAGCCCAAAGAGATTTGCCCGCAGTAGCCGACCAGAATGTTGACACCCAGCGCAGCCAGTGAAATGATTAAAAACGGAATCAAAATCGCACGAAACAAATAATCGCTGGCCAGCATGGGCACCACGGCAAAAGCAAAAATCAAAAACAGGCCGACCGCGATCCGGTCTTGCAGGATTGGGAAGATCTGGCTGTCAGACCGGTAGGTGGTTTTGAATTGACCGTTTTCTCTGTAAATCATGTTGTTCTCTTAAACGCGGTCGATTATCTTTTCACCGAAAAGACCCTGAGGTCTGAACAGCAAGAATCCAAGTGCCAGCACATACGCAAACCAGATCTCAATCCCGCCGCCTACAAATGGGCCGATAAAAACCTCGGCCAGCTTTTCACCCACACCCAATATCAGGCCGCCAACAATCGCACCAGGCACTGATGTCAGGCCACCCAAAATCACCAACGGCAAAGCTTTGAGTGCAAGCACCGACAACGAAAATTGCACGCCGAGCTTGCTGCCCCAGATCACGCCTGCCACCAGCGCCACAAAACCAGCAACTGACCACACAATCACCCAAATCCGGTTGAGCGGAATGCCAATGGATTGCGCGGCCTGGTGGTCGTCAGCTACCGCGCGCAGAGCGCGGCCGGTTTTGGTGAACTGGAAAAATGCTGCCAGGCTGGCAACGAGCGCGGTCGCGATGACGGCTGCCACCAGATCTTCCTTGTTAACCAGCAAGCCGCCAGGAAAAACACCATCGAGTAAAAACATCGGGTCTTTGGGCATGCCGACATCGATCTTGTAAATGCTGGAGCCAAAAATCGATTGGCCCAAACCATCCAGAAAATACGAAATACCCAACGTGGCCATCAACAGTGCCACGCCTTCCTGGTTAACCAGTTTGCCCAGCACCAATTTTTCAATCAGCCAGGCAACTGCCACCATAAAGATCAGTGCAATCGCAAACGCCAGCAGATTGACCAGAATTTTTGATTCAAGCCCCGTCCACTGCGGTATCCACTCAGAAAACCGGGCCATCGCCAGAGCGGCAAACAGCACCATGGCACCCTGCGCAAAGTTGAATACGCCTGATGCCTTGTAAATCAGCACAAAACCGAGCGCAACCAATGAATAAAGCATGCCGGACATCAGTCCGCTGATGATGGTTTCGAGTACGGGTCCCATGATTATTTTCCTGCCTTCGTTGCGTCATTCCCGCGCAGGCGGGAATCCAGGGGGTGCGGTGCAGTTGTCAATTGGGTATACCCAGGCGTTGACCTGTACTGGATTCCCGCCTTCGCGGGAATGACGGTGGCTGACGTTGAATTTTTGGTCATCGTTTTCATATTGACGGTCATCAGTGCGAGGTACCCAAATAGGCACTGATCACATCTTTGTTGTTGCGAACTTCGTCGGGTGTGCCATCGCCAATTTTTTTGCCGTAGTCCAGCACAACGACGCGGTCAGAAATGTCCATCACCACGCCCATGTCGTGTTCTATCAGCACAACGGTTGTGCCAAACTCATCGTTGACGTCCAGCACAAAGCGGCACATGTCCTGCTTTTCTTCCACGTTCATGCCGGCCATTGGCTCGTCTAACAACAACACCTGCGGCTCCATTGCCAGCGCGCGACCCAGGTCAACACGCTTTTGCAGGCCGTAGGGCAATTGCCCCACAGGTGTTTTGCGGTAAGCCTGAATTTCCAGACAGTCGATGATCTTTTCGACCGCTTCCCGGTGCACCATTTCTTCTTTTTCAGCCGGGCCAATCCGCAGAGCCTGCATCAAAATACCGCTTTTTATTTTCAGGTTGCGGCCTGACATGATGTTGTCCAGCACGCTCATGCCTTTGAACAGCGCGAGGTTTTGAAACGTCCGCGCCACGCCCATGACTGCCACCTGATGGCTGTTCATGTGCTTGAAGGTCTGGCCGCGAAAGGTGATTGAGCCCTGCTGCGGCTGATACACGCCATTGATGCAATTGAGCATCGAGCTTTTGCCTGCACCGTTGGGGCCAATGATGGCGCGAATCTCGTGTTCACGGACGTTAAATGAAATGTCCTGCAGCGCCTTGACTCCACCGAATGCGAGAGATATGTTTTGAACGTCAAGGATGACGTCACCGATTTTTTTGCTCATGCTGCTACTTTCACAGGCGCAAAGGTTTTGCAGTCGCCAATTTTTAGTGTCGCGCTCACGCTGCCGCTGCGGCCGTCTTCAAACTTGACCACGGTTTCAATGAATTGTTCGGTCTTGCCGCTGTACAGCGCATCAATCAGCGGCTGGTATTTTTCGCCAATAAAGCCGCGCCTGACCTTGTTGGTGCGTGTCAGTTCGCCATCGTCTGCGTCCAGTTCCTTGTGCAAAATCAAAAATCGGCTGACCTGCGAGCCTGCCAGCAGCGCATCGACGCTCAGGTCGGCATTAACCTTTTCCACGCATTCCTTGATGAGCTGGTACACCTCGGGTTTTTGCGCCAGATCGGTATAGCCTGCATAAGGCAGATTGCGCCTTTCAGCCCAGTTGCCAACCGCATCAAAATCAATGTTGACAAACACGCACACCTGCTCGCGACCGTCGCCATAAGCCACCACCTCTTTGATGTGCGGAAAAAACTTGAGCTTGTTTTCTACATACTTGGGTGCAAACATCGCGCCGTCGTTTGCACCGCCCTGGATGCGGCCCACATCCTTGACGCGGTCAATGATTTTTAAGTGGCCGTGCGCATCAATGAAGCCTGCATCGCTGGTGTGATACCAGCCGTCTTGCGTCAATACCTCAGCAGTAGCTGCCGGATTTTTGTAGTATTCCTTCAGCAGTCCTGCGGACTTGACCATGATCTCGCCGTTGTCTGCCACCCTGATTTGCACGCCTGAAATGGGCACGCCCACCGTGTCTGCACGCGCTTCGTTGTCAGGTTGCAGGCAAACAAAAACAGCTGTTTCGGTTGAACCATAAAGCTGTTTGAGATTGATGCCAATCGAACGGTAAAACGTGAACAGATCAGGCCCAATTGCTTCGCCTGCCGTGTACGCCACACGCACCCGCGAAAAGCCCAGCGTGTTGCGCAGCGGCCCGTACACCAGCACGTTGCCCAGCGCGTACTGCAGCGTTTGCGCCAAGCCAATGGGTTTGCCATCCATGCGGTCAGGCCCGACCCGCTTGGCCACGTTCATGAAGTAATTGAAGATGCCGCGTTTGATGCTGCCTGCGTCTTCCATGCGAATCATCACCGTGGTCAGCATGCCTTCAAACACCCGGGGTGGTGCAAAGTAATAGGTGGGCCCGACTTCCTTCAGGTCAATCATCACCGTGCTGGCGTTCTCGGGGCAGCTCACCACATAGCCGCAGACCAGCCACTGCGCGTAGCTGAAGATGTTTTGCCCAATCCAGGCGGGCGGCAGGTAGGCCAGTACCTCTTCACTGGATGTGAGCTTGTCAAAGTCAGCGCCTGCCCTGGCCCGGTCAATCAGCGTGTTGTGGGTGTGCACCACGCCTTTCGGGTTGCCGGTGGTGCCTGATGTAAAAAACATGGCCGCCACTTCATCAGGCGTGTTCCTGGCAACCTCAGCTTCATACCAGCCGGGCTGGGTGGCGCAAAAGGATTTACCGGTTTCAATCAGCGCATCCAGCGCTTGCAAGCCGGGCTCTGAGTAGTTGCGCAAGCCGCGTGGCTCGTCGTAAAAAATATGGCCAAGCTGCGGGCATTGCTCACGAATCTCCAGCAGCTTGTCAACCTGCTCCTGGTCTTCTGCAAACGCAAAACGGACATCTGCATTGTTGATGGGAAATACACACTCGGCACCCGCTGCGTCCTGGTACAGCGGTATGGCAATAGCGCCCAGCGACTGAACTGCCAGCATGGTGGCATACAGACTTGGGCGGTTGCTGCCCACAATTACCATGTGCTCACCCCGCACCAGGCCGGCCTGATGCAGACCGCAGGCAATGTGCTTGACCAACCCGGCCAAAGCAGACCAGCTGTGGGCCTGCCAGATGCCGTATTCCTTTTCGCGCATGGCTGGCGCCTCAGGGCGCTCGGCAGCGTGCTTGATCAACAGTTGGGGAAACGTGGTTTGCATGCGTGTCTCGTACTTGACTTGGTTAGTGTGTTTTTTTCAGAAAAGTTATCGCGTTGACCGAATAGTAAGCAGCCATTTGACGCTATGTTGTCATTCCGACGACAATTTAAGGGTCAACCCCCTCCCGGACTTACCCTTGCTGCCCTGCTAACACTCCATGCTGATCCAAAAACCTGTTGCTATCCAACGCCGACTGCCGAGCCATGCTGAACTTGCCAGCATTCCATGGCTTGATTTGTTAAACCCGCTTGAGCGCGAGTTGGCTGCTGCGGCTTTGCGTGTTGGGGATGCAGCAACAGGCGACTATGTGTGCCGCATTGGCAGGCCGATTACCTATTGGTTCGGGGTGGTCGAAGGCCTGCTCAAAATGAGCAGCGACAACGACCAGGGCATGACCATGACGTACACCGGCGTGCCGCCCGGCGGCTGGTTTGGCGAAGGCACAGCACTCAAGCGAGAGCCGTATCGCTACAACATCCAGGCGCTGCGCAAAAGCGTGGTGGCCGGGCTGCCGGTTGACACGTTCCACTGGCTGCTGGACCACTCGATTGGCTTTAACCGGTTTGTGATGAACCAGCTTAACGAACGCCTGGGCCAGTTCATTGCCGCCCGCGAGATTGACCGACTGAACAACCCCGATGTTCGCGTGGCCCGCTCATTGGCCGCATTGTTTAACCCGGTGCTGTACCCGGGCGTGGGTGAGATTTTGCGCATCACCCAGCAAGAGCTGGCGTACCTGGTCGGCTTGTCACGGCAGCGGGTCAATGTTGCGCTGACGGCCTTGCAGGCTCAAGATGCCATTCGGGTTGAATACGGCGGCTTGCGGGTTTTAGATCTGGCAGCCCTCAAAGCCACTGTTTTTGAGCATAAAAAAGAGCTGTAGCCCACGTAAAATGCGCGCAAGCAGCTATAAATTATGTAGCGTTAAGGTGTTTGCTCCAGCACATGCACAAAACGCTTGTTGCCTGGCAGACGATAAACCGTAAAGTCCCGCAAGTCGGTGGTGGCAATCCGGTTGATTTTCAAGCTGGTTGCCAAATACACCAGGCTGGCGTCACAAAAATCCATCGGCAAATCTTCATACTTATCCATCAAAGCCCAAAGCGCCATCACCGCATCGGCTAGGGGCGTTTCAATCCGCAAATGCCCCAGGGCTTGCGCTTTGGCTGCCCAGGCAAGAACACTTTCTGCTTGCAATGCATCAGCAGGGCGCACACCTCAGTAAACACCGCCCAGATCGTCGTTGTTTGCCCTGTGTAGCCTGAGCAAAATGCTTTGCAGCGCATATGGTGGCGGTCTTTGGTATTAACAGCCCAACGACAATGCAACCATTGCACTATGATCGCCGCCATGCCCCCCACACGCACTTATCGTTCCAGGTTAAAAAGTCACTTTGTTCTAGCCAAAGTTAGTGCTCTCACGCCTTACAACCTGCGTTTGATTTATGCCGATGGCGAAGTGTTAACGGTTAATTTGCAGCCATGGATCGCATCCACCAAAGCCTTCTACCCGTTAAAAATCGCAGACCTGTTTGTCAAAGCCAAGCGCGGCCAGGGTGGCCGCTCGGTTGCCTGGACGGATGGCGTAAGCATTGAGCTTGACCTGGGTGCAGACAACCTGCGCAATCTGGCCATTGAGCAGGCAGGTGGTATTGGCCATGAACGCATTTGGAACTGGCTGCATGAAACGGGTTTGACGCTGGAGCAAGCCGCGCTGGCCTTGGGTATTTCACGCCGCATGTTGAGTTATTACCGCGATGGTGAAAAGCCCATCCCCCGCTCAGTCTGGCTGGCGTGTCTGGGCTGGCGGGCTGTGCGACCTGTCGGTCAGGGCTTGCCGCAACATATTCCAACGGTTCGTGAGTATGCGGCGTTGCATGCTTGAAGAACCCTAGACCCACTGTGTAAACTTGAAAAAGAAGAAAAACCGTAGTTATGAAATACAAAAAAACATTAGCAGAGCTGGAAAAAACCGCCGTTAAATGGTGGCCTAAAGTTTTGGAGGCTGAAGTTGCCACTAGCAGCGTGATCCCCAAACTTTTGCAGACCCAAGATCAATTTATATCTGTCCTTAAGCTGGCCGGCAACAGGCCTGAACAGATTTTTGATTTGATTGACGCAGGCGCAATGCCATCGAACCTTTTCTTGAAGCATCTGGTTGTTTTAAGTGACTTTGGCGGCGAACTCATTAAGAGATTGGGTGCTGAATTCAAAAAAACGTTTCCTATCAATGTGAAAACCAAGCGTCATTGCATGAATTTCACATTTAACGGTGAAAAGGAAACTTATGCATTTAAGGCACTGCCAGTTACGGGGCTGAGTAACCTTAAACTGGGTATCGATGGCGCAGCTATTGTCAAGCCGCGCGATCTCGATAACTTGCAAAAGGATGTCATCATGCTTTTGCTTTACGGCGGCAGTTCTACATCTGGCCATTTGGCTTCGCTGGAGCGTTGCGATTTGGGTTTGCTACTTGGGAATCCCGTTGAAATTGACAAATACGTTAAGGAAAAATACATCCACGTCAGTCGCATCACAACCGGGGCAAGCGCTAACAGTCTTGGCCAAATTGCTCAAATTTATGTTTCTGACTTTTTGAAGCTTCATTTGGATAAAAGCTACGAAGTTCAAAGCAATGGAAAATTCAAGCTCAAAGGATATGACAGCGTTGGTGGCATGCCGTTTGATATTGTTGTCAAGCGTAAAGAACGCTTTGTAGGTGTTGAAGTAAGTTTTCAAGTTACCTCGAACAGCGTGATTGAACGAAAGGCCGCCTTGGCTGAAAGCCGTCGCGCGCTCATGCATGCAGAGGGGGGCTACATTGCTTATGTGTTGGATGGTGCCGGAAACTTCAGCCGTAAAGCGGCACTGACCACACTGTGTCAGTCCAGCGATTGCACGGTTGCTTATTCAGACAAAGAACTCGGTGTCCTGGTTGATTTCATTCGGGGTAAGTTAGATGATGCGGTTCGTTGATTTATTTGCAGGTATTGGCGGGATTCGCTTGGGGTTTGAGCAAGCCCTTAACGAACTTGGCATCGCGTCTAAATGCGTGCTGTCATCCGAGATAGAGCCAAACGCTCAAGAAACGTATCGACTGAATTATGGTGAGGCCCCACAAGGCGACATTTACAAAATTCAGCAGTTCCCCAAGTTTGATTTTCTTTTGGCTGGTTTCCCCTGCCAGCCGTTTTCCTATGCTGGCAAGCAAAAGGGCTTCGTCGATACGCGCGGGACACTTTTTTTTGAGATTGAGCGCTTGCTGGCTTTGCATCAACCTGGTGGGTTTTTACTTGAGAATGTACGCGGTTTAACAACACACGACGGTGGCCGCACACTGGCAACCATCAAAGAGAAACTTGAAAATTTGGGCTATGGCGTTGAGTGTCTCTTGCTCAACAGCTCCGACTTTAATGTTCCGCAAAACCGTGTCCGTGTTTACATTGTGGGCATCAAGGGTCAAAAGCCTAAGCTGACGTTGAAGTCAAATCGTGGTGCTGTTGACTCCCATCAATACAAGCGTTTGCTACAGATGAACGATATGTTCACAGGTCAAAGTGCCAAAGTTGTTGGCGACATTCTTGAGGCAAATCCACCTGCTGCATACGACTGCAGCCCGGCGTTCAGGTCTCGACTTCTCAAAGTAGCAAAAAAAAACGATCTTTCAATTCACGGTCTTCGGTTGATTGATTTTAGAAATGGACACGCCATACATTCCTGGGACTTGGGTATCAAGGGTGAATGCACGCCTGCCGAAATTGCTTTCATGGAGGCGTTGATTACCAACCGCCGTAAAAAAATATTTGGCACGCATCAGGACGGTAAAAGTTTGAGCCTTGGTCAAATCAAAACTTTTTTTGACGTGCCTGATTTGGTGGCAATTATTCAAAGCTTGATTCAGAAAAAATACCTGCGGGTACGGGACGGCTTATACAACCCTGTATCAGGCAATATGTCATTTGAAGTTTTCAAGTTTCTTGATCCTGAAAGCGTTGCAATCACCTTGGTAACAAGTGATGCGCACAAGCTTGGCGTCTTTCAAAGCGGCCGTATTAGAAGAATCACACCGCGCGAATGCGCAAGACTGCAAGGTTATCCAGATACCTTTCAACACCATCCCGTCGATACCCATGCGTACCGGCAATTCGGCAATTCTGTTTCAGTGCCTGTCGTGCAAACCGTGATTAGTGATTTATTTATAAACAACAACGTGCAAATCGCGCCAGTGTTAAAGCGGGGGATAGAAAACCCAGAGCTTCTGGCCTCCCTTTAACTCTGCGAATTGCACCTTGTCCTTCAACAGGTATGAACGGTGACACCTTATGATTTCCCCTTCAAACTCCCCCAAACCCACCGCCGTCCGCATCCCCAAGCCCACCAACCCGGACGGCTCGCCTTTGACGCTTCGCCTCAACAAGCGCAGAGCCGAGCTGGGACTTTGCTCGTGGCGCAAGGCTGAGGCCCTGGTACGTCGACTTCTGCGGTAACTATCGTGCAGCGCCGGACAATAGTCAGCACCGCTGATGAGACTATTCGAACGGCCTTGAAAGCTATATTTGATGTATACTTTCATACATCAGAATGATCGGAGTAAGCCATGCACCGCACACAAATTTACTTGCAAGACGAGTTGCACGACAGCCTGAAGGCACGCGCACGCAGCATTGGCGTGAGCATTTCTGAGCTGATTCGCCGCACACTTGAAAAAGACATTCAAAAAGACCCTGTAGCCGATGCGCGAGCCTATTTCACACGGCTCAAGCCCCTGGAGAGTTTTGCCGATGTGGACTCAAATGACTATGTGCGTGCCATCCGCAGCAAAAGCCGTATCTTGCACATAGGCCAAGACGCGTGACTCCCGAGCGCGTGGTGCTGGACACCAATATTGTGATTGACCTGCTCAAAAACGTGCCTGCGGTTGTTGACAGGTTTTTGGCCTTGAAAGAGGCGCAAACCCAGTTTTTGATATGCCCGATCGTTGTTGCCGAAGTGTATGCCGGCGCTTATCTGCGTGAGCACAAAGACGTGGAAGCATTCTTTGACTTGTGCCAGCGCGTTGACATGGAGACTGACACTGGGCGCATCGCCGGCTTGTACGCCAACCAGTATGCCAAAGCCTTCTCGGGCATCAGCCTGGAGGACTATGTGCTGGCGGCCACGGCCAGGGCGCACCGCTGTCCGCTGTGGACGCACAACCGCAAGCATTACCCGATGGACGATATTGAATTGATTGCTGCATGAATACAGTGCAAAAGTGCCTGTAGCCCATGCAATACTTGCGCAAACAGCTACTAAATAAATAGCAAATGACTGACTTCATCAAACCCACCGCCGTCCGCATCCCCAAGCCCACAAACCCCGACGGCTCGCCGCTGACGATCCGCCTGAACAAGCGCATGGCTGAACTTGGCATGTGCTCGCGGCGCGAAGCCGATGCATGGATTGAGCAAGGCTGGGTGCGGGTCAATGGCCAGCCAGCGGTGATGGGCCAGCCGGTGGCCGCCAATGCACGCATTGAGATTGATCGGGCTGCCCAGCAGCAGCAAAACCAGCTTGTCACTATCCTCATCAACAAACCAGTGGGCTACGTCAGCGGCCAGGCTGAAGACGGGCACGAGCCTGCGGTTGGGCTCATTCAGCCGGGCAACCGCTGGGGTGAATGCAACAGCCGCATGCGCTGGGGGTTTGACCAGCTGCGCGGCCTGGCACCAGCCGGGCGGCTGGACATTGACTCCATTGGCTTGTTGGTGCTCACTCAGGATGGGCGCGTTGCCCGGCAGCTGATTGGTGAAGATTCAGAGATGGAGAAAGAGTATTTGGTGCGGGTTAGTCTGGACAATTTGCACGGTGAAAACAACAACGTGCAAGCTCTGTTTGACCCGGAAAAGCTCAAGCTGCTGTGCCAAGGCCTGAGCCTCGACGGCCAGCCGCTCAAACCCGCGCAGGTCAGCTGGCAAAACCCCGAGCAACTGCGCTTTGTGCTGAAAGAAGGTAAAAGACGCCAGATTCGCCGCATGTGCGAGCAGGTCGGGCTGTACGTGACAGGCTTGAAGCGGGTACGAATTGGCCGGGTCAATCTGGGGCATTTGCCTGTCGGCCAATGGCGGTACTTGATGCCGCATGAGGGGTTTTAACAGCATTTTCAAGTCATTTTCAGAATGGTTTAGGCCGCTAGCCGAGGTAAAATGCGCGCAGACAGCTACTGATTTCATAGCAATTGGCTGACTGACCGAAATCCCGCGTACCCGCCACAATCAGCCAATGCCAAAACCCGCCTTGCTCGACCGACTGAACAAGCTTCCTGCCTACCTGCACATGTCAGACATTCAAGGCCTGAGCCAGCTGGCCACGCAGAGTGTGCTGGGCGCTACTGGACTGGCTGAAAGCGTGCAAGGCAGTGTGTACAAAGCGATTGCCGCTCCCTTTGGCGCACTCGGTTTGCGTTTTGCAGATGCTGCACCAGAAGCCACTGGCATCAGGTCGGGCGGCATCACCGCTCTGGCATATAGCAGTGTCAAAGGCATCACACGGCTGGCAGGTGGCACAGTCAACGCAGTCATTAGCAAAGGCGCGCCACTCGTTACCCAACGCTATGGCGCACCGACCTCTTCGCCCGAGCGTGAAGCCATGCTGGCAGCCATCAATGGCATTTTGGGTGACCAGCTGCTGGCCACAGCCAATCCATTGGCAATCAGCATGAACCTGCGCCACGAAGGCAAGCCTTTGGTGCTTGAAAAAATCACGCTTGCCCAGCGTTTTCCTCACGCAACAGGCAAGCTGCTGGTGCTGGTGCATGGCCTGTGCATGAATGATTTGCAGTGGGCAGCCAATGGCCCCAACCATGCCGATAACCACGCCGTCAATCACGCCGATATTCTGGCCAGAGAGCTCGGCTACACCCCGGTTTACCTGCACTACAACACGGGGCTGCACACGTCCATCAACGGCCAACAGCTTGATGTGCTGCTTGAACAATTGGTTCGCGCGTGGCCGCACCCGGTTGACGTTTTGACGCTGCTGGCGCACAGCATGGGCGGGCTGGTCAGCCGCAGCGCCTGTCATGCTGCCGAGCAGTCCAGCAGGCTCTGGCGAAGCAAGCTGAAAAACATCGTTTTTCTCGGCACGCCACACCACGGCGCGCCGCTGGAGCGTGTCGGCAACTGGATTGACACCGCACTGGGCAGCAACTGGGTGACCAAACCCTTCGCCTCAATTGGCCAGATCCGTAGCAGTGGCATCACCGATTTGCGCTACGGCCATGTGCTGGCATCCAGCTGGGAAGGCAAAAACAGATTCGAGCGCTCGCCCGATTCGCGCGAACCGTTGGCGTTGCCTGCGGGTGTGAACTGCTTTACCGTGGCCGCCACCACGTCAATTAAAGCCAGCCCGGTAAAAGACGCACTGGTGGGCGACGGCCTGGTGCCACTGCGCAGCGCCTTGGGCCAGCACGATGAGGTGGCGCATTGCCTTGGTTTCCCGCGTGAAAACCAATGGACGGCGTATGCAACCAATCACTTGGCCCTGTTGTCGCGGCCGCAGGTGGGTATGCAGGTGCTCAAGTGGCTTGCGGCATAAAATCGTAGACCCCTCACCCCAACCCTCTCCCCAAAGGGGCGAGGGAGCAAAGTCAGGCAACCGTTGAAAATAGCTTGACTGACCCAAATTACGCAGATTACGAATCTAATTGCCTTACCCCAAACCATGACAACCACTGCCTCCCCAACCAAACAAACCATGGCCTTTCAGGCCGAAGTCGCCCAACTCCTCAAGTTGGTCACACACTCGCTGTATTCCAACCCCGAGATTTTTCTGCGTGAATTGGTGTCCAACGCATCAGATGCCTGCGACAAGCTGCGCTTTGAATCGCTCAACAACGCGGCGCTGCTGGAGTCTGACCCTGACCTGAAAGTACGCATCAGCTTTGACAAGGATGCCAAAACCTTGACGATTACCGACAACGGCATTGGCCTGTCGGAGCAGGAAGCCATCGACAACCTGGGCACGATTGCCAAGAGCGGTACGCGCGACTTTGTGGCCAGTATGTCGGGTGACCAGAAAAATGATTCGCAACTCATTGGCCAGTTTGGCGTCGGTTTTTATTCCGGCTTTATCGTGGCCGACCGCATCACGGTTGAAAGCCGCCGTGCAGGCTTGCCTGCGAACCAGGGCGTGCGCTGGGCCAGTGAAGGCACGGGCGAGTTTGAAGTGGCGCAAATCGAGCGGGCCGAGCGCGGCACATCCATCACGCTGCATTTGAAGGAAGATGCGCAAGAGTATTTGAATGCCTACAAGCTCAAAGGCGTGATCAACAAATATTCAGACCACATCTCGCTACCCATCCTGATGGAAAAAGAAGAATGGAAAGACGGCGAACTGATTTCCAGCACCGCCCCTGAAGGCGGACGCCAGCCCGGCGGCATGGCCAAAACCGGCGAATGGGAAACCGTTAACCAGGCAGCAGCGCTGTGGACGCGCGCCAAGAAAGACATCACGCAAGATCAGTATGACGAGTTTTACAAGCAGATCAGTTACGACCAGCAACCTCCGTTGGCCACTACGCATAACCGGGTTGAAGGCTCGACTGAATACACCCAGCTGCTGTTTATTCCTGGCAAAGCGCCGATGGACATGTTTAACCGTGAAAAAGCTGCGGGTGTGAAGCTATATGTCAAGCGCGTTTTCATCATGGACGATGCGCAGGCGTTGATGCCAACGTATTTGCGGTTTGTCAAAGGCGTGGTGGACTCCAGCGATTTGCCTTTGAACGTGTCACGTGAGCTGCTGCAAGAAAGCCGCGCTGTCAAAGCGATTCGTGAGGGCTGTACGAAACGTGTGTTGGGCATGATTGAAGATTTGGCTAAAAACAATGTGTTGCCCATTTCGTCCAATTCACCGTTTGCTGATGAAATTACAGACGTTGTCAGTGATGAAAACAAGGCGCAAGTTGGCAAGTTCGACACCTTCTACGCCGAGTTTGGCGCGGTATTAAAAGAAGGCCTGGGAGAAGACTTTGCCAACCGCGACCGTATCGCCAAGCTGCTGCGTTTTGCGTCCAGCACAACCGACACGCCCACTGTCAGCTTTGCCGATTACAAAGCCCGCATGAAGGACGGGCAGGACGCGATTTACTACATCACTGCCGACACATTGGCTGCTGCCAAAAGCAGCCCGCAGCTGGAGATATTCCGCAAAAAAGGCATTGAGGTTTTGCTGATGGCCGACCGGGTAGACGAGTGGGCACTGAACTACCTGCATGAGTTCGATGGCACACCGCTGCAGTCTGTAGCCAAGGGCGCAGTTGACCTCGGCAAGCTGCAGGATGAGGACGAAAAGAAAGCCGCAGAGCTGGCACAAACCGAATTCAAGCCAACGCTGGACAAGTTAAAAGAAGCGCTCAAAGACAAGGCCAGCGACGTGCGCGCCACCAGCCGACTGGTTGATTCACCCGCCTGCCTGGTGGTGCAAGACGGCGACATGTCTACCCAGCTGGCGCGAATGCTCAAGCAAGCCGGGCAGGCAGTGCCTGAAGTCAAGCCAATTCTGGAAGTCAATGCCGAGCACCCGCTGGTGAAAAAGCTGCTGGACTCCAGCAATTTTGACGACCTGGCCCACATTATTTTTGACCAGGCTTTGCTGGCTGAAGGCGGCATGCCGGCTGACCCGGCTGCTTATGTCAAGCGGGTCAATGCGCTGCTGGTCTGATTCAGACTTTAGAAAACTGTTTTATGGGCTGAGCGGCGGCATTTCCAGCGTCATCAGCACTGGGCCGCCTGGCGTGGCTGCAAGCGTGACTTTACGGGCCGTAGCTGACTGCAAAATTAGCCCGTCTTCAATGGCGCTGCCGACACGAAAGGCTTTGGCAGGTTTGTCGTCAATCACAATCAAGGCTGCTTCCTGGCCCAGCGCACCAGACACCACGCCTTTTAATGCAAAGCGGCTGCTGTTGCTGACAGGTGTGGCTGCCAGCGGCGCGGTTGCACCGAGCAGCCGCGCCAGACTGGAAGCATCCAGCGCATTGGCTTCAGGCCCATTGGCAGCGGCAGTCATGATTCGATTGCCCGGTTTTGGGTTGGAGGCAATTTGCAAAATCCAATAGCCAACGCAACTGGCCGCCAGCACCCATACCCAAAGTGTGGCAGTGTGTAAAACCAGGCGGTTGCGAGTTGAAGCCAGCATGGGCGCATTATGATTGAATTGAATACTTTTAATAAATCCTGAACATGACATCAAAACCCACAAAACCACTGTTATTGACCGTCCGGGCGCTGTTGCAACGTGGCTTTACGCTGATCGAGTTGATGGTGGTGCTGGTCATCATTGGCGTGCTGGCAGCACTTATCGTGCCGAACGTGCTGGATCGGGCCGACGATGCACGGGTGATGGCGGCGCGCACTGACACCAGCAACTTGATGCAGGCGCTCAAGCTCTACAAGCTGGACAACCAGCGCATGCCAACGCCCGAGCAAGGTTTGACTGCATTGATTAACAAGCCAACCAGCGGGCCGATTCCGCCCAACTGGAAGCCGTACCTTGAAAAGCTGCCAAACGACCCGTGGAATCGCCCTTACCAGTATTTGAGCCCGGGCATCAAAGGAGAAGTTGATGTGATGTCTTTTGGTGCCGATGGTGCTGCTGGTGGTGAAGGCAAAAACGCCGATGTGGGCAGCTGGCAATAGGCGCTTGGGCCGCCTGGCGCGGGCGTTAACAAAGGAAAATCGGCAGGGCGGCTTCACGCTGCTGGAGTTGCTGGTGGTCATCAGTATCATTGCAGCTGCATCGGCCGGAGTGGCACTGGCGCTGCGTGATGGCACGCAAACTGCGCTTGATCGCGATGCCCAGCGCCTGGCAGTGTTGCTTGAATCGGCGAGAGCCCAGTCCCGCGCTTCAGGCGTTGCCGTACGCTGGCAGACCACGCCTGATGGCTTTGAATTTGCAGGAATCAGCGGGCCACCTTTGCCGACCAACTGGCTGTCGGCATCGACCCGCATCGTCGGCACGTCAAGCCTGCAACTGGGGCCTGAGCCGATGATTGGCGCGCAAGGCATCGAGCTGCTGGACGACAGCCAGCGCGGTAATCCGCAAGCGGCAACGGTGCGCATTGCCACGGATGGTTTGCGGCCTTTTTCTATTCAGGCAAAAGGTTCTCCGTGATGCACCCGCATGCACCAAGCCATCAGGGCTTTACCCTGATTGAAGTGCTGGTAGCACTCAGCATCGTGGCGGTTGCGCTGGCGGCTGGCACCCAGGCCATGCAGGCGCTGACCAGCAACGCGGCGCGCCAGTCAGACGTGCTGCTGGGCCAGTTGTGCGCCGAAAACGAGCTGGTCAAAATTCGTTTGTCGCGCCAGCTGCCCAGCGTGGGCGACAGCACAATTGCATGTGAGCAGGCAGGCCGGTCATTGCAGGTTGCAGTGTCGGTACGTCCCACACCCAACCCGCAATTCAGGCGGGTTGACGCCAAAGTCAGCGATGGCGGCAGCCCCATTTTGCAACTGTCAACCGTCGTCACGCAATATTGACATGGCGTGTAAAAACTCGTCTTTGCGTTTGGCTGGCCATCACGGCTTCACCCTGATTGAGCTGCTGGTGGCTCTGTCGGTCATGGCGTTGATGGCGCTGCTCAGCTGGCGCTCTATTGACGGCATGTCGCGCGCTCAGGCTACTGTCAGCGAGCGTTCTGACCAGATCCTGACCCTGCAAGCCGGGTTGGCGCAATTCAAGTTTGACCTCAATGCAATGGCCCAGACCCCGCGCGTGACCAGCCTGGACTGGGACGGCCGCGTGCTGCGCCTGACACGCCTGGCTCCCAACAGCGCAGATGGCTTGCAGGTGGTTGCCTGGACGCGCCGGTTTGACGCGGGCGGGCAATGGCTGCGCTGGCAGTCGCCTCCCAGCCGGGAGTGGGGGGCCTGGCAGCAATCGTGGAATCTGGCGGCACTGTGGGCACAAAACCCAAGTACCGAGAGCAAAAATTCTGAAACCGCCATCGCGCCGTTGCTGGAATGGCAGATTTTTTACTTTCGCAACAACGCCTGGAGCAACCCGCTGTCCAGCGAAGGCGCGGCTGTATCTGGCGGTGCAACGGTGGTGCCGCCTGCCAGTGTTGTGGTGTCAGCACCGGTAGTGGTGCCAGACGGAATTCGGCTGATCCTCAGCTTGCCGCCCGGCCAGGGTTTGGCTGGCAAACTCACGCAAGACTGGGTCAAACCGACTTTCGGCGGAGACCGGCCATGAGCAAGACGCTGACGCCTTTTTTGAAACGTCAAGTCGGTGCAGCATTGCTGTCAGCCATGCTGACGGTCACGCTGGTTGCCACTTTTGCATCAGCCGCCTTGTGGCAACAATTTCGGAGCTTTCAGGTAGAAAGCGCCGAGCGCTCACGCCTGCAGTCGTCGCTGATTTTGACCGGTGCGCTGGACTGGGCGCGGCTGATTTTGCGGGAAGATACCGGCACGACTGACCACCTGGGCGAGCCCTGGGCCGTGCCACTGGAAGAAGCGCGTTTGTCCAGCTTTCTGGCTGTCGATGGTGTCACGGACGACACCAGCCAGGACGCATTTTTGTCGGGGCTGATCACTGACCAGCAAAGCCGCTTGAATATTACTGGTCTGGTGGAAGGCGAGATATTGTCAAAAGCCAACGTGGCCAGTTTTCAGCGCCTTTTCGAGCGGCTCGACCTGCCGCCGCAAACGTTTGTCGCACTGGCTGAAAATTACCTCGAGGCTTCGAAAAAAGCCAGAGGCACAGTGAATGCATTAACGCCCAATCAGGCCGATTTGGTGCTGCCCCAGCGGGTAGACCAGCTGGTGTGGCTGGGCCTGGACGCAGACGCGCTTCGCGTTTTGACTCCGTACCTGACGCTGCTGCCAATAGCCACGCCGGTTAACCTCAACACCGCCAGCGCAATGGTGCTGTTGGCCAGCACGCCGGGCCTGGACATGGCCGGCGCTGAAAAGCTGATCGCTGCCCGCGCGCGCAAACATTTCAGTACGCTGGCAGATGCCAGTCAGGCGCTGGGCAATCCTGCGGTGGTTTTTGCTAACGGTGCACATGGCGTGGCATCGCAGTTTTTTGAGGTGCAGGGGCAACTGCGGCTGGAAGATCTGGCGGTATTTGAGCGCTCACTGGTGCAGCGCGAAGGCCGCACTATTCGAACTCTGTGGCGCGTTCGCGGTGTATCGAATGATTCGCCTGCAGCCTTGGGCGCAGGCAAAGTGTCAGGGGCCTCCGGCATTGCGCCGCGCCCTTGACATTGGGCACACCTACAATGAATAACTCTTTAACAACCACCTTTTCATGAGCCTTCTCATCGTCTGTTTGCCTGGTGATGTCGCCGGTTTGTCGGCCAGTTATGGCTTTGTGCATTCCAGTGATGGGGTGCAACCAAGCCAACAAACTACTTCATCAAGCGCTACTGCTGCATTGCTGCCAGTGCCTGCACGCGGTACAGAACTGGTGGTGATAGTGCCATCAGCAGCCTTGTCCTGGCACTGTGTTGATTTGCCGCAAGGCCTTGGCGCTACATCGGCGCGCCTTCGCCCGGTTTTGGCAGGCTTGCTGGAAGACCAGCTGCTGGACGATGAAGATCAGCTGCACTTTGCACTCGCCCCGCAAATGGGCACTGCACCTGGCGGAAAAACCTGGGTTGCCGCTTGTGACAAGGCCTGGCTGAAGTCCCATTTGCAAGCCCTTGATGCTGCACAAAGACCAGCTGGCCGCGTAGTGCCAGAGTTTTCGCCGGATGCCGGGCCGCTTCAGCTGTACGCCGTGGAAGGCAGCGGTTCTGCCAACTGGGTCATCACTGGCGCGGCTGTTGGTGGCCTGATGCGGTTGCCGTTTTCTGAAGCGGCACTGTCGATGATTCCTGCAGCAACGCTGCAAGAAACAGTCGCTGTTTTTGCAGAGCCCGCATTGGCCGCCCAGGTTGAGCAATACACCCAGTCAAGTGCCGTCCTGGTCACGCGCCAGCAGCGCTGGCTCGACGCGGCACGCGCTCCTTGGGATCTGCTGCAGTTTGACCTGATTCGAAACGCCCGCTCCCGCACCACCAAAAGAATCACCAGTCTTGTCGGCAGCCTGCTGCGCGAACGCCAGTGGCGACCTGCGCGCTGGGGAGTTGGCGTATTTCTGCTGGCCAACCTGGTGGGTCTGAATGTGTGGGCCTGGCAGCAAAACGCCCAGCTCGATGGCCTGCGCGCAGCCGTCACCAACACCCTGACGCAAACTTTTCCGTCCGTCAAGGTGGTGGTTGACGCGCCGCTGCAAATGCAGCGCGAGGTCAATGCACTGCAGCGCGCCAGCGGCGCATTGTCAAATGGCGACCTGGAAGCCATGCTGGCTGCGCTGGCAGCGGCAGCACCGGCTGGCAGCATCACCCACATTGATTTTTCTGGCAGTGATTTGCGTGTCAAAGGCATGGCTGCCAATCTGCAAAACGATCCAAACCTTGCTGTGCTGCTCAAAGCCAAAGGCTACACCGCTCAAGCAGAAGCTGACGCTTATGTCGTCAAACCAGCTGACAAGGCAGCGCCCTGATGGCAGCATTACCTGGACTTTCCCAAAGCCAGCTGGCTGGCAGCAAGCTGTCATTTGCGCAATCTGCATCCAGCCGCTGGCAAGCCTTTGACGCGCGTGAAAAAACGCTGGTCACTGTTGCTGG
The DNA here is from genome assembly GCA_043754255.1 of Polaromonas sp. GTDB lineage: Bacteria > Pseudomonadota > Gammaproteobacteria > Burkholderiales > Burkholderiaceae_C > Polaromonas. Next base: position 33,201 of record JAYUVG010000162.1, on the reverse strand, counting down.
TGCAGTAGTCGCTTGTGCCTTGCTGTGGTGGCTCGGTATTGCGCCTGCGCTCAATGTGCTTAAAACAGCAAAAACGCAAAGCCTGTTGTTAAATGCGCAGTTGCAACAAATGCAGGTCTTGGAGGCGCAGGCAAAAGCACTGCAGGCGCTGCCAAAAATCAAAAGCGTCGATTCAGCCCAGGCGCTTGCTGCGCTGGTCCGCCAGCGCCTTGGCACGTCGGCGCAGTTGGCGGTTGCTGGCAGCCAGGCCACGCTGACAATAACCAGCGCAAGCCCCGATGCGCTGGCTCAGTTTTTAAGCCAGGCCAGGTCAACAGCCAACGTTACGCCGTCGCAGGCAAGGCTACGCCGCAATGCCAGCAACCAGCAGGCGTGGGACGGCACGCTGGTGCTGTCATTGCCGGCGCAGTAAGCACGGCAAGCGCCGTCATTCACTGATTTTTATTCCCCATGCTGTTTCAACCCCGCTCCAGCCGCAACGCCATGGCCTCGCCACCGTGGGGCTGGGCACTGTTGGGCAGTTGCGTGGGTTTGATGGCAGTGCTGGTGTTTTTTGCGCCTGCTGCCTGGCTGGGCGCAGGCCTGACAAAGGCCTCATCTGGCAGGCTGCAACTGCAAGACGCTACCGGCAGCGTCTGGACTGGCTCGGGCAGGCTGGTCGTGACTGGCGGCGAAGGCAGCCGCGACGCTGCTGCGCTGCCGGGCCGGGTTGACTGGCGCATCAGGCCACAGTGGACTGGGCTCAATGTGATGCTGAATGCTGCGTGCTGCACGCCAGCGCCTTTGCAAGCAAGGTTGCGCCTTGGCTGGCAAACACAGGCAATTGAAATTGACAATGCTGTGTCAGAGTGGCCCGCCGAATTGTTGGCCGGGCTGGGCACACCGTTTAACACTGTGCAGACTGCTGGCAGCTTGAGTTTGAGCACCCAGCAGCTGGTGCTGCGCCGCTTTGAGGGACGGCTGGTGTTCGCTGGCATGGCCCAGCTACAGGCCCTGGGCATTTCTTCGCGTCTGTCAACCATTCGCCCGATGGGCAGTTACCAATTGGTATTTAGCGGCGGCGCGGCGCCTGCCCTGGTGTTGAGCACGCTGTCTGGCGCGCTTAACCTGAGCGGCAACGGCAGCTGGGTCGGCGCGCGGTTGCGGTTTAACGGAGTTGCCGCTGTCGAGCCTGAACTGCAGGGTGCGTTTACCAATCTGCTCAACATCATTGGCCGCCGCCAGGGCGCACAATCCATTATTACGATAGGCTAACAGCATGGCACACCCCACACGCATGACACACCCAAGCCGCCCTGACGCAACCACATCAGCTGGTACGCATCCGCCACACGCTATTATTTTTATAGCTGCTTGCGCGCTATTTGCGTTGGCTAGCGGCATATTACATGCTCAAAACGCAGTGCCTGCACCGTCCCGCTCGGCAACGCCGTCAGCAGCACCCTCTGGTTCACCTTCAGGCACGCCAACGCCGCAGCCTGCTGTAACACCAGCGCCTTTCACCGCGCCGGTTTTTGTGCCACCACCCCAACCAGCGCCCGCGTCTGCCGCATCGCCAGCGGCAACGGGTTCTGGCGGGCCCAAGGTGGCCACCACCACGCAGTCGCGCCCCGGCGGGCCTGTCAGCCTTAATTTTTCAAACGCTGAAATTGAAGCGGTGGCGCGCACCATGGCAGTTATTTCCAACCGCAATGTGGTGGTGGACCCGCGTGTCAAGGGCAGTATGTCGCTGGTCACAACAACGCCGGTGTCGCCTGCACAGGCACTCAGGTTGTTCTCGCTGCAGTTGCGCACCCAGGGCTTTGCGCTGGTCGAGTCTGCTGGCCTGTACCTGGTGGTGCCCGAGGCCGATGCAAAACTGCAAAGCGGTACCGTGTCAGTCGGCAATACAAGAGCCGCCAGTGGCCAGATCGTCACGCAAATTTTCAGGCTTAACCACGAGACGGCCAACAATCTGGTGCCGGTGCTGCGTCCCTTGATCAGCCCGAACAACACCATCAACGTCAACCCCGGCAACAACTCGCTGATCATCACTGACTACGCCGACAATTTGCAGCGCATCGGCACCATCATTGCGTCGCTCGATGTGGCCAACGCCACCGGTGTAGAGATCATTCGCCTGCAGCATGCCATTGCCACCGATCTGGCGCCGCTGGTCACGCGGCTGATTGATTCAGGCACAGCGGGTGGCGCGGCGGCTGGCCAGGCTGATACATCGGTCAGAACCACACTGCTGGCAGAGCCCAGAAGCAACTCGCTGATATTGCGCGCTGCCAATCCGGCGCGCCTGGCTCTGGTCAGGACGCTGGTAGAAAAGCTCGACCAGGGGTCATTCACCCCAACCAATAGTGCCAACAAGGATTCAGCGGCTGGCAATATTTATGTGGTGTACCTGAAAAACGCCGATGCCACCAAACTGGCAGCCACACTGCGGGCGGCATTGGCTGCCAACAATATTGGTGCGGCGGGCGGCGGCATCAGCAGCATCGGCAGTCCTACAGCAGCACCGGCAGCAGGCGTGGGCGGCGCGGCAACTGCTGCGCTGGCCGGCAGCGCGCAGCCATCTACCGGCGGGCAAATTCAGGCTGACCCGGCCACCAACTCGCTGATCATCACTGCACCTGAGCCGCAGTACCGCCAGCTGCGCTCGGTCATTGACAAGCTCGACGCGCGGCGCGCGCAGGTATTCGTTGAAAGCCTGATTGCCGAGGTCAATGCCGACAAGGCGGCTGAGTTTGGCATTCAGTTTCAGGGTGCGCTGGGTAAAAAAGGCGACGGCAGTATTGGCCTGTTGGGAACCAACTTCAACATTGGTGGAGCCAACATCATCAGCCTGGCCACGCAAGCTGCGGCTGGAGGCGTTGTGCCTTCATCGGGCGGCAACTTTGGCATTGCCAACCGGCAAAACAGCGGTGTCTATGTGCTGGGCTTTTTGGCGCGGTTTTTGGAGTCCAGCGGCGACGGCAACGTGCTGTCAACGCCCAACTTGCTGACGCTGGACAACGAAGAAGCGCGCATTGTGGTGGGCCGCAACGTGCCGTTTGTTACTGGCCAGTTCACCAGCAACAATTCAAATTCCGGCTCAGTCAACCCGTTTCAGACGATTGAGCGCAAAGACGTTGGCCTGACACTGCGCGTCAAGCCACAAATCAGCGAAGACGGCAGCGTCAAACTGCAGGTGTTCCAGGAGGTTAGCAGCGTAGATCCGGCCACCATCAATTCACCGAACGGCCCGACCACCAACAAGCGCTCAATTGAATCGAACGTGGTGGTCGAAGACGGCGCGATTGTGGTGCTGGGTGGGCTGCTGACTGACGAATTTTCAGGCGGCGAGGAAAAGGTGCCCATCCTGGGTGATGTGCCTATTTTTGGCAATTTGTTCAAGGGCCAGTCACGCACCCGCAAAAAATCGAACCTGATGGTGTTTTTGCGGCCGGTGGTGGTGCGCGATGCATCGTCTACCGAGCGCCTGTCGCAAGATCGCTATGACTTCATGCGCAGTGCGCAGCAACAAGGCCAGCCGATACCGAACGTGATGGTGCCGATCAGCGGTGCGCCGGTGTTGCCGCCATTGCGGGATTCGCGGCGGGAAACGGTTTTGCCGAATTCACCCGCTTCGCCCTATTCGCCCAATTCACCTGCGCCACTCATTGCGCCCATTTCAACAGATCCGCCCAGGGTGACGCCTGCAGACGTGCCACCTCCCTCGTTGAATTAAGCGCTTCGCCATGGCCGCTCGCTACCCTTTGCCGTATGCCTTTGCCCGCAGCAATTCGCTGCTGCTGGAAGACAGCGGCAGCGCCCGCACGCTGTGGCACAGCGCCAGCCCGAATGCCAATGCGCTGGGCGAAGTCATGCGCAAATATTCTGGCGGCGGCAATCCATTAGCGTTGCAACATCTGGAAAGCCTGGCATTGGCCCAGCGCATCAGCGCAGCGTATGCCGAGGGCGAATCGAGCGCAGCGGCTGTGGTGAGCGAGGTCGAATCGGATGCCGATTTGTCGCGCATCATGCAGGAGCTTCCGGCCATTGCCGACTTGCTCGATGCATCAGACGACGCGCCGATTATTCGCATGCTGAATGCGCTGCTGACGCAAGCGGCGCGCGATGGCGCAAGCGATATTCACATTGAACCGTACGAGCGCCATTCCAGCGTGCGCTTTCGGGTAGACGGCACGCTGCGTGAAGTGGTGCAGCCCAACCGGGCGCTGCATGCCGCGCTGATTTCGCGTTTGAAAATCATGGCCGACCTGGACATTTCAGAAAAGCGATTGCCGCAAGACGGCCGCATCAGCCTGCGCATTGGCACCCGCGCAGTTGATGTGCGCGTCAGCACCTTGCCAAGCGCCCATGGCGAGCGCGCGGTGCTGCGTTTGCTCGACAAAAGCGGCGCCAATTTAAGCCTGCAATCGGTCGGCATGCAGGGCGATGTGCTGGCCAGGTTAGCGCAGCTGATTGCCCAGCCCCACGGCATTATTCTGGTTACTGGCCCGACAGGTTCCGGTAAAACCACCACGCTGTATGCAGCGTTGCAGCGGCTTGACGCCAGCTCCATCAACATCATGACGGTGGAAGACCCGATTGAATACGAGCTGCCCGGCATTGGCCAAACCCAGGTCAACCCCAAGATTGATTTAACCTTCGCCAAAGCGCTGCGCGCCATTTTGCGGCAAGACCCCGACGCCATCATGATTGGCGAGATTCGCGATTTTGAAACTGCGCAAATTGCGATTCAGGCATCACTCACAGGCCATCTGGTGCTGGCCACGCTGCACACCAACGATGCCGCCAGCGCTGTAACGCGCCTGACCGATATGGGCGTGGAGCCGTTTTTGCTCAGCTCATCACTGCTAGGCGTACTGGCTCAGCGGCTGGTAAGAAAGCTGTGCACGTCGTGCGGCGGCACGGGTTGCAGTGCCTGCGCCAATACCGGTTACCAGGGCCGTACCGGCGTGTTTGAGCTGATGGTGGCAGGCGATGCGATTCGCTCGCAAATCCACAACCGCGCGGCCGAGGCCGACATTCGCAGTGCAGCTTTGCTGGATGGCATGCTGTTGATGCGGGACGACGGTGAGCGCCTGGTGGCCAGCGGCGTGACGTCGCGTGAAGAGCTGCTGCGTGTCACACGTGACTGAATATTTCCAAGCCTGCTGAAGTTCATTTATGCCCGCCTATCAATTTGAAGCCATGCAGGCTAATGGCAAAGTCACCAAAGGCGTGCTGGAAGCCGACACGGCCAAGGCAGCCCGGGCATCGCTGCGCATGCAGTCGCTGGTGCCGCTGGCGGTTACCGCATTAAGCGGCGCAGGTGGTGCAAACGGTGCGCCGGGCAAGTCGCTGCTGCAAACCAACCTGTTTGGTGGCCATGTTTTTAACGCCACTCGCCTGGCGATCTGGACGCGCCAGCTGGCCGGGCTGGTCACTGCAGGCTTGCCACTCGAACGTGCGCTGACAGCGCTGGCTGACGAGGCTGAAGACGACAAGCAGCGCAACCTGGTCGCTGCGCTGCGCGCTGAAGTCAACGCCGGCAGCAGCTTTGCCGTAGCCCTGGGCCAACACCCGCGCGAGTTCAGCAGCATTTATCAGGCAGTCATTGGTGCGGGCGAGCAAAGCGGAAATTTGGCGGGCGTGCTGGAGCGCCTGGCCAATGACCTGGACGAGCGCCTGGCGCTCAAGTCAAAACTGATGGCCGCCATTCTTTACCCGGCCATCGTCTCGCTGGTGGCGGTGGTGATCGTGATGTTTCTGGTCGGCTACGTCGTGCCGCAAGTGGCCAGCGTGTTTGCAGGAACCAAACGGACGCTGCCATTTTTAACCGTGGCCATGCTGGCTATCAGCGCAGTGGTGCGCAGCTACGGTGTGTATGTGCTGATTGCTCTTGTTCTAGGAGCAGTCTGCGCGCGTTTTGCGCTGCGCCGCGACGCTTTGCGTGAGCGTTTTGATGCCGCTGCGCTGGGCACGCCATTGGTCGGCCGCTTGATACGTGATTACAACGCCGCGCGTTTTGTCGGCACGCTAGCCATGCTGGCCAGCTCGGGTGTGCCCATCCTCAAGGCGGTGCAGGCTGCGGCTGAAACCCTGTCAAACCGGGCGATGCGGCTGGACGCGCTCGACGCACTGGTGCTGGTGCGTGAAGGCGCGCCGCTGGCCTCAGCCATCGCACAAAAAAAGCGCTTTCCAGGCCTGGTCAGCATGTTTGCCCGCCTGGGTGAGCAAACTGGGCAATTGCCCGTCATGCTGCAACGCGCGGCGGTGCAGTTGTCAAACGAAGTGCAGCGCCGCGCCATGACACTGGCCACGCTGCTGGAGCCGCTATTGATCGTGGGCATGGGCCTGATCGTGATGCTGATAGTGCTGGCGGTGCTGCTGCCGATTATTCAGCTGAACCAGTTTGTGAAGTAGCGCCACTATTCGTCATTCCCGCGAAGGCGGGAATCCAGACCGGTCTATAAATTGCAAACGAGGTCACCACCGAACTGGATACCCGCCTTCGCGGGTATGACAGGTTCTGGAGTGTGTGGCGCTGTCGTGCACGTGTAAAACTCCGTCATTCCCGGCAATAGAGGGAATCCAGTCCGGTCTTTGAACTGCAAACAACGTCACCACCGAACTGGATCCCCGCCTGCGCGGGGATGACGCAAGGTTCGGTGTCAAAAATCTGGTGTTTTGGGCCTCTAGCCAGCATAAAATGCGCGCAAGCAGCTACTAAAATAATAGCAAAAAGAAATCGACTAATTCTGCGCCAGCAACACCACCAGCGCCCCCGCACCCCCATGCGCAGGCCGCGCTTGCACAAAGGCCAGCACCTCCTGCTTCTGCACCAGCCAGCTTTGCACTTTGCCTTTGAGCACCGGCGTTTTGCCCAGCGAGCCCAGCCCCTTGCCATGCACCACGCGCACGCAGCGCCAGCCCATGCGGGCTGCGTCCTTGATGAAGTCAACCAGCGCCTCACGTGCGTCTTCACGCCTGAGGCCGTGCAAGTCAACCTGGCCCTGAATGCTCCAGTCGCCTTTGCGCAGCTTGCGCGTTACGTCCGTGCCGATGCCTGGGCGGCGAAAGCTCAGTGCGTCGTCAGTGTCCAGCAGGGTTTGCACATCAAATTCGTCTGACAACGCCTCGCGCATCACGGCCAGCTCGTCCAGCTGGTGCTGTACGGCAACCGGCGCGGCCTGTACCAAAACCAGGCTGGCCCGCTGACCAGGGCGGTGCTTGGGAGGCAGAGGTTTGATAGGCCCCACAGCTGTTGCAAAAAATTCCTGCTCAGCCTTGGCTTTGGCCAGTGCAGCCTTGCGGGCAACTTCCAGCTCTTGGGCTTTTTTAACCCGCGCCTCCAGCTCAGCCTTGACAGCTTTTAATCCTTTCAGGTCTTTGATGGCCAGCGCTTTCATGGCCTACATCAAGCCCAGTTCAGCCATCGACGCGCTGGCCGTTGCCGTCACGATAAAGTGATCCAGCACCCGCACATCAACCAGCGCCAGCGCGGCTTTCAGTGTTTGCGTAATGGCTTCATCGGCGCGGGACGCCTGGGCCACGCCGCTGGGGTGGTTATGCGCCAGAACCACGTTGGCGGCGTTCAGGGCCAGCGCGCGCACCACCACTTCGCGTGGGTACACACTGGTTTGCGTCAACGTGCCCCGAAACATTTCTTCCAGCACGATCAGGCGATGGGCTGAATCTAAAAATAGCACCGCAAAAATTTCGTGGTCGCGCCCGCCAAGCTGCAACTGCAAATACTCGCGTATGGCCGTCGGGTTGCTGAACATGGGCTTTTCCTGCAGCTGGCTGGCCAGTGCGCGCCGCGCCAGCTCAAGCACCGCGACAATTTCTGCGCGTTTGGCGGGGCCCAGGCCTTTGATCTTTTTCAAAGCTTCAGCGGGTGTGTTCAGCAGCCCAGCCACGCCGCCAAAAGTTGTGATCAATTCCTGACCCATTTGCAGTGCGTTTTTGCCGGGCAAGCCGGTGCGCAGCAGCAGCGCCAGCAGCTCGGCATCACTGAGCGCGCCGGGGCCACGGGCCAGCAGCTTTTCACGCGGGCGGGCATCTTGGGGCAGGTCTTTCAAAAGCATGTTTTAAGGGAACACTTAAGTTTCTACAATCAACCCAGTTTACAAACATCTTCTTGGCCCTCGGGCTTGTCAGAAAAGTTTTATGTCCGACCTTGTGACCACTGCTGTACCCGTGATTGAAGCGGGTTCTTTTTTAACCCTGCATTACCGCATGGCCGGGCCAGACGCGGTCAACCTCATCAACACCTTTGGGTCGAAGCCCGCTACCTTGAGCCTGGGTACGGGCCAGCTGTCCCCCGCCATTGAACAGCACTTGATTGGCTTGGCAGAGGGCACGCACACCACCTTTGAATTGCCAGCCGGTGTTGCCTTTGGCGACCGCAGTGGCGACTTGCTGCAATGGGTGGCGCGCAAGCTGCTCAATGAGCTAGGCGGCGTTGACAACCCTTTTGCAGTCGGTGATGTGGTGCAGTTCCCCACGCCCGACGGGGCAGGGGAATATGCGGGCACTGTATTGCAGACCAAAGGCTCAGCAGGTGACGCGATGGGAGCGGTACAGTTTGACTTTAACCATCCGCTGGCTGGGCAAGCTGTTACTTTTGAAGTCAACATTATTGGAGTTTTGTGACGATGCTCCCCCAAGAAATTCTTTTAGCCGAACCACGCGGTTTCTGCGCAGGCGTTGACCGCGCGATTGAAATCGTCGAACGCGCTTTGACGAAATTTGGCGCGCCAATTTATGTGCGCCATGAAATTGTTCACAACACCTATGTGGTCAATGACCTGAAGCAAAAAGGCGCGATTTTTATTGAAGAGTTGGCTGATGTGCCGCCCGGCGCCACGCTGGTTTTCAGTGCGCATGGCGTCAGCAAGGCAATCCAGACAGAAGCGCGCCGCCGGGGCTTTCAGATTTTTGATGCGACCTGCCCGCTGGTGACCAAGGTGCATGTTGAGGTCGCCAAGCTGCACAAGGAAGGTTACGAGTTCATCATGATTGGCCACAAGGGCCACCCGGAAGTTGAAGGCACGATGGGCCAGCTGGAAAGCGGCATTCATCTGGTGGAAGAAGTGGCAGATGTCGCCCGCATTGCGCCGCTGCAAACACAGTTGCTGGCGGTGGTCACGCAAACCACTTTGAGTGTGGACGACGCGGCTGAAATTACCGCTGCCGTCAAAGCACGTTTTCCCATGGTGCGCAGCCCAAAAATGCAAGACATTTGCTACGCAACACAAAACCGGCAAGACGCCGTCAAGGTGCTGTCGCCGCAGGTTGACCTGTTGATTGTGGTGGGCAGCCCGACCAGCTCCAACAGCAATCGCCTGCGCGAGCTGGCCGCCAAGCTGGGCACCGAGGCCTACATGGTGGACGATGCCAGTGAGCTGCAAGAGGCCTGGTTTGTGGGCAAAGCAAAAGTGGGTTTAACTGCGGGCGCGTCTGCGCCTGAAATACTCGTCAAGCAGGTGATTGACCGCATCAAGGCACTGGGCGCAGTATCGATTCGCAAAATGGACGGTATAGAAGAAACCATCAAGTTCCCGCTGCCCAAGGGTCTGAAGCTGGACGCGCAGGGAGAATTAAATGCCAAGCAAAGCAGTTTGCATCACCTGGCCTGAAAACTATTCGTTATTAATTGCTATTATTTAAATAGCTGCTTGCGCTCTAAATACATAGGCTACAGCCAATAATTGTATACAAATATGCATAGAATATTGTCAGTTTCAGCTGTTCACTGCAAATGCGTCCACTTGGCACAAGCCCGATTTTTTTACTTTCTCTTGAGAATATATGCTTGACATCAGCCTTTTACGCAAAGACCTGGCCCAGGCCATCACCCGGCTTGACGCGCGCAAGTCGCCGCAAACTTTTTTGGATGTAGCGGCCTTCACAGCGCTGGAGCAAGAGCGCAAAACCATTCAAAGCCGCACCGAAGAACTCCAAAACCTGCGCAACACGTTGTCCAAACAGATTGGGCAACTCAAAGCCAAAGGCGAGGATGCCGCTGCCGTGATGACGCAGGTCAGCAGCTCCAAAGCCGAGCTGGAATCGTCCAGCACACGGCTCGATCAGATTCAACTGGAACTGCAGACCCTGCTGCTGGCTGTGCCCAACTTGCCGCACGCCAGTGTGCCGCTTGGCCAAGGTGAAGAAGGCAATGTGGTGGTGCGCAGCTGGGGCACGCCCAAGGCATTTGACTTTAATGTCAAAGACCATGTCGATGTCGGCCAGCCGCTGGGCTTGAATTTCGAAATGGGCACCAAACTGACCGGCTCGCGCTTTACCGTTCTGCAAGGCGGCCTGGCCAGATTGCACCGGGCATTGGCGGCTTTTATGCTGGATGTGCAAACCGAGGAGCATGGCTACACCGAGTGCTATGTGCCGTATATCGTCAACGCCGATTCACTGCGCGGCACCGGCCAGTTGCCCAAGTTTGAAGAAGACTTGTTTGCGGCGAACAAAGGCGGGCAAGAGGGTGCAAGTGTCAACACCGCGCTGTATTTGATCCCCACCTCAGAAGTGCCACTGACCAATTTTGTACGCGACGTTGTCATGCCAGAAGCTGACTTGCCTTTGAGATTGACCGCCCACACGCCGTGCTTCAGGTCGGAAGCCGGCAGCCATGGCCGCGACACACGCGGCATGATTCGCCAGCACCAGTTTGACAAAGTTGAGATGGTGCAAATCGTGCATCCCGATAAAAGCTACGAAACTCTGGAGGCGATGACCGGCCACGCCGAAGCCATTTTGCAAAAGCTGGGTTTGCCGTACCGCGTGATGCTGCTGTGCACCGGCGACATGGGTTTTGGTGCTACCAAAACCTACGACCTGGAGGTCTGGCTGCCTGCGCAAAAAACTTACCGTGAGATCAGCTCGGTGTCGAACTGCGAAACCTTTCAGGCGCGGCGCCTGCAAGCGCGGTTTAAAAATGCGCAGGGCAAAAACGAGTTTGTGCATACCCTGAATGGTTCGGGCCTGGCGGTTGGGCGCACGCTGGTCGCGGTTTTAGAGAATTACCAGCGCGCGGGCGGCGGCATTGACATTCCCGCAGTTTTGCAACCCTACTTGGGCGGCATCACAGTGCTCGGCTGATAGAATCGACGTTCGAGTGGAGAGGTGGCAGAGTGGCCGAATGTACCTGACTCGAAATCAGGCGTAGCGCAAGTTACCGTGGGTTCGAATCCCACCCTCTCCGCCAATTGTTTAAAAAAGTCAGGCAGGTCTGAATAGCCTTATTTATGCATCAAACAAGCCTCTAGCCTGCACAAAGAGCGCGCAAGCAGCTCCTGTTTTAATAGCACTTCCCTGGTTATTTTCCCAACCCATCTTGACTGCATTTTTTTGAACTAACGCTGCATTCTTTGTACGAGGAAATGCAATGCTTGGTTGGATGTTCATTGTTGCAACAATCGCTGCAGCGGTGACACGCTCTCCTATCAGCAGGGAGGAAGCGCAGAAGAATGAATTAGCCCGCTGGCAAACCTCAATGAATGGTGGTAAGTGGCTGCATGATCTAGAGCAGCAGGGTTTGGCAGAAAAAATTGCTTTTGGCGGTTACCCTGACGCTTACATGCTGCGAGCTTCAACTTTTAAGGTTTTATTCAAAGACGGTGTCCCTAAGCATGATGGCGCTTCAGTCATTGGCGATGACTACGTTACGCCTGGGTCACTTGTTTCAAAGGTTGAGTTGCATTCAGATCGAATTACTGCTGTTAAAGACTCGGTATGGCTTGTCGTTTACATGTGGGATTTAAGCTAAATTTGCGTTGAAAAATTACCGCTGCTATCCGAATGAACTTCTGCTAGCAGGCTAAAAAAACTCCCGGCACTGCGTTTCCCGTGGGAAACTGCAGCCACCTTCACCAGCCGTAGCCGTGGGCAGTGGTGCCGAGCGGCTAACGGGTGGGCCGCTAGCGTGACGGCTGACCTACGGGCACCGCACCACCAGACCAAGCGCCGATTTCCCCAATGTGACCTGCTAAACAATACAATATTTTGTATAATCACTGCATGACCGGTTCCAAATTCGTCGAGTTCCGAGGCAACGCCCTTGATGACCTTCGCGCTTTTCCGCTTTCGGCCAGGCGCGAGGCAGGTCATCAGCTCGACCAGGTGCAGAACGGACAGGAACCGGACGACTGGAAGCCCATGAACACTGTGGGCCAAGGCGTGAAGGAGATTCGGATTCGGGATGAAGCCGGAGCGTTTCGGGTCATCTACGTTGCCAAGTTTGCTGATGCCGTCTATGTGCTTCACTGTTTCAAGAAAAAAACAGAGAAGACCAGCAAGGTTGATCTGGACTTGGCTACTAAGCGGCACCGTGATTTATTGAAGGAATTAAGACAATGAAAAATCAACGATACACAAGCGTTTGGGATGCTATCGAGGACACCCCGGAAGAAGCAGAAAATATGAAACTGCGTTCCATTCTGCTGACGGCGCTCAAAAACCACCTCACTCGCACCGGGATGAGCCAGGCGCAAGCGGCCAAGCTCTTTGATGTGACCCAGCCGCGTGTCTCTGACCTGGTGCGCGGCAAGATCAATTTGTTCGGCCTTGATGCACTGGTGAACATGGCGACGGCTGCAGGGCTTCATATCGAGATGCGGGTACTCGAATCGGCCTGACCTTGTGGCATGGTTTGTTGTTTGGATAAATTAGCTATCCACGCAGCAACCACCGACCGAGAAGCGATAGCGCCGCGACAATTTACGAGTGCATTACATGACTAAAGCCACTTACCCGGACTGGATACAAAGCGAACTTGCACGCATTGAAGAAGTGAGCAAGCGAAGCATTCACAGAGATGCCCAAAAGCCGCGACATGCCATTGCAGCGCACTACGACACCACCAAAAAACGCATTGTGGTGGAGCTCGACAACGGTGCAGATTTTTCATTTCCACCAGAATTAGCACAGGGGCTGGCAGGTGCACCAAAAGGGCATCTTGCGGATATTGAAATTTCTCCTTTGGGGACAGGTCTACATTGGACAAAACTAGACGTTGACCTGACAGTCGATGGCCTTTTGGTCGGCGTATTTGGTTCAAAAAACTGGATGCGCGAACACGCAGCGAAGGCAGGGGCGACAAAAAGCGAAGCTAAAACAACCGCTGCCAGGGCGAATGGAGCAAAAGGCGGAAGACCCCGAAAAGGTGTGGAAGCTTGACCACTGAAAGACTGCCGCGAAGCTGTCGGCAATATGTGAACCGCGCTGAAGTTTGATGAAGCGTTATGAAGTTAAAATTGCCGCAAGTCGTGGATCTGCAGTGTCGCGAGGCTCAATGAAGTTTTACCAAGCGGACTCGAAATCAGGCGTAGCGCAAGTTACCGTGGGTTCGAATCCCACCTTCTGCGCCAATCGTTTACAAAATCAGGCTGATCTGAAATAGCCTGATTTATTCATCAAACAGGCCTCTAGCCTGCACAAACAGCGCGCAAGCAGCTCCTGTTTTCATAGCACTTCCCTGGTCATCTTCCCCGCCCATCTTGACTGCATTTAAACCACTGGATGTTTCGCCGGAATTGCTGGCAATTGACGGCTCCCGGCGCGCAGACTGGGTCAACATGCAGCTCGTCAATACCTTTATGCGCCATACCCGGCGATCTGTGCTGGCGTCGTCAGCCGTGACCTGCATCATGGCGGGTGTGCTGTACAGGTCAGCGCCAACGCTGTGGCTGCTGGTCTGGCTGGTAGGGATCAACATCGTGACTTTGGGGCGGTATCTGGTGGTGCTGCATTACCAAAAAGTCATGGCCGATGTCAAAGGCCCCAGGTTGCGGGATTTTTTGGCCAGGTTTGACTTTTTATGGGTGCTGGGCGGTGTTCTGTGGGGCGTGACAAGCCTGTTGTTTGTTGGAAAGTCCAGCGGTTTCGAGCAGTTTGTTTGCGGCCTGATTCTGGTGGGTGTGTCGTGCTTCACCCTGTATTCGTACGCTGCGCGCCTGCGTTGCTATTTTGCGTTTTCCAATGCGCTGTCCGGCACGGCGGCGGCGGGTTTTTTGGTTTGCCTTGCTTTTGAGCCATCTTTTTTATCGTTGAGTGACAGCGTGGGCATGATTGCTCTGACCATTGTTTTTCATCTGATGCTGCGGTACTTTGCCATCAACTTTTATGGCCTGCAGCGCAAAAGCCTGCAACTGCAGTTTGACAACAACCGGCTGATTCAATCACTGACTGCCAAAAGCTCCGCAGCACTGGAGGCGGTTGAAAATAAAAACCGCTTTATCGCCAGTGCAGCGCACGATTTGCGCCAACCAGTGCATGCCCTGAATCTGTATGCCAGCTGGCTGGTAAACGAGCCCGAACTGGGCCCAAAAGTGGCGCCGCAGATCGTGCGTTGTACCCATGCCATCAATGACATGTTCAATTCGCTGTTTGATTTGTCCGGGTTAAATGCTGACAAGCCGCAAGTCAATTGGCAGCAGGTCAGTCTGGCTGGTTTGCTGGTGGATTTGCAACACCAGTTTGCGCCGCTGGCACTTGAAAAAGGTCTGCAACTCAGGCTGCGTGCGGGTGATGACAACGTAGCTGCCTTGTCTGACCCGCTGCTGTTAAAACGGCTGGTCAGCAACCTGATATCCAACGCCCTGAAAAACACGCAGCGCGGTGGCGTGCTGCTGGCGCTGCGCCAGTCGGCCGGGCACTGGCGCATTGAAGTTTGGGACACGGGTGTCGGGATAGAGGCAATCTACCAGCGCGCCATTTTCAATGAGTTTTACCGCGTGCCGCGACTGGGTACTGAAGAAGGTTTTGGTTTGGGGCTGGCGATTGCCCGGCGCTTTGCGCAGTTGTTAAAGCTTAACCTGCACATGCAGTCCAGGCCCGGCCGCGGCAGTGTGTTCTGGCTGGAGCAACAAAACCTGAATCTGCCGCCAATGACCGATGCCATGCAAGCTCGCAATGGGTTCTACAAAAGCCCTTGAGTGCGGGCCAGATGGCTGGCCTGGGAGCGGCTTTTCACATTGAGCCTTCTGAACAACCGCCACAGGTGAACCTTGACGGTGTGCTCGCTGATTTGCAGGTTTTCAGCGATGTCCCGATTGCTCAAGCCCTTGTCGAGCAACACCAGCAGCTGCTTTTGCCGTTTCGAAAACTTTCCAACCGCTGCTGGCGTGTCTGCATCAACCTCAAGTTCAGGCGTTAAAAAAGCTTTCAGCATGTTGGTGATTTCAGTGGCACCGGCTGATTTTTCAACAAAGGCGTCAGCGCCAGCTTCCATTGCCAGGTCTTCGTAGTCACTGGCCTGCGCTGCGGTCAGCACCATTACTGGTACGTCAGGATAAATTTTCTTGAGCTCACGAATGCCTGAAACACCATGCGTGTCAGGCAGCTTCAAATCCAGACAAATAAGCTGCGGCATGCCGTGCTTTTCAATCGACGGGGCAATCAGCGCGATGCGGCCAAGCTCAACCACAGCAGCATTCGAATTCAGACGGCGAACCAGCATTGCAATGGCTTCACGCATCAGGGGATGATCGTCAACTACAAATATGACCATGAATTGCAACCTTTAACACTTCAAATTTTCTAAAAAATCCAGCATAACCGTATTGCACGCTGAAATAGCACTTAATCAATTCAAAAAACATGATTTTGTTGGCATTGTCTGACGCTAATACCAACAGCGGTTGCTCAGCGAATGCGTCATTGACCTGCAATCGCACCAATCACAGGACAGTGATTTCAGCCAGTTCGTTCAACACGTCCTGCCACTGGACACCTGGACTGAGAACGGTCTGGTTCTGCATTTCCTGCAATGCAGAAGGGTTCTGGCCCTTGAGCGTGGCCACGGCACTGGCCGCTTCCTGCGGCGATGCAAATCCATGGCTTTGTAGCAGCAGCAGCCCGCGCGCGTCTATAAATTTGAAGTAAAACAGGCCATCGGTTTCCCGGTACTGCTTGAAACTGGGCGCACTGGCCTTGCCTGCTTTTTGGGCGACCTTGAATGCTTGCGGGGCGACCAGTGAGCGCAGGCCGACTGCGCGCCGTAAGTCACGCATGAAAGGCGCTGACAACGCTGTTGCCTTGGCTGCACCAGCCTGCAAAATGGCTTCAATTTTATCGGGGTCGGCCATTAGCGTCTGGTATGTTTCGCGCATCGGCGCAATGTCACGGTCAATGCGCTCAAACAATGTATTTTTGGCATCGCCCCAGGAAATACCGCTGGCATAGGCTTGGCTCATGGCGGCTGTTTCGTCCGCTGTTGCAAAGGCCCGATAAATTTGAAACAGCGCCGAGCCTTCGGTCTGCTTGGCAACGCCTAAGCCACTGGAGTCGGTCACGATGCCTGCAATGTGTTTTTTCAGTTGCTCCCGGCTTGAGAAAAGCGGGATGGTGTTGTCGTAGCTTTTGCTCATTTTGCGGCCGTCCAGGCCGGGCAGCGTTGCTACTGATTCTTCAATCAAAGCCTCGGGCAGCACCAGCAGGTCGCCGTACAAATGATTGAAAGCCTTGGCCATGTCGCGCGCCATTTCAATGTGCTGGATCTGGTCGCGGCCCACCGGCACCTGATGTGCCTTAAACATCAAAATATCAGCACCCATCAGCACCGGGTACATGAAAAGCCCGGCGGTTACATCGGCATCAGGCTCAAAGCCAGCGGCCAGGTTTTTGTCGACTTGCGACTTGTAGGCATGGGCCCGATTGAGCACACCTTTGCCCAGCACGCAAGTCAGCATCCAGGTCAGCTCGGTGATTTGCGGGATGTCAGACTGCCGGTAAAACGTCACGCGGTCAGGGTCCAGGCCAGCTGCCAGCCAGCTGGCCGCAATCTCCAATGTCGATTGCTGAATGCGCTCTGGACTACCTGTTTTGATCAACGCATGGTAGTCGGCCAGAAAATAAAAGCTCTCGGCATTGATGCCCTTGCTGGCAGCCACCGAGGGCCGGATAGAGCCCACATAGTTGCCCAGGTGCGGCGTTCCTGATGTGGTGATGCCGGTTAAAAAGCGTTGTTTGGCAGCGAGGTTCATGCTTGTCAGAAATTAAAAAAAGTTATCGCAAAACCATGGCCAGCGGTGTGATCAGCACATTGACCATGCGGTACGACAGCGCCATCATCGGCTCCATCCACAGCGGGCCAAACACTTTAAACACAATCAGCCCCAGCACAATAAAAAAACCAAACGGCTCAATGCGCGCAACGTACTGACCGTAGCGCCACGGCAGCAAACCGACCAGTACCCGGCCACCATCGAGCGGCGGCAACGGGAATAAATTGAGCACCGCCAGCGCCAGGTTCACCACAATGCCAGCCTTGGCCATCAGCACAAAAAAATCATCGACTGTGTCGGTTTTGTCGAACACCACAAACAGCACTGCCCATACAAATGCCTGAACAAAGTTGACACCGGGCCCGGCCAGCGCGACCCAGATCATGTCGCGTTTCGGGTTTCGCAGTTTGTCAAAGCGCACTGGCACTGGCTTGGCATATCCCAAAATAAACGGCCCACCAGGTATCGCAAAAGTAGCCAGGTACATCATGGCGGGCATCACGATGGTGCCAATCGGGTCAATGTGTTTGAGCGGGTTTAACGTGACGCGGCCCAGCATCCAGGCGGTGTTGTCACCAAAATATCGGGCTACATAACCATGCGCTGCCTCATGCAGCGTGATGGCAAACAAAACTGGCAGGGCATAAATGGCGACGGTTTGTATCAGATTGGCAATGTCCATGGCCTGATTGTCTCAGACACCCGCGTAGGCTTTGCCTTTTAACCAAGCCCCAGCACAGCTATATCGCCACGACCCTGGCGGGTAACAACCGCCTCACCACCGCCGCTCATGCCTGTCAAATCAATGACGGTGGTGGGGGCCAAATGGCAAGCACCGGCATCCACAATGGCAGCCAGTTCATGCTCCATCAAATCGCGTATTTCGTTGGCATCATTGAGCGGCTCAGTGGCGCCGCGCGGGATCAGCGTGGTGGCCAGCAGTGGCGCACCGTGCAACTCCAGCAGCGCCTGCAATGCCTTGTGGTCAGGCACGCGCAGGCCGATGGTTTTGCGCGACGGGTGGCTCAGGCGGCGCGGCACTTCCTTGCTGGCCTCCAGGATGAAGGCATACGGCCCGGGTGTGGCTGCCTTGAGCAGCCGAAACTGTTTGTTGTCAACCCGCGCATAGGCACTCAGTTCAGACAGGTCGCGGCACAGCAGCGTCAGGTGGTGCTTGTCGTCCACTCCACGAATGCGCCGCAGCGCATCAGCGGCGGCTTTGTCGTCCAGGTGGCAGACCAGCGCGTAGCTTGAATCGGTGGGCACAGCGGCAATGCCGCCTTTGGCCAGCAACTGCGCCGCCTGCTTGAGCAGACGCGGCTGCGGATTGTCTGGGTGTACTTGAAAAAATTGAGCCATGAATGGATTTCAAGCCTTGACAGCGAACTTGCCGATTGCGGGCTGACCTGGCACGGCAGTCACTGAATACGATCCGCCAGCAGTTCCCAGACCGGCGTTAAACCGCCAGGCAAGAACGGCAATGTGCCGAGGTCAATCCGGCTTTCATCGGGGCTGTGAAAGTCGCTGCCGCGCGAAGCAGCCAGGCCAAACTCTTTGGCGGTTTCAGCGTACTTCACATACTCAGCCGCTGTGTGGCTGCCGGTGACCACTTCAACGCCGCGCCCGCCGTGGGCGATAAATTCAGTGAACAGCGCATATTCTTCATTCGGTGTGAATTTATAGCGCGCCGGGTGCGCAATAACAGCTACACCGTTGGCGCCGGTGATCCAGCCCACCGCATCTCTCAAGCTGGCCCAGCGGTGCGCAACATAGCCCGGTTTGCCTTCGGTCAGGTATTTGCGAAAAACTTCATGCGTCTCGCTGCACACACCACTTTCCACCAGAAAGCGCGCAAAGTGGGTGCGGGAAATCAGCTCAGGGTTGCCGACGAATTTCAATGCGCCTTCATACGCGCCCTGAATGCCGACTTTGGCAAGGCCGTCCGACATTTCCTTGGCGCGCTCAGTACGCCCACCGCGTGTGGCTTTGAGGCCTTGCACCATGTCAGCGTTGTCTGCGTCAAAACCCAGGCCAACGATATGAACGGTTTCATTGGCAAACGTAACGGATATTTCAGTGCCCGTCAGGTACTTGAGCCCTTGCACTTTGGCGGCAGCAGCTGCCCGTTGCTGGCCAGCAATTTCGTCATGGTCTGTCAATGCCCACAATTCAACGCCATTGGTTTTGGCGCGTTCTGCCAATAACTCGGGCGTTAATGTGCCATCAGAAACCATCGAATGGCAGTGCAGGTCGGCGTTAAGAATGGAGGAAGAAATAGTGGATGCCACCAACGTATTTTAGGCGTTGCAGGCACACCTTGCGCAGAGCCTTCACAATGGCATTTTCAACTTGCAAGGTAAGCGCCATGATTGTTGTCCATCACCTGAACAATTCCCGCTCGCAGCGCGTGCTGTGGCTGTTGGAAGAGCTGGGACTTGAATACGACATCAAGCGTTATGAGCGCGACAAAAAAACCATGCTGGCTCCGCCTGAGCTGCGCAAAATTCACCCGCTGGGCAAATCACCTGTGGTAACGGATGGCGACCTGACGCTGGCCGAATCCGGCGCGATTGTTGAATATCTGGTGGAGCGTTATGGCGACGGCTGCCTTGCCCCTGCGCACGAGCTGCCCGCCTACCTGCGCTACCGTTACTGGCTGCACTATGCCGAAGGCTCCATCATGCCGCCGCTGCTGCTCAAGCTGGTGTTTGACAAGATTGAAAAGTCGCCGATGCCGTTCTTCGTCAAGCCGATTGCCAAAGCGATTTCAGGCAAAGCCAAAAGCAGTTTCATCATGCCGCAAATCAACAACCATCTGGACTACCTGGAAGCCGAGCTGGGCAAAAGCGCGTGGTTTGTGGGCAATGAATTTACCGCAGCCGACGTGCAGTTAAGCTTTCCCATCGAGGCAGCAGCAGCGCGCGGCGGACTTGACGCGACCCGGCCCAGGCTGATGGATTACTTGCAGCGCATCCACGCCCGGCCGGCTTACCAGCGCGCAGTAAAGCGAGGCGGTCAATATGAGCTGATCGGCTGATACTTTGATTTGCTATTTATTTAGGAGCTGCTTGCGCGCTATTTATAACGGCTAGAGGCCTAAATGATACAGAAAAAGGTCTTTTAAGGCCTGGGATTCGCGCCCCAGCCTCTTGAGATTTGCACTTGGCCCATCATCAACAGCGCCTTGTTTTTACTGCGGCAACGGACTTTGCGAGCGTTTTAATTGGCCGTGACTGTTGCGATAAACCTTATCCTTTTTGGGATGGGTGAACTTCAGCCCCGACCAGGTGGTGTCCACACTCAGACAAGTGCTCTCCACCAGTCCATGGCTGTAGCCAATGCGAATGACGACAGGAAGGGCAAGGTCAGTCCCGAGCTTTCTGCCTTTCGGCCACGACAGCCAGAACATTCCTGTCGGCTTGAGATGCTGTTTGAGTTTTGGAAATATATCTTCCATTTCTATTTGTGTTTTGGTGAAGAAATGGAGGTAGTCAAACTCGCCTCGAAGCGAAGTGGCAACGTCAATTCCCGGCAGGTTGATGGCATTCAGTGCAGATTGAGGTGCGTTTAAAAAGAATGCCCGCATCCCTTCCTTGACACCCATCTTTTGCGAAACTGTCCTTTTCACAACCATTCGAAGGCTGCTGGTGCGTCACGGTGACGAAGGACTGGAATGAAGCTGGTGTTCATCTATCGTCCAGCTTCGGATACCAGTCTGTGCCGCGTCCTTCAGGCGTTGTGTCCAGAATCGTCCACAGCGCTGACATGTCCGGCGCGTCGTGTGGATCCTGGCCAGGGTCGGCGGTTTCCTTGCCGCCTTCGCTGCGCCAGAAGTGGCGAATGACGTCATCCTCGCGGGTGAAGGCGTTGTAGCCAGGCATGTCGGCGTCTTCGGCGCTGACGTAGTCGCGGGTGTAGTCGCCGCTTGGGTCGGAGTAAAGCTGAAGGTTCACCCAGCCGCGCTCTTTGCCGTAAGCCAGGATGCGCTTGATCGGCGAGCGGGCTGTGATGACCAACGCCGCACGCTGATTGACGTGTTTTGCAATGCCATCCCAGGCGCTGAGCTGCGACGTACACATGGGGCAGCCTGTTTTGCGCTGCGGCCCGTACATGAAGCTGTAGATCACCAGGGTGTCTTTGTCGCCAAACAGCTCAGCGAAACCAACACCGCCGTCTTTGCCGTCAAAGCGGTAGTCCTTCATGACCTCGCCACCCGGCGGCAACGCGCGGCGCTGCTGTGCCACCCGCGCGATGTGACGCCTAAGCTCGATCTCTTCAGCCGCCAGGGCATTACGCGCCTGCCGGTAGGCCTTGCTTTCGTTCAACACATACGCATTGTTTGCCTTCACCATTTCGGTGGCGGGCTTTAATTTTGCGTCGGTCATGATTAACTCCGTTGGAGTTAAAAGTTATTCGCCAAATACCAGACTCAGCCGAAAATTCAATCAGGTTGTCTGCTTCAGCGCAGGCCAAAAAACGACAAGACCAACCCAATGACAACGATCAAACCAACGATGTAAATAATAGAGCTCATGGTCTTTTGCCTTTGTTAAAAAAGTGAAGCATTAATTCGCAAACTCGTCACGTAACTGTTTGATCGTGCGGCGTGTCCTTCAGACTGTCTATAGGTTGAGGCAAGGAGCTGATGTCAGGAAAACGCGCTTTCTCGTCCTTGATGCGTTTGCAAAACCTTCCATTAAAGTGCGCCCTCAAGTTCATCCTGGCGGGCAACTTCAATCAGTGTCCAGGTGCCGGCTACCGTTTAACGCGACTTGGGTACTGCGGGTTTCACGGCTTAACCGGGTTAGCCGCCATCGGCGATTCGGTATGCAGCACACACTGCCAACGGTTGCCCAAGTGCACCCAGGTAGATGTGTCAGACATGTCTTGCGTAGTGCTTTGACTGCCATCCCGCGCGCCAACGGTCTGCTTCACGCGGTAGGTCAAAACGGCTGTCGTCTCGGTCGGGAACATAACCGCGACGTCGCTTAGGGCAAAAGACGTTACGACCATCGGCCCCTGTTCCGCCATCTTCCGATAGCCCGCATGGTCAAACTTCATAGCACCGTGCGCAGTGGCCATGCATGCCGGATCGTGCAACAACTGCAAGGCAGCGGCAGTATCCTGGTCAACCATTGACTGCCAGAATTTTGTTTCCAGGTCGATTAATGTGTTTGAGGAGGTTGTCATTTGATGCTCCATTCATTGATGAAGTTAAGAAAAAATCAGTCGCCGTAGTCAAAAGGTCAGCCACGCACCGCGGCCTCAATCTTCGCGATGTCGATCTTTTTCATCGGCATCATCGCCATGAACGCGCGTTGAGCCGCAGCCGGTTCGGGGCCAGTGACTGCATCGAGCAACACGCGCGGCGTAATTTGCCAGGAAACGCCCCACTTGTCCTTGCACCAGCCACACTGGCTTTCCTGCCCGCCGTTGCCAACGACGGCGTTCCACAGGCGGTCGGTCTCTGGCTGGTCGTCGGTGGCGATCTGAAACGAGAAGGCCTCGCTTTGCTTGAACGCGGACCCGCCGTTGAGGCCGACGCATAAAATACCGCAGACGGTGAACTCTACTGTCAGCACGTCGCCCTTCTTGCCAGAAGGATAGTTGGCTGGCGCGTATCGAATCGCGTCCAGCGTACTGTTGGGAAAAGTCCTGGCATAGAACCGCGCCGCTTCTTCAGCCCCACCCTCATACCAGATGCAGATTGTGTTTTTGTTAGCCATGGTCGTTTCCTTTTTGTTGGAGTCTGCGCGTGCATGAAGTGCTTCCATGTCAGCGATGTAGCTCACGCTTTTGCCGCTGCAACATTCACCATCCACGGCACACCAAACTTGTCGGTCAGCATGCCAAACGACGATGTCCAGAACGTCTTTGCCAAAGGCATGGTCACAATTCCGCCTTCACCAAGCGCTGTGAAAACACGCTTTGCTTCTACATCGTCGGCCACCTCAATGGCCAGCGTCATGCCCTTGAACTGGGCGGGTGCCTCGCCCATGCCGTCATCAGCCATCAGCTCCGTTTCGCCAATGCGAAAAGCCGCGTTCATGACTTTTTCTTCATACCCGGGCGGCCCCAACATGTTCTTGTCCTGGCTTTCCTTCCAGCGCATCAGGCCAGTGACTTGGGCACCCAAGGTTTTTTTGTAGAACTCCAGCGCCTCTTCGCAGCGGCCGCCAAAGGTTATGTAGGCTTGTACTCTCATGATGCTGTTCCTTGTGCAGATGTCAATCACTTGAACTTCATGATGCGCTTCAAACGCCTGGCAAGGCTGTAGTCGATGGCGCTGTACCTTGTTAGTTACAAACGTTGCGCTGCGAAAGTTGTCATGATGTGCTGGAAAAGATCAGAGGTGGAGAAGCTTTGCGGAGGCGCAATTGGGAAATGACCGGACATCGAGTTGCGACAAATGCTATATAAATAGGAGCTGCTTGCGCACTATTTATGTGGGCTATAGCCCTATTTGCGCATAAAAATCGAGATTTTTCACGTACAGGGCAGTTGTCAAACCAGCCGCGAGGTTCGCCCTTGATTCAATCTTGTCGAGCTGCCAGTTCAGCAAGCAGTGTTTGCTTCAGCCCGTCCCGGGCAATGGGGCAGTATCTGGCCATTGTGCCGTTTGGCGCTTCAATCTGAGCCTGTTTGGCAGGACTGACAAGCAGAGCCTTCGGGCGGTAAAACCAGGATGTCCAGACCGAATCGTCACGCATCACGCGCGCATGAACGGTGGCGCAATCGAATGATGTTGGGTGCAGAACATAAGCAGCCGCTGCAAGATCGAATGGGTAAAAGCCCGATTGCCCAACATCGTTTTTCCAGAAGTTCAGCCAGTCCGCAGCGCTGGCTGCAAGCCAATTTGAAAGGCCACCCGCACGGGACAAGCTCGCCAGATCAGCATCGTTAATGGCCAGGTTGACACCCGCGTCATAGGGAACCAGAACAAGTGGCAAGTGCATTGACACAACACGCGCAGCAGCCACATCGTCTTTTGCAAAATTGAAGTCCCGAAACACCGGGCCGTGGCCCAACAGACTTGCACCTTTCGCTCCTTCAGCAGGATGAAAAATATGACCCGGGCGGCGGCCCATCACTGCTATCAATGCCTTGACGTTTGCCTGCAAAGGAGGGCTTTGCTCAAGGGCAGCCGCAATATTGGTCAACGGCCCCAAACTGACGATGGTAAGTGGGCCTTTCGCCAGCGCAGCACGCAAGGCGTCTTGCGCTGGTGTTGCTGCAGTGGCCGGTGAAACATCAAGCAGTGCCGCTGCGCCTGTATAGATTTTGGCGGCATGGCTTTGTTCATAGCCCATGCGGCTTATCAAATCTTTCGTAGTGGCGTCGGTTACAGCGAGCGAAGCATTTCCAAAAACTGTTGATATGCCTGCGATATGCGCACCTCTGGCCTTCAGTAAAAGAACAATGGCAAAACAATCGTCCGGGTCAATTCGCGGCCCGGCTCCGCAGGCAGCGTCTGTGTCAATCCAGATCCTGTCAGTCGGGCCGATTTCAGGGCCGCCTGCGGAATAGGCAAGAGGCTCAATCGGTGCGCGGCCTGTTCGCCAGGTATTTACTGGCAACGAGAGCGACAGCATGACTAGGCTGCCAATCACAACAGCTACACCGACAGCAGTGGCAACCATCCGCCGTGTGAATTTGAAGCGGCTGGCACGCTGTGGTTTCATGGCTTAATTTTTAAATTGCAAGGTCTTTATGGCTTTGCTCAGGCTGCATGCAGACTTTGCGTAGCCATCCCACACGCTGTTGCCCACTTCCAGACGCGAGGCGATGTTTTCAATCGTCCAGTGTGCGCCACCAGACACAGCATGCAGTTCGTCCCAGTCAATGGGTACCGACACACCCAGCCCTGGCCTGGCCCGGGCTGACCATGCGCAAACGGTGGTAGCACCAAAGCCGTTGCGCAGGTAGTCCACAAAGATTTTGCCGACCCGGTTCTTCGGGCCGCTTTTGGCGACGAACTTTTGTGGAATGGTTTTGGCCAGGTGCTCCACCACGGCTTGGGAAAAGCCCCTGACGGTGTCCCAGCTGTAGAGTTTTTTCAGGGGTACCACCACATGCAAACCTTTGCCGCCGCTGGTTTTCAAAAATGATTGAAGCTCCAGCGCTTCCAGCAGCGTGCGCACCAGCAATGCGGCTTCTTGAATGTCGGGCCAGCCAACGTTTTCGCCCGGGTCAATGTCAAAAATCATGCGGTCAGGTTTGTTGATGGACGTGGCGACTGCGTTCCAGGTGTGAAACTCCAGCGTGTTCATTTGCACCGCATTAAGCAAGCCAGCTGAGTCGGCAATTGCCAGCAGATTGGCGTGGCCGGGGTCTAAAGCCTTGTCCAGCAATTCAATGCCATCAATCTCGCCCGCTTTGGCATGTTTCTGAAAAAACAGCTCACCCTTGACGCCGTCTGGCGCCCGCACCAGCGAGACGGGCCGGGCTTTAAAGTGCGGCAGCATCAGGGCAGCAACAGCGGCGTAATGCTTGACCACGTCCAGTTTGGTCAAGCCGCTCTGCGCGTCAACCACCCGGTCAGCATGCGTAAGCCGCAGCGATGCAGGCAAGCCGTTCTGTGCACCTTCTGATGTTTTGGCTGATACGAGGCGCTTGGCAGCTGCCTTTTTTGTTGGGGGTTCAGGTGTTTTCATGTGTGCTTTTTCATTCTTTATCAACCCCATAAACACGCCATGGCGAATGCGCCCTGCATTCGTCCACTCTGCAAAAGAGACATCGGCCAGCAGGGCAGGTTTGACCCAGTGCGGCTTGCCTGCAATGGCTGGCTTGTCTGCAAACGGAGATTCTGGTGCTACCAGTTCTGCCAGCGTGCGCAACAGACTGGAAAGAGTGGCTTCGCTAAACCCTGTGCCCACATTGCCGGCGTATTGCAAAGCGCCGTTGTCGTCATACTGGCCCAGCAGCAACGCGCCAAAACCCGAACGAGAGCCTCTGGGGTCGGTGTACCCGCAGATTGCAAACGACTGGCGCTGGCTGCATTTCAGTTTGATCCAGTCACGCGTGCGCCCAGACACATAAGGCGCATCAGCGCGTTTGCCAATCAACCCTTCCAGCCCCAGCTTGCAGGCTGATTGCACCAGGTCTGTGGTGGGCGCGTCAAACGCAGCACTGAACTGGATGTTGCTTGAACAGTTTTTCTCAAGCAGGCTTTCAAGCAACTTCCGGCGTTGCTCCAGCGGTACCGCGCGCAGGTCATGACCTTGATAAAACGGAATGTCGAATACGTAATAGGTAATGGCGGCTGCAGCATTCGGTTTTTGTGTTTCGAACGCTTGTTGCAGCAGCTGGAACTCAGGAATTCCCTGGTCATTGAGCACCACAATCTCGCCGTCGAGCCAGGTGCCTGACATGCCCAGCTTTTTAAGAGACAGTGCCAGTTGCGGCATTTTTTCTGTCCAGTCCTGCCCGGTGCGGGTCAGGCATTTCACGGTACCAGCGTCAAGCCGGGCCAGCAACCGGTAGCCGTCAAATTTCAGCTCATACAGCCACTTTCCATGGGTAGGCGGCCCGTCAACCAGTGTGGCCAATTGCGGTGCCAGGGTAACGGGCAAACCCGCTTTGACTGCGCCTTCTGGCAGGCTGTCGTTGCCAGATTCCTTTAGCAATTTTGCAGATCTGTGCGGTGCAGGCAAGGCGCGCTTTACGGCGGGTTGTGGCCTGCCGTCAATTGCTTTGACGCTATCAGGCAAAGCTGTGGTGATGTCGTAGTCAGCTGATGGTTTTTCATATTGGTCATGCTCTTTGATTAACAGCCACGCCGTCTGCTTTTCGCTATCCATGCTTCTGTTTTTATGCATGCGTATTAGCGCCCAGCGGCCCTTGAGCTTGTGGCCCAGCAATTCAAATTTGAGCTTGCCATCCTTGAAGCCTTGCGTTGTATCCGTCACAGGCAACCAGATTCCACTGTCCCAAACAATCACGCGGCCAGCACCGTATTGCTTGGCAGGGATCTCACCCTCAAAGTCACCATATGAAATCGGGTGGTCTTCTACCTGAATCGCCATGCGTTTAACGTGTGGGTCCAGGCTCGGGCCCTTGGGCACTGCCCAGCTTTTTAGCGTGCCTTCAAATTCCAGCCTTAAGTCGTAATGAGGAGACCTTGCCCAATGCTTTTGCACAACAAACTTGAGCCCCTGCGAACCTGCTTTATCAAATTTCTTTATGTCATGCTGCGGCTCTGGCGTGATGGCGAAGTTGCGCTTTTGCCGGTAGCTGGCCAGCAGGTCGGGGTCGGCCATGCAGATGCCTTAAATTGCGTCGCCCATTCAAGCCGCGCGTCGTCTGGGCGCAGCTTTTTTCGCAGCTGTCTTTTTCGATGCAACCGGCGCGCTGCCAGCCGGTTTTTTATTCAAGCTGCGCTTGAGCAACTCAGTCAAGTCGATGATTTGCGCACCACCAGTAGCACCTTCTTCAACCGTCTCAAGCGGTGTCACACTTTCAGTATTGCCAGCTTTTACCCGCTGGTCAACCAGCTTCAAAATGGCGTTTTTAAATTCGTCTTTGTACGCATCGGGCTGCCATGTCGTGCTCATGCTGGCCACCAGTTGCTCCGCCATTTTCAGCTCGCCATCCACCAGGCCTGCTGCTTTCACACCTTCAGGCGGCAAATCAAGATTCGTCCAGGGCCGCACATCATCGCCCCAGCGCAATAAATTAAGCACCATGCCGCGCCCCGACGGGATCAACGCTGCCAGATGCTGTTTGGTTTGAATCACCACCCGCGCCACGCCCACCTTGCCAGTTTTGATCAGCGTTTCGCGTAGCAGCGCATACACCTTGGCACCCTTGTTGATCGGCGCAATGTAGTAGGGCCGCTCAAGGTACACAAACGGAATATCCCCTGCGTTGACAAACGCTTCAATCTCAATGGTTTGCGTGGTTCGGGGGTAGGCATCGGCAATGTCCTGGTCGCTGATCACCACGTACTGGCCTGGCTCGTATGCAATGCCCTTGACGATGTTTTCCTTCGTCATTTCATTGCCGGTTTTTTTATTGATGCGCTTGTAGCCCACCGGGTCCATGGTGCGCTTGTCCAGCCAGTCAAAGTCAAGGCCTGATTCGGTGGTAGCTGAATGCAAGCCCACGGGTATGTGCACCAGCCCAAAGCTGATGGCACCTTTCCACAAAACCCGGGACGATGCTTCAGCCATGTTTACTTGCCCTTGCCAACAGTTTTGTCAGAAATTTGAGGGTCATGGCCCCAGTTCATCAGCGAATAACGCCAATGCGTTTCGCTAACATCGCCCGCCGGGCGTTGTGCTGAATGGCGGTGAATGTAGCCGACTACTTTGCGGGCGTGGGCAACCTCATCGCTGCTGTAGTCAGATGCTGATTTGCCCAACATTTCAACGATCTTCTTGCCTGACAAATGGCCTACCGATTCACCGCCTTCGGTGCTTTTAAATCCGACTGCCTTGGACTCTTCAGTTTGCAGCCATTTAGTCAATACTTTGGCCGACATGTTGACGGCTTGCCTGAACTCCTTGATGGAAGCTGCTGCGTCGATGTAGTCTGCAGTCTTTTCGGCGCTCATTTAGCCTTTACCTTTTTTAAAGCGCCAGGTTTGTGCGCTGCCAGCTTGCCACTCTTGGCGCTTTGCACCAGCAGTTGCGGGTTGTCAGGCGACGCCGCCACATGGTGCGTTTTGATGTCCATTGGCGCTGTCAGTTTCTTGTTTACCTTGCCCGTGACTTTGCCCTGCGTGCTGCTCCAGGTAACTTCGTCGCCGACTTTCAGGTCTTGGGTTGCCATGGTTTTGCTTTCGGTTGTGAACTAGGTAACGAATGGCTCAACGCTATGCAAAGACTATGTGGTCACGCGCGCTGTGAACTCAAAATTCTCTTGGCTTAACGTGGTCGGGATTCTGCTGGTCGTCATCAGCAATGACTGGCTGTTTCGGTTTTACCAATTCACCCACCACGTTACTGCCCACCACGCCTGCCGCAACGCCTGCTATCGCGCCCACCGTGCCGCCTGCCAAGATGCCCACCGGGCCAGCGATCACTGCGCCTACACCAGCACCAGTCACGATGCCCGCCACCAAACCGCCGCCGGTCAGCACCGACTTTGATTCCCGTGCAGCTTCATCAGCACTGAGCCCAACCTGAGCAGAAGATTCGGGATCTTGCGACGGAACACCATGACCAGGAACGGCTTGCTCTGCCGTGTCAGGGTCAACCGGGTTGGGTGGGATGGGTGGGGGACTGGATAAGGTCACATACGCTCCTTGATTCACTCCTACTGTCAGCGCAACGCCTTACTTCTTGCGTAGGCGATGCGACTGAAGACAAGTCAGGCGGCATCCAATCTGAAAACTCTTACAGCGCTTGACGGATAACCGCTGAGCATTTCTTCCGTTAATTTGCCCTGTATGAATGCTATGAATACAGGAGCTGCTTGCGCGCTATTTACGCTGGCTACAAGCGTATTTGATGCTAAAAAATGACTAAAAAGATTCCAGAACAGCTTCAGACCAGCGATGTATGCGCCTGCAATCTTCCAGGGCTGTATCAATGCGGGTTTGACGTTCAAAACCTGTAGTTTTGAAGTTGACGAGCTGGTTGGCAGTCGTTCATTTGCAGGCTTCAAAGTTTGCGCTCATCACCACTGAAGGTCGGCCGTGGGCTTTTCATTCTTCTGCTTTATCCCTGCATACAATGCACGCATGAAGTTACGCGTCTATGTCGAAACCTCTGTTATCAGCTATTTAACTGCTCGGCCGAGCCGTGATTTGGTCATGGCTGCGCATCAGGAAGTGACGCGGGAATGGTGGCAAAACCAGCGTCATGCTTTTGAGCTTTATTTCAGTGAAGCTGTGCGCAGTGAAGCCGCAATGGGCGACCTGCAGGCTGCTACGCAGCGGCTGGCAGTCCTCGACGTCATGAAACTGCTGGAAATTCCGCTGCGGGCTTTCGATTTGGCCAACGCTCTGGTCTTGGCCACAGCGCTGCCTGCAAAGGCTCAAGTTGATGCCTTGCACATCGCCATTGCCGCTATTGAAAAGATGGATTTCGTTTTGACATGGAACTTCAAGCACATTGCCAACGCACAAAGCGCCGTCAAAGTGCGCCAGGTTTGTGAATCGTTTGGTTTGCCGTGCCCCGTGCTGTGCTCCCCACTTGAACTACTGGAGGTGAATTGATATGAGCAACGACACAATAGTGGATGAAATTCATGCGGTGCGGGCGCAGCTTCTCAATCAGCACGGTGGTGATTTTTCGGCTTATTTTGCTGCGCTTTTGCATAAGCAGAAGCAACATCCTGAGCAGTATGTTTCCTTCATCAGGTCTGACACGGCTGAACTACCAATAAACCAACCACTGGCGGGTTAGATCATGGTCGGCTACAAGGTAATCAAACAACCGGTTGGAGTAGTAGCCGCCGAAAAACTGGCCTGCTGCCGTACGGCAGCGCAGTTTTTGCAAGCGCGTGCGCAGGGCGGGTCAACGCAGAGCGTAGGCGGTGCGACTGAAGACAAGTCAGGCGGCGTCCAATCTGAAAACTTTTAACAACGCTTGACGGATAACCGCTGAGCAATTTTTTTCGTCAATTTGCCCTGTATAGATGCTATGAATACAGGAGCTGCTTGCGCGCTATTTACGCTGGCTACAAGCGTATTTGATGCTAAAAAATGACTAAAAAGATTCCAGGTCAGCTTCAGACCAGCGGTGCATGCGCCTGCAATCTTCCAGGGCTGCATCAATGCGGGTTTGACGTTCAAAACCTGTAGTTTTGAAGTTGACGAGCTGGTTGGCAGTCGTCCATTTGCAGGCTTCACAGTTTGCGCTCATCATCAGTGAAGGTCGGCCGCGCTTGCATAACCACGATTTGTGAGCTGGCGGCTCAAGATCAACTTTAAACATCTGGCTGCGCTCAACCCGCATCCCGCGCAAGGGTCTATTTAAGGCCGTTACCAGTCGATGCATCCATGCCGTTGCTTTCAAGAAGGTGTTTGGCAGACAGTTGTTTAGACAAAAAAACCATACGGTCTTTCAGCACCTGTACGTTTTTGTCACGAACCGCCTCACGAAGGTACTCAGAGATCGGCATATTGAGCACCTGAGCCAATTCCCTGGT
Organism: Polaromonas sp.; assembly: GCA_043754255.1. Taxonomy (GTDB): domain Bacteria; phylum Pseudomonadota; class Gammaproteobacteria; order Burkholderiales; family Burkholderiaceae_C; genus Polaromonas. Next base: position 2,107 of record JAYUVG010000162.1, on the reverse strand, counting down.
GTGATTAGCGAGTTCAGACGAAACCCGAACGGACAGAGTGGCAGCCGTCATGATTTGCATTGCATTGCATTGCATTAAAGTAAAAAAATTCCAAATAAATCTCAAATTGGTGAATGCGTCCGCAGCCAGTCCTTCAAAGCCGCATCAATGCGGGTTTGCCAGCCTGTACCCGTGGCTTTGAACGCGGCCATTACGTCCGGCGACAAGCGGATGGTCGTGGCTTGCTTGGTAGGCGCTTTTTGCGGCCCCCGTGGCCTGATGCCCATGACCTTCAGCAATTCAGCTGGCAGTACCTCAGCTGCTGGCTTGAAACGACGCAGGTCAACTGCAGTTAGCTCACGAACTTCGCCGTCTTTGTCAGTCAATGGTGCGTGTTTGGTCATAGTCTTTTACCTCTCGAGTGTTAGCCTTGCGAAAGCTGATGACACGAATGCCGCCATCAGCCGGAGTGAAGCACATCACATGCAAGCGACTGCCTAAAAGTCCCACCGCTACAAAGCGCGTCTCAGAATACGCTTTGCGGGTGTCTTGATCAATGACTGCCGTGCCGAAGTCGAAATCGGCCGCCAGCTCAAAGCTCAAGCCGCGTTCACGGATGTTGACTTCATTCTTTGCTGCGTCAAATGCAATTAGCATTATGGAAATTGTACTAACAATTTGCAGGGTTTGCGAGGCCTTTTGTTATTACACTTAGGGATCCGGTTCGGTTTGAACATTAGTAGCTCAACAGAAGAGATTAGTTTGAACGATGCGGTTGCATCGAAAAGCTCCAGCTGCCTTTAACTGTCTCAGCGAAAGTCGGCAATCGCATGCGACGTTGAATGATTTGACATGCATGCGTGTGCTGTGCATGTGTGGCAACCGCAATTAAACGACCCAGTCCCGCTAAACCTCAATAGGAGCACTGACGATGCAAACCAACAATTTCGCCCTGCGACGTCCTCATTCGATGCTGGACGCCCTGCGCCAGGCAGCTGCAGACGATGGGGTCGCGATAAATCAGTACATCAACGTAGCAGTAGCCGAAAAGCTGGCGTGCCGCCGCACTGCAAAAGAGTTTTTGCAGGCGCGCGCGCAGGGCGGGTCAGCGCAGCGCGCGCTTGAGATATTGGCCAAGTCGGGCGGGGATGATGCATAGGTTTGAGACTGATTGTTATGCCTTGGAGCTGCTACTCCGAGCCGCCTGACATTGGTGAAATTGAGGTCGGCGTAGCGTCGATGAGATGATGAAAGACCTTACCCTCATGTCCTTCATGTCTCCTGCGGCGTGAGTATTGAAGCGTTGGTATAACCAAGGTCAAACTTCATCAGCGGGCCAGTCACATATTTGTTTTGTAGGAACGCAAGCAGTTCAGGTTCGTTTTTTCGATCAATCGCTGCATCAAGTACGAAAGCCGACTCTGATCGTTCCAACTCAAGAGGATCCTCGACGGCTCCGTTAAACGGCGCGCAGACTTCCGAAAGTTTCAGTTGTTCGTATCTAGGCGACAACGGGTTCAGGCACAACTTTGCAGAGATTGAGACACCGTCGGTATACGCGGCCACAGCGCCGTCTATCACTGACGCCCGTTTGAAGAAGTCAGCGTTTCGAAAAAAGTAGCAGCGCCGATAAACCGACTTGTTCATTTCAATAATGTTAGTGCGGCCATAAAGTGTCGCCATAAATTGTTCGTACTTTCCCCTTGCAGTTACTCCCTTTGCCGTAAACCACATCGAACGAAAATCATGCGGAAGATTCGACGAAGAAACCAATTGCCGTGAGGCTTTACCAACAATTCCAGATATCGTCTCATCGCGTTTGATTGGCAAGGTGATGCCGTGAACTTTGCCGCTCTTAAGCTCTTGCTCTCTTTGCGCGATGTAATCGACGTCGTCTTCCTTCGTTTTTTCCTCGATGAGAACGCGCGTAGATCCAAACGTTGCCAGGAAGTCTGCCGCTTTCTTTCCTTGAGCATCTGAAACTGGGATGTTTTGGACGTGAACCCCCCAATGTTGAAGCAGCGCTGACGTGTAAGACAAAGAGGACATGTACAAAGCCTTTATAGATTTTGCAAATCTTGTTTTTGGGCTGGCAAGTCACCTACCCCTCAGCCGCCTCCACCAAAAA
>JAYUVG010000161.1:0-5669 GCA_043754255.1 Polaromonas sp. | reverse complement strand
TGACTGCACCCCGGCGCGGCTGGCGGTGACCAACAGGTCTTCTTGCAGCGCCCGCTGGGCTTCATCATCCAGCCCTTCAGCGCGTTTGAGGGCTTGTTCTGTGCCCAGGCTGGCGGCCTGGTCGCGCAAGCCCAAAGCGCGCAAAGCACTCAGTCGGTCTTGCGGGCTCAGGGTGTTGGCCTGCAGGCCATCGGCCTTGTCCAGCAAACGCGCCAGCGCGTCCTTGTCGTTTTGCGCCAGTGCTACAGCCAGCTCCTGGTAGGCAGGCACAGCCAACCGTGCGGCATGCTGTTGCCACAGCCAGTGCTGTGCAGCGTCAAATCGGCCTTCAGACAGCAGCCAGGCACCGACCAGCTCTTGCGCCTGCTGCATTTGTGCAGGCTCCGTGCTGGCCTGGCTGGTTTTAAGCAAGCCGCCCAGGTCACGCCACAAACGCGCTTTGTCTGTGCCGCCTGCAAATTCAGCCGCCAGCCGCAGTTGGATGATGAGCGCATTTCTGGCCTGTTCTTTGTCTGCAGGGCGCGCCGCTGCGCGCTGCGCCAGCAGCCAGGCATGGCGGCGCACGCGCAGTGCCGCAGTTTGGCGGTCTGCGACCTCCAGTACATCGGCATAGTTCATGAGCCACAAGAAATCATTGCCGCGCGCACGGCTCACGCTTTGCATCAGCGCCAGCGCCTGACGCGGCTCGCCCAACAGTTGCCAACCTGCGGTCAAGACCTCGTTGTAGGCCGGGTTGCGCTGCTCATTGCGACTGAGCTGGCTGATTTCTTTGCGCAGCGCTGTGCGGTCTTGCTGGTCAATCAGTAACCAAAAATAAGCGGTGCGGGTGGACGGGTTGTCGGGCTTGATTTGCAGCGCTTTGATGTAATCGCGTTTGGCCTCAGGTATTTTGCCCAGCACGGCGTACAGCCCGCCGCGCCTTTCTAAAAATGTGGCAGAAGCTTCCAGGCTACGGCGATGCGTTTTTGTCAATGCGGCCATCAGCCCCGTCAAGCCTATCGGGTTTTTCTGGCTGCTCAGCGCGTCCATCCAGGCGTACACAATCTTGTCTTCAGGGAAGCGCTTGTACAGCTGCGCTGCAAGCAGCAAGGCCTCAGGCACGCGGTTGGCATCAATGCGCAGCCGAATCGCTCGCTCGGCCTGGTAAGACTGCGGCGTACCGTTGGCAATCAACTGGTCAAGCGCAGATTGGGCCGCGTCACGCTCGCCGGATTCATAGGCCACGTCTGCCAGCAGGCTCCAGTACGCGTCGTTGAACTGGCCAGTTAAACGCGCCGCACGCAAGGCGCGCAAAGCCAGCGGCAGGCTGCCTTTTTTCAGCTGCAGGTTAGCTAGCAGCATGGCATCGGGCAGGCTCAAACCGTTGGGGCGGAGTTGCTCCAGAATTGCAATTGCCTCGGCAGGTCGGCCTGCGCGGTCCAGCAATTGCGCCTCCAGGCTGAGCCACTGCGCGGTGCGCTCGGTGGTCAGCTGACCTGGCTTATCGCCGCCCACCTTGCCACGCAGGTTGCGCAAGAAGCTCAACGCCCCTTCAACCGAACCCAGTCGTTCATAGGTTTCAATGATTTTGGCCACTTCGTCGGTGCTGAGCTGCTTTTGCCTGGCCAGTGCCAGCCAGGCGGCCAGCAGCGCATCGTCGTCATACAGCATGGGGCTGAGGCGGAACACATTTTCAAGCGCACGAGCGCTGGCACCGCGTTTCAATAACTCCAGCCATGCTGCCAGCGCTTGTGGTGCTTTGCCTGCCCATTCCGACATTTGCGCTCTGCGCTCCAGCCACAACGCGCTTTGCGGCTCAGCCAGGAGCGCTGCTTCAGTGACCAGCAAGGCGGCGTTCAAATCACCGGCTGCGGCAAAAGTGTCCCAGGCCAGTTGCAGTTGTTCGGCGCTCAAGGTGTTGGCCAGCAGCGTGGGGTCAGCGGTGATAGGAATCACATTGCGCAGGGCCACGCCAGCCTCACGCGGCTCGCCTGCACCCAAAGCCAATTGCGCCAGGTACCACCAGGTCGCATCACCCGGCGGTAGCGGCTGTGCTTCACGCAGCGCAGTTTGCCAGGCTTTGCGTGAGTCACCAGCAGCCAGTAAGGCCTGAACGCCTTTTTTTAGCAGCTGCAAACGCGTTTCAACTGCGGTGGTTTTGCGCCGTGCTGCAAAAAACAGATCACTGGCCAGCGGCAAACGTCCAGCAGCAAGGGACAGCGTTGCGCCGCGTGCCAGGTCTTGCGCCGTGGCCGACGGCAGGCCCAGCAGCCGTGCCAGCAATGCGTCTTGCATGGCCTGGATTTGCTGGGTGAATTCTGGTTGGCTGCTACCCAGCATCGCTGCCAGCGCATTGGCCGCGCTGATGGACGTGAAGACTTGCGCAGCGTTGCTGGCACTTTCTGCGCTACGTTTCAAGCGCGCCAGCAACTCTGTGGCGGCCTGCACAATGTCGGCGTCTTTGCCGCCTTCGATGGCGCGCCCCAGTTGCGCCTGCCACCAGGCCAGGTCCCAGCGGTTCCAGTCTGCCAGACCCGCTGGGGTGCTGCGGGCCAGGGGCAGTGCATCTGTCAGCGCCTGGCGTGCCTCCTTGAGCTCGCCTCCGCCCAGCAGCTTTTCAACCAGCAGCAGGCGAAGGCTTAAATCTTTGGGTTCGGTGCGAATGATGTTGCGCAAATAAGCGACGGTCAGGTCGCGGTTGCCCTGGTCTGTCTCACCGCGCAACAGGGTCAACAAATCGCTTCTTGGGAAAACCAGGACTAAAGCGCCTATGGCCAGCACCACAATGCCGCCCAGCGCACCCCACGACAGGATGCGGCTGCGCTCCCTGTCATCAGGAGCAACGGAGTATGACGGTGGTGCTGCCAATGCCGGTTGCCTCTATATCCAGCCGGTCGCCCCGGCGGGTTGCGCGCTGGCCGCTGGCGGGTTGCAACTCGCAGTCTGGGGCTGCCAGACGGGCGTGCAAAGGCAAGTGGCCGTCAAAGCGCAGGGTATGCAGCTTGCCTGTTTTGCCGTCACCTTTGCCATCACTTGTTTCCCAAGACAGGAGTTTTGCATTAGCTGATTCCAGAAAAAATGAGTTTGAACCCGCTGATATTGTATAACTCGCTACCGATTTTGTAGCATGTAAAAACTGGACTTGTTCATGCAGGACTTGTCCGGCAATGCCTGAAGCGGCGCTGACAACCGGCATGCCCGCATTGGCATCAACCCGCCACTGGCGCAGGTTGCGTCCCCCGCGCAGCTCCAGTCCGGCATCGGTTCGCGCGACGGTCGCGCGCCGCCAGTCGAGCACGCGCTCGGCATATTCGCTGGCGTACACCGGGTGCAGCTTTTGCTGCTTGAGCTGCTCTTCAGCCCAGCCATACACCTTGTGCAGTGACGCAATGCTGGCGCGTTTGCTGGCAATGTAGGTGTGGTAATAAATGTTGGCGGGTTTCAGGCGCAGCGGCTTGTCGGTCATCTCGAAGGTTTCGATCACCCGCTCAAAACCATAAAACGGCCCGGTCCAGCTGTTGGTGTAAACGTTTTCGTTTTGCATCGGCGCATACACCTGGTAGTAGTCGCCTTTCATGATGCCAATCGGCGCGACCAATGTCAGGGATGGCTCGGCCTTCGATATCGTGGTGAAGCCGCCATTCATATTGAGCAAGCCCGCCTTGTAGGCAAGCGCAACCGGCGTGGCCAGCGGTTCGGTGCTGCCGCTCCACAGCACCATGCGGGTTTTTTTACCCGGTGGTGCTAACGTGTTGATGTAATCCCGTGCGCCAACGATTTCACGTGCCGCGTCGTAGGTGTAGCCCGGGATTTTCAGGCTCACGACCCGGCCGGGGATTTGCACCCCCAGCTCAGCGTCGGCCCAATAAAAAGGGTGGCTGTAGGTGTGGCTGGCCATTTCGACATGCGGCAGCGCAAAAATCTGACGGGAGATTTTTTCCATCACCGGCGACATGGCTTTGTACAGCCCGATGGGCGCAACCTCGCCTTCAATGATGGAAATGGTGCTGGGCCAGCGGTAGCGCTGCAAAAACTCTTTGTCCATGACCTCTGACGCCAATGGCGTGCCGGCGATTTCTGCACGGCTCGGGAACCCGTCACCATCGACGTGAATCATCAGCAGACGGCGGCCGCTTTCAGTCGTGACATCTGGTGTCGGCAGGTTGCCGTCAAGTTTGAGCGCGGCTTTGAAAAACGCCATCGGGTTGACAACCCAGCGCCCACCCTTGTCCTGCGGCAAGTCAACTTTAAAGTAGCGGTTCGACGAGAACCCGCCCCACGCGGTGATGGCGATCACGTCTTCATCGCCACCGCCGCTGCCCGCAGGCGACTTCACGCGCAGCCACACATCGCCTTTGCCCGGCCGCACGGTGGGCGCGGCAAAACTTTCAACCGCAGGCATGGGTTCAATTTCATAACCCACATGCGGGGACAGCTTTTCAAACCTGGCCAGCTTGTCGGGCTTGACGGGCGCGCCCATGTCAACGCCAAGAGAGCCCATGGTGGTGGCACTTGGCAGGTCGCCCAGCAGCACCAGCGGAACCGCTTGCGTGCGTGCGTTGTCCAGCAGTTGCGTCAGCGCAGCGCTTTGCTGAAAGCCGCCCCGGTTAAACCAGGTCATCACGCCCGCATAACGGCCGGCCAGCACCTGTTTTGAAAGCTCCTGCATTTCAGGTGCGTCGCGGTAAACGTAGCGCAGGTCCATGCCCAGGTAGTTCAGCGGCGTGGCGCCGATGCGATGAATCTCGTGCTCCGCCAACAACGCCAGGTTGCCGGGCTCGTCGTGAATGGCCAGCACCTGGCGCGGCAGTACCTCCACCTGGCCAATGCCCAGCATGTCAAGGGCGGGGTTGGTCACCCACGGAATCACGCCTAACGCCTTGATTTTTTGGGCGGTCTCGCGCGCCAGAGCCCTGTCAGTGGGCGGCACATAGTCAATCGCAATCACCGGCAGCTTGTACTCGTCGCGGCATTTTTTAAGCTGCCCCATGATCCAGTCGCGGTCAGCGGGCGGCACCACACGGTATTCGTTTTTGCCAGCGTCCCAGCCCTGGAACAGCGACTCAGCCGCCACCGCATAGGCCAGGGTGTTGACCTGGGGCAAAATTTCGAATCCCCGGTTGAAAATCAGCTTGGCATCGGGGTAGGCGCGCTTGATGTCTTTGATCAGATTGGCCATGCCCGCGATTTGCTTTTGCTGCGCTTCAGGTGTTTTGGCCACCAGGTAGAACGAGTCCAGTGTGTCCAGAAAAAACGCGCGATAGCCTTGATCCCACAGCGGCTTGATGACCTGCGCCAGGTAAAACGCAGACCAGCCGGGCGCGGCCTGGTCGACCACGATAGAGCCCCAATCGGCGTTTTCACCCAGCTTCCATTCGGGTCGCATGGCTTTGAAATAGCCCCGCGTGGGGTGGACTTCACCGATTGCGATGTAAGCCGCTACGGTCGTGCCAGGGTTCAGACGATGGCTCCAGCCACTGACTCCAACGTTGCCGGGTTCTACCACCGCCACATCAAATGCGCCCAGTGCTTCCCATGGAATGTCTTTGCCGTAGTAGAAGGCAAATGTGGGTGTAGCCCAGGTGTTTTGCGCGCCAGCAGCTACAAAAAACAGAGCAAACACAGCGGCGATGCGGCTGAGTGTGAAACTCAATAGTTGACGAGGTGAGCGGCGCATGATGCCGTCCTTC
>JAYUVG010000160.1:0-4988 GCA_043754255.1 Polaromonas sp. | reverse complement strand
CTGCGGGCAGCACTGCTTTGGTTCTTGCCATGAAGCCTCCAGTTGATGACGCAACTGAAAGGTAAGTTTACTTTAATTCCATCTAACTGAACAGTATTGGAGTCTGACCCGAATTGTTCGTGAGTTTGAGGGCCCTTCCATTGCGATGGGGGGCAGCGTATGCCGCAGTCCGATAACACGGCGTGTACTTTTCTGGCGAAGTCTTCGGCTCAGCTTATGAGTTGGGGCAAGTCAACTAGCGGGCGTTGACTCAACACTAGAATTAAGCGGCTGCGGGTAGCCGTTGAATAGCCTAGTCAATGGTTGCGAACGTTGTACTTGCAAGTTACACAACAAAGAGAAGTAATGACAACAAATATCAGCCCGAGAATACGAATTGGCATTCTTCAACCAGGTGCTCTCCCGGTAAATATTGGGATTACAGGTGCTAGAAGAGGCGTGGCTGAGTTTGGCGGCGGCTCCCGGGCCGGAGTGATTGTCAAATGCACTACGCCGCTAGAACTAGCAGTTGAATGCTTTTGCGCCTTGCTGGCTCAAGATCTAGGATTGCGCGCGCCACAGTGTGCAATTGTTGCGGAGGGTACAGACTGGCTCTTTGCCAGCGTAGACACAAGTTATCCAAATTTATTGCAAGCTTTTCGTATCGACCCCAACGTGCCAAACCTGACCCTTTTGACTGTGATTGCAACTGAACTAGCTGCCTGGATGGGAATCGGTCGACTCCTTGCCTTCGATGTATTGATAAAAAATGCAGATCGCCATGTGGGCAATCTGTTAATCGACGGTGCGGATTTCGTTGCTATTGATCACGCTCGCAGCCTAGATGCATTTCTATATGACAACGTTCAGCCAATTTTCCAGCTGATGCAGGGTTGTTTGACCGGCCAGGAGGTTCAAGCAGTCAGGCTGAAATCAGTGTCGGCTTCATTGACTTTTCCAGCAGGTTGCCATAGTCTGCCTATGGCGGATCTCAACGCTTATTCACTTACGTCGCCATTTGCTGCAAATTTTGAGTCGCTCATCACAACACGCTTATCTGGCATATCTTCAACTGTGAACTCTAACTTATGACTATTTTGACTGCCCCCGCACTAAGCCACACGGTTGGCAGCTGGCGTGCGATTTATTGGGAGCCTGTAATGGGGTCAGGCGAACGACTCTGCGTGGGCTGCATAACTTCACTACATGGAAAAACGAAAGCGCACAAAGCCGTCAAGCCGGGTGTACTGATGGCACTATATTCTGCGAATGGTGCCTCTGCTGAGATGATGCTGGACCGCGGCTTCAGTCTGCTAAATCAGATAGCGAACATCCAATCTTTAAGCGACATGGAAGCCCCCTTTTACGGGACTTTTTTGGGTAGCTTATTCAATTCACATGTAAATACGGAGCAAGAATTGGTGCAAATTGCTTTAATCATGACTTCTAGCATGTGTAACATGAGTGACCCGGGGTTATTGGATGAATCAGAACCTGCTACAGATGGTGGAAAAAAAGTTAATCACCAGTTCATCACACGCGTTAAAAAGGAGGTTAGCGATCAGCGGCCTGAACTTAGTCCATACTTCAACATTGAGGCCAAGCTGTTAACGAAAAACCGACCTGTTAGGTTTGGCTTCCTATCGGACCGCCTAGTTGCGCATTTAGGGCTGCTACAGCAGCAGAACTTGAATGGTGCTGTACGTAACGCCCGGGGCTTAATGGCAGAAGTTCACATGGCCCACATCGCACGGGAGGAGCAAGGTCTTGCTGCAGTCGTTCTTGGTTATCCGCCACTGAACAGTGCTAGCTTAGGCTCTGCAGATCGTGAAGCGATAGCGGACAGCTTGGAAGAATTGCGACTGGAAGCAGCCCAACTGAACGTAAAATTTGCCGCCGGCGATACAGACGCGGCATGCGCTAAAGAGTTAGTGGCGTTCCACTGAACTTGCTTCAAGCCCTATTTTTCGGATAGCACCAGATACCAAATCGCAGTCGGTAGTCTTTGTTCGTGCTTCAGCATGACGTTCCGGGCAGCGTCTAGCGTGAAGTGCCAATTAATTTCTGCAATTGCCGCAAAGTTCCGCTTTTCGAAGCCTCACCAGCCTCCTCACTCCACCGTCACGCTCTTCGCCAAATTACCTGGCTTGCCCGCATCTGTCCCCTGTGCAACCGCCGTGTGATGCGCCAGCAATCGCAGCGGCACCACGTGCAGCATTTGGCTCATTTGCGCGGCTTCTTCTTGGCAACCACATCGGACATCAGCGCCCCGCGAGGCGGCCAGGCACCGTCATTTATTGCCCCGTCATACCAATGATGCATAGCCGCATCGTCCACCGCGTATTCGCCTCGCAATGACTTCCACACCATGGACGGGTTTCTGCCTCGAAGGCCGTCGAGTGCGTTTTGCGCTTGCGCCGGGCTTAATTTTTTGCCCAGTTTTTCTTCATAAAAAGCCAGGGCGGCAGCGTCGTAGGGTCTGAACTTCTGGCCCTGCTCCAGGAGCCGCCACAGTACCACCTGCTCTGCTGGTGGCAACCCGATGAAATCAGACGCCATCTGCTCTTCCTCTGATGCTACTTTGTCTTTGCCCGCTTGCAGCAACGCCAAACCGGAATTGAATCAAACATGTTGACATTTGTTAATTTTTTGAACATGAAATGATCACGTGTCGATGCCATCGACATGTGGAAATAACGTGTTTATTTTTTTCTGTTTTATCGACACATCAGACTACGGCTCAGCGAATGGTAAACAAGGGTTGGCTATGGCTGGCGGGGTGCAGGCGCATTTCAAGCGCAGCAATCAGGGCGTCACGCGGAGCATCAATTTCGTCCTTAACTGAGAAAGTTTCTTGCCGCTGGCGGCGGGCCTCGTTCCCCAAGCCAAGACCTGGATTTGGCTTTGCCAAAACGGCATTCACGCCTTCCGAAAGCGGTTACTCCACGGTCACCGACTTCGCCAAATTCCTCGGCGTGTCCACATCCGTCCCTCGCGCAACTGCCGTGTGGTACGCCAGCAGTTGCAGCAGCAGCACATGCAGCAGCGGGCTTAGCGCACCGTAATGCGCTGGCATGCGGATGACGTGCAATATCAAGCGGGTTCGTGCTGGCGTCGGGCTTCAAGCGGCTATCAATGTGATCCTGATTTGTCTTTGGCGAAGGCGACCACAAGTCGGCAGAGTTTTTCGTCGCTGCAGCACTATTCAGACTACAAAAATCCGCGCTGCTTCGCCTCAAAAACTGCTTGCCCTTTTGAATTTACCTGCAGTTTTCGGTACACGTTGCGCAGATGCGCTGTGACGGTGTGCCAGGTGATGCCGAGTATTTCAGACACCTCTTCGTAGCTCATTCCTTTTTCAATCAGCCTCAACACTTCGAGCTCTCGCTCGCTCAGTGGGTTGTCCAACTTCACAACCACATCGGGTTTTTTGCTGATGAACCGTTTGATGACCGAGCGCGCCACGGACGGGCTAATCGGTGATCCGCCCTCAAAAAGCTCAACAATGTGCCGGGCAATTTCTTCACCCGGTGTGTCTTTGAGCAAATAGCCAACAGCGCCTGCTTCCAGGCTGGTGAGCACGTGCTCTTCGTCCGCAAATACAGTGACAACCATCGCTAGCGCCGCAGGGTATTGAACCGCCAACCATTTAATAACGTCCCGACCATCTCTGTCCGGCAGCCCAAGGTCAATAAGCATGACATCCGCAGGTCGCTGCTGGGTCAGCTCAATGGCCTGAGCTGCTGTCGAAGCGGCAAAAAGCAACGACAGCCTCGGGTGCGACCGAACCGCTGCCTCAAAACGAGAGCGCACATGCGGCTCGTCCTCAACGATCGCAACTGTGATGGGAACAGTTGAGTTGCATGCGGCACTTTTCTGGGATAAGCGCTGTTCCAACATTTTTACCCCTTAAAACGGTGGCGCGTTAGCGTCAAGCCAGACCATATGTCAAAGCGAAATAGTAGCTGAGCTGAGGGGGCTAATGGCAGCTGCAAAGCCCTACATCCCCATTTTTTGGGATGCGTTGGCGAGATTGCACAAACTTTGGGGATAGGCAGCGTTGCAGAGGTCGTGAACACTTCCAGGCATCGAAGCTTGCGAAAACCGCTTCGTTTCGGCTTTTTTGTCTTTGACTCAACTTTGAAAGTCCCACCATGAATCACCCTGCCTTGGCTCACTTTAAAGCCACCTTGGTCTTGTGCCTGATGGCTGCCCTCGCAGCCTGCGGCGGCGGCGGCAGCAGCAGCGGCAGCAGCGGCGGCAACACCGCTACCAGCCCGTCCACCAACAACGGTGGAGCTACCACTACCATCACCATCACCGCGCCAACTGCAAAAGCTTGGGGCATGGCCACCCTGATCGAGACCGACAACGCAGGGAATGCTTTCAACCCTCAAGTCGCTTTTGACGCAAGCGGCAATGCGCTGGCTGTGTGGCGGCAGTCTGACGGCACACGCTACAACATTTGGGCCAACCGCTTTACCGCCGCTACCAATAGCTGGGGTGTGGCAGCGCTGATTGAGACTGACAACGCGGGGAATGCTTCAAATCCTCAAATCGCGATTGACGCCAACGGAAATGCGCTGGCGGTGTGGGGGCAGTTTGACGGCACACGCGACAACATCTATGCCAACCGCTTTAGCGCCGCTACCAGCAGTTGGGGCACGGCAACACTGATTGAGACGGACAACACGGGGGATGCTTTCAGTCCTCAAGTCGCTTTTGACGCCAGCGGCAATGCGCTGGCTGTGTGGACTCAGTTTGACGGCACACGTAACAACATCTGGGCCAGCCGCTTTACGGCCGCTACCAATAGCTGGGGCACGGCAACACTGATTGAGACGGACAACGCGGGGGGTGCTTCAAATCCTCAAATCGCGATTGACGCTAACGGAAATGCGCTGGCGGTGTGGGAGCAGTTTGACGGCACACGCGACAACATCTATGCCAACCGCTTTAGCGCCGCTACCAGCAGTTGGGGCACGGCAACACTGATTGAGACGGACAAC
>JAYUVG010000159.1:0-7481 GCA_043754255.1 Polaromonas sp. | reverse complement strand
CCAGTCCGGTCGTTGCGTTGCAAACAATTTCGCCACCGAGCTGGATTCCCGCCTTCGCGAGAATGACGGAGGGTCTTGGAATGAGGCAAGTGTTTATTTAGGCAAAACAGGCCTCTAGCCGTTGCAAACAGCGCGCAAGCAGCTCCTATATCCATAGCGAGCAGCGTCACTCCCGCGCAGGCGGGAGTCCAGTCCGGTCGTTGCGTTGCAAACAATATCGCCGCCGGGCTGGATTCCCGCGTTCGCGAGAATGACGGAGGATTTTGGAATGAGACAAGTGCTTATTTAGGTAAAAAAGGCCTCTAGCCGTTGCAAACAGCGCGCAGGCAGCTCCTGTAACCATAGCGAGCACCGTCATTCCCGCGCAGGCGGGAATCCAGTCCGGTCGTTGCATTGCAAACAATATCGCCACCGAGCTGGATTCCCGCGTTCGCGAGAATGACGGAGAGTTTTGGAATGAGGCAAGTGCTTATTTAGGTAAAACAGGCCTCTAGCCGTAGCAAACAGCGCACAAGCAGCTCCTATAACCATAGCAAGTGCCGAACAGATTCCGTCATTCCCGCGGAGGCGGGAATCCAGTCCGGTTGTTGCGTTGCAAACAATTTCGCCACCGATCTGGATACCCGCCTTCGCGGGTATGACGTCGGTTTTAAGTTAAGAGCGCGTAAATCGTCAAGAAAAACGCCTCTAGCCCACGTAATCAGCGCGCAAACAGCTCCTGCAACAGGAGCAAGCTGCAACTCAAATTACGCGGCTTTAGCAGCGCGGCGCTGGGCGAAGGCGGTGGTGCGTTTGACTGTGGCCATGTCGTCGCCTGCAATCTTGCTGGCCAGTGCTGATGACTTTTGTTCGACTTTGGCAGCAAACTCGCTGAGCATTGTCACGCCTGATTTGCTGGCTTCAGCCAGGTTGCTCAGGGTGTTCAGGCCGGTTTTTTCTTCAAACAGGCTGGCGTTGGCTGCTGCGCGCTCAACGCCTGCTTCGGCAAACTTGACCAACTGGCTCACCAGCAATTCAGCGCCTTTGGTGGTTTGGCTCAAGCCTTTGGTGTAGTACATGCTGAACGCCAGTTGCGCAGCAGTTGCGTTTTTGGCAACCTCTGAGGTGAGTTGCGAGCGCGACTGCTGTAGCGCTGAATTCCAGCGTTGCTCCAGCACCGTCACGACACGTTCGCCACCTGCATGGTAGGCGTCAATCACATTTTTGGCGGTGTTGCCGTAGCTGCCGATCAGGTCAGTGGCGACAGTAGAAAGATTTTTGGCGGTCATGTGAGGTTCCTGTTGAAATGAAAGAGATGGCGCAAGAATAAGTGTTAACCCTAGGTGATGCACCCTAATCTGTTAAAGCCTGCTTTCCAGCCCGTGCGTTCGTCACGCTATCGGGTCGCCAATTGCCAATAGAACCCCGTTTTATACCGGCGCTCGAAACAGCAAAGACGCATCAATATCCGCCGTGCTGCAGGCGCCGCACAGCTGCATGGTGCGCACCAGTTCGTCTTTCAAAATGGCAATGGCGCGGCTGGCGCCAGGCTCGCCAGCCGCAGCTGCGCCGTACAGCGTGGCACGGCCCAGCATCACGCCTTGGGCTCCACAGGCAAGCGCTTTGAAGATATCGCTGCCGCGCCGAATGCCGCCGTCCAGCAAAACGGGGATGCGGCCGTTGATGGCATTGACAACCTGCGGCAACGCGTCAAAAGTAGCCACGGCACCATCGAGCTGGCGGCCACCGTGGTTAGACACCACCACCGCATCGCCGCCCATGTCTGCCACGCGCACGGCATCCGCGGCCCCAAGAATGCCTTTGACAATCAGTTTGCGTGGCCAGTTGTCGCGTATTTTTTGCAACGCAGCCCAGTCAAAAGACGCGTCGTAATTGCGACCCACCGACGAGGCAACGGCTGTAGAAGTTGTTGCCTGTGCGTCCAGACCGACCAGGTTTTCCATCACCGGCATGCCGTGCCGGATGATGGACGACAACCAGCGCGGATGCTGCATGAAGTCGATCACGTTTTTCGGTGTGAACCTGAACGGCACAGAAAAATCATTGCGATAGTCCCGCTCACGCTTGCCGCCCACCGGCAAGTCCACCGTGATAACCAGTGCCTCATAGTCAGCTGCCAGTGCACGTTGAATCAACGCCTCAAGAAACGGCTTGTTGCGCAAGATGTAGGCCTGAAACCAGAGCCGGCCGGGCGCGGCCCTGGCCACTTGTTCTATCGAAGCTGTCGCTGTGCTCGACAAGGTGTACGGTATGCCCGCCGCCACAGCCGCACGCGCAATGGCAATGTCGCCGCCCCGCCAGCCAAAACCGACAGCGCCAGTCGGTGCAATGGCCATGGGCAGTGCGCAGTGCTGGCCAAATATTTCAGTGCCGGTGTCGATGCTGGACACGTCTGTCAGCACTCTGGGCAGCAACCGCTGGCGCTGGTAGGCGGCCATGTTGTCCCGCAGGGTCAGTTCGTCTTCAGCGCCGCCGTCGAAAAAATCAAACACAGCCCTGGGCAATCTGCGTTGGGCGGCCTGGCGCAAGTCCGCAATGGAATACGCTTTGGAAACGTTGCCCATCAACTGATAACTGATATCAAAATGACCAGCATATTCAATTCAAATCAGCTTTGATAGCGGCTGACCTGATGACGTTTTCCCAACGGTCATAGTCGCGCTTGAGGTAGGCGGTAAAGGCTGATGGCGAATCGCCCACAATCACAGCGCCCAGCTTTTCCAGCTGCGCCCTGACATCCGGTTTGGCCAGTGCCTTGACCATCGCGTCGTTCAATAGCGCCACCATGCTGGCGGGCAATTTGGCAGGGCCGAGCAAGCCAACCCAGGGTGCTGTTTCTTCAAAACCCGGGAAACCAGCTTCAGACATGGTGGGCGTGTCTGGAAATTGCGGCAACCTTTTGGCAGTGCCAACCGCCAGAATTGACAATCGCTTGGCAGCAATGTTGTCGGCAATGCCAATCACCGGGTAGAACATATAGTCAACCCGTCCGGCCATGACCTCCAGCAGCGCCGGGCCGTTGCCTTTAAAGGGCACATGCAGCATTTTTGACTTGGCCAGGGTGGCCAGCAATTCACCCGCCAAATGGCCAGAGCCACCGTTGCCAGATGAGCCAAAGCTGACAGCTTCTGGCTTGGTGCGTGCTTTTTTGAGCAGGTCGGGCATGGTTTTGGCACTGGCGTCAAAAGCCGTGACAGCCACCAGCGGCAGCGTGGCAGCGTTTGAAATCGGCGTGAAGTCGGTTTTGGGGTTAAAGCCCGCCTGGTCGCCAATCAGAATGGGGTTGACATTTAAACCCAGCGATGAAAACAGCAGCGTGTAGCCATCAGCAGCGGCGTTTTTAACCTCACGCGTGGCAATCATGGAGCTGGCCCCTGCCTTGTTTTCAACAACAACGCTTTGCCCCAAAGTTGCGGACATGTCTTTGGCGAGAATCCGTGCAATCACATCGGTCGGCCCACCGGCTGCAAAGCCGACCAGCAGGCGGATTGGTTTGTTGGGGTACGGGTCAGCGGCCAGTGCGGGCCTGTTGGCAACAACCGTCAATGTGGCCAGCGTGGCGAGGCAGATCAGTAGTTTTTTCATGGTTGTCTCTTTGGTGATGGGTTATTCGGTTTGGCAAAATCAGCTTCGTCGATTCATGCAATCAGGTGTTCCATGCTGCCAACACGCGACACTTCAAATCGCAAATGGTCGCCCGGCTGCAAATACACCGGCGGGGTTCTAAAAGCACCAATACCGGCCGGTGTTCCGGTGCCAATCACGTCGCCTGGCTCCAGTGTCATAAAACGTGAAAGATAGGCAATCAGCGTTGCCACCGGGAACAGCATGTCAGCAGTGTGGCCCAGCTGCATTAGCGTGCCGTTCAGCCAGCAGGACACATCGAGCTGTTGCGGGTCGCCAATGTCGTCGGGTGTTACCAGGTACGGGCCCATGGGCGCAAAGCCGTCCATGCTTTTGGCAAAGGTGGTTTGTGCAGGCGAAATATCAAACTGAAATTCACGGGCGCTTAAATCATTCAGGATGGTGTAGCCCGCCACCAACGACAGCGCGTCAGCTACATCAACATTCTTGCCATAACCGCCGATGACGACAGCCAGCTCGGCTTCAAAATCCATCTTTTTCACGCTGCTGGGGCGCGTGACTGGTGCGCCGGGTGCGGCAATCGACGACGACATTTTAAAAATAATACGGGGTGTTTCAAACGGCGCCACGCCGGTTTCTTTGGCGTGGTCTGCATAGTTGCGGCCTACGCCAATGATCTTGCCGGGGCGGGGCACTGGTGCATACAGCGATATGTTATTGAGAGCATCAAACGCAGTGTTTGCTTTGGCCAGCTGTGCCTCAACATGCGGGGCCAGTGCATTGGCTGCAGCGCTGCCAGCCTGCAGCCAGCGCATGATGCCGCCCTGCGGCGCAGCCATGCCTGCAGCCGCGTTGTGCTGCTCTGCCTGGCTTGTGATGGGCAGGCTGGCAATCCAGTTGCTGATGTCAAGAACTTGCTCGCCCAGCACCACGCCGGTCAATATGCTGCTGCCTTGCTTGCGGTAGGTGACGAGTTTCATGCGGCTGCTTCGTCAAAGTAGCGGTTGGCCATAACCTGGCAGCGCTTGATATACCGGTGCTCGTCAGCACGGTAGTCAGCCACTGCGTTGTGCAGCGTGCCCATGTTGTCCCACATCAGCACATCGCCCACAGCCCAGCGGTGGCGGTACTGGTATTTTTTCTGCAATTGATGTTCAGACAAAAACGCCAGAATGTCGTCGCTTTCTTTTTCAGGCAGTTCATTGATGCGCATCGAATACCCCGGGTTGGCATACAACACTTTTTTGCCAGTGATGGGGTGCAGCAAAAACACCGGATGCGACACCGGTGGCTTGGCCTGGCGCTGGGCTTCTGTCAGCGGTGGGCGGCTGCTGCCTTTTTGCAAGCGCATCTTGTCCCAGAACTTGGCGAAATCATGGGTGATGGTCATGCTGTCCAGTTTTGTTTTTAAATCATCCGGCAAGTCTGCAAAAGCGGCATGCATGTTGCAAAACTCGGTGTTGCCCAGCGGCTGGCCATCGCGGTGCGGTATTTCAATGCCGTACAGCACATTGGTAAACGCAATCATTTTGCTGTACGACATGTCGGTGTGCCAGTCTTGGCCCGCATCACTCAGGCCCAGCGGTTTGCCGTTTTCAGTCTTGTTTGACAGGATCATCACCTCGGGCAACGCGGCGTCCTGGTAGGCATTGGCCACGTTGATTTCGAGTTTGCCAAAGCGTGCTGCAAAGTCTTTGAGCTGCAATGACGTCAGCGTTTGATTGGGGTAACTCAATACGCCATAGTGACCCAGGGCGTGTTCAAGCTGGCTGAATTGCTGCTCGCTCAAGGGTTGCGACAAGTCAAGCCCCTCAACCCGGGCGCCCAGGGATTGTTCACTTTTGATGAATTGCACGGCTTGTTCCTTGTCTGTTGAATACTTTTCAAATTTTAGGCAATGGCAAAGATTCGACATAGTCACCAAAGCAGAATATATTGTTCTCATTTGCGAAACAACCAACTCAAACCCGGCAATGTATGGACAGATTAAAAGCCATCGAAATCTTCACCGAAGTGGCCCGTGGGCGCAGCTTTACATCAGCGGCCATCCGCCTTGGCATGGCCAAAGGCAACGTGACCAAGCACGTCAAGTGGCTCGAAGAACTGCTGGGAGCGCAGCTGCTAACCCGCACCACCAAAAGCGTCAGCCTGACGGAAGCCGGGCTCCAGTTGCTCGAAGGCGGGCAAACGCTGCTCAATGGTTTTGAAGCAGTGCAAACTGCTGTGCGCAGCGCAATAAAGGAAACAAAGGGCCTGATCCGCATCGGCACGCCGCCGTCCTTTGGGGCAACGCATCTGGTGCCGCTGGTGACTGCGTTTTCTGCTGCGCATCCAGAGATTCAATTTGCCATCCATCTGGATGACGGCCGCACCGACATTGCAGGCGAGGCACTGGACTTGTCGCTGCGCATTGCCCCAGCGCTCAAAGACACCAGCCTGGTGGCTGTCAAGCTGGGCAGTGTGCCGCAACTGCTGGTGGCATCCCCGGCCTACTTGAGCGCTAGAAGCAAGCCGCAAACGCCTGCTGATCTGGTGCAGCATGACTGCCTGGTGCATGCGCTAAAAGCACCGACCAACTTCTGGACTTTTACTGGCCCGTCCAAGGCAGGCAAAGCCAAAATTTCGGTTCGTGTCACGGGCTCCATGCGGGCCAATTTTGGCGAGCCGCTGCGGCACGCTGCAATTTTGGGGCAGGGCATTTCCATGCACCCCCACTACATGGTGGCGCAAGACATCAAGGACAACCGCCTGAAAATTGTTCTGCCCGCTTACAAACCCGTCGGGCTGGAGATGTATGCGATGTACCCGAGCCGGCGAAACATGCCGGGGCGCATTCGGCTGTTTTTAGAGTTTTTAAAAGACCGATTTGCCAGCACGCCCGAGTGGCAAAGTTAGAAGCGTGGGCGCTGCTGGCTTGACCGTCCACGCACGTAAACCCTTTCAAGCCATGGTGTGCAAGGGGATGTCTTTGGTACGCGCCAGCTTGTCCAGCTGCAAACGGGTTTGGCTGCAAAGCCAGGAAGCAATCGCTGTCTGCGTGGCATCAAGTGTCATGTCAGTGTTGACTGGTAGTCCCGCCGCCAGGCACAGGCGGGCTGCAAAATGCGGCTCCAGCGCGGCTACGGCCACGCGGCCGTTTTTGCAGCGGTAAATTTGGTAGCCTGCATGGCCGCCGCCCACCGCTGCGCCGGGCGTGGTCAAACCCCAGGTGCGCGGCAGAGCCAGCCATGCCGCTGCGCTTGACAGAGCCACTTCAAGGTAGCTGCTCTGACCTTTGGCGGCTTTGTGAATGACGGTTTGCAGCACGGCCTGGCTGGCGTCCAGAGAGCCCGCCATGTCCGCATACAAGGTAGCGGGCAACTCCAGGCCTGTGACCAAGCCCATCTCGGCCAGATAAGTCAAATCATGGCCTGGCTCTTCAGCCCGCTCGCCTGGGCCGCCCACTATCGCCACCTGGCTCAGCTGTGGGTACTGCTTGTGCAGCGCTTTGTAGCCCAGGCCCAGCTTGGCAAGTGCAGAAGGGCGAAACGATGTGAGCAACACATCAGCGCTGGCCAGCTGGCGGTGCAATACTTTGAGGCCCGCTTCGGTTTTCAGGTTCGCGCGCGTGATGCGAATGCCGTGGTGCAGGGCCGCATAAGCCTCTGGCTTGTAGAGCATCATCGGGTCGCCACCAGGCGGCTCCAGCTTTGTGCAGAGTGCACCCATCTGCTGGCAACGCATCAACGCCGCCGGGCCAGGCAGGTTCAGCGCCAGACTGAGGATGCGCACGCCTTTCAACGGGCGAAAAGTTGAAGGAGTTGCGGGAGCTTTGGCAGTTGTCATACGCTATGATTATAGGAGCTGCTTGCGCGCTGTTTACGTCGGCTAGAGGGTTATTTGACGTAATTTTTACC
>JAYUVG010000158.1:0-2519 GCA_043754255.1 Polaromonas sp. | reverse complement strand
ATACGTTCCCGATTTTCACTCAGATTAGAAAACTTATCACAGTGATCCACTTGATTCAAAGGTCTTGATCCCACCAAGCAGGGGCCGCAGAACCGGCTTAGCCGGGCTGCAGGCGCAGCGGCCCCGCGGGGCTGGAGCCTGTGGCTCCCAACCTGCTTGAGCAGGTTGGGACAGGCGACAGAAGCGACGCCTCTGGCGAGCGGCGGCCTGCAAGGTGCAGGGAGCTACACGAAGTGAGCGACCGTGGGGGCTTACTGAAGTGCCTGGACTCCGGCTACCAGCCAGCCGCCGCTGCCATTGCGCGGTTTGGTCATGTTCCATACTTCGCGGAACGGACTTGCGCCAGCCGATGCGTCTTCGCGGATCATGCCCGAAAACTCAACACTGGCCATATAAACCTCATCCAGCTCTTCAATACCCAGCAGCTTGGCATCCAGCATTTGCACATCGGTTTTGTTCATGCCAGCACCGGTGTGAGATTCCCGGTCAGCCAGCTGGGTTTTGATTTCGCGCAGCATCTCGTCGGTCATCATGGCGCGCAGGCTGTTGATGTCTGAGCGATCCCAGGCGTCTTGCAGCGTCATGAAGTTGCCCTTGCAAGCTTTCAAAAAGCCATCGGCGTCAAAGTCAGCTGGCACACCCCACGCTTGTGAACCGGACAGCCCCGAACCAATTATGGAACCGGAACCAGCAGATTTCGCAGCGTCAAACGCCATGCTGTTTCGCTCCCAAGGGCGCGCTGAAGCATCATTGCCGACGTTTTCAGGGTTGTAACTTTTAGGCGTCGCGGCATTACCTGCGCCCTGCATGGCAAAAGGCGACTGTCCCTGCGCGTTATTACCGCCCTTCATTTTGCGCACGATAAACCCAATGATCACCACTGCAACCAGCGCCAGCAAGGCAAACATCAAAATGTTACCCATCGCGCCGCCCAGGCCGAGTGAGGACGCCAGCCATGCCAAACCCAAACCAGCAGCCAGGCCGCCAAGCATTGCGCCCCAAGGCTTCTTGGGTGCAACAGCCGGTGCAGCCGCAGCCGGTGGTGTTGCAGGCGTTGCCGGTTTGGCTGATTCGCGCTGGGTCACATTTGACGACTGCTTGCCCGTCGATTTGCCGCCGCCCATACGCGCCGCATCAGCGCTGGTAGCCGCAAATCCAAAGCTAAGCGCCATCGCCGCTGAGAGAACAATAGACCAGATTTTCATGACATCTCCTTAAACTGAATATCGATATGGGGACAAACAAAACAACTTCAACACCTGATTCCAACATGCAATGCCACAACGCCACCAGACAAGTTGTGATAGTCCACATGACCAAAGCCGCCTTTGAGCATCATGGCCTTTAGAGCATCCTGGTCAGGATGCATGCGAATCGACTCGGCCAGATACAGGTAACTGGCATCGTCGTTGGCCACCAGTTTGCCCAGCTTCGGCAAAACCTTGAACGAATACCAATCGTAAATCTTCGCAAGCGGTTTGGCTACCCTGGAAAACTCCAGTACGAGCAATTTGCCACCAGGTTTGAGTACCCGCCTCATTTCCATCAAGGCTGCGTCCTTGTTGGTCATGTTGCGCAAGCCAAAAGCCACCGTCACCAGATCAAAATAACCATCTGCAAAAGGCAAGTGTTCAGCATCACAGGCCAACGTCGGCAAATTGACACCGGCGTCAAGCAGGCGATTGCGGCCCTCAACCAGCATGGCTTCATTGATATCGGTGTGCACCACCTGCCCCATCGGGCCTACTTTGGGTGCAAAAGCCATTGCCAGGTCGCCCGTACCGCCAGCGATGTCGAGCACCCGCTGGCCGTCTTTGACATTGGCGACCAGCACCGTGTAGGCCTTCCAGGCGCGGTGCATGCCAACTGACATCAGGTCGTTCATCACGTCGTATTTGGACGCGACTGAATCGAACACGCCGCGCACTGCTTTGGCCTTGTCTTTTTCCTCGACAGATTTAAAGCCGAAATGGGTGGTTGTCATGAGCTTGATGCTAGAGGGTGCATCCGCGATAGACGGTTACAACCCTGAAGGATGACGGGGCATTGCCATATTTTGTGATGCATAAACAACGCGCCAAGTGCAAATCCACCTTTAGTGGCTACTGCAGCCGTGACCGCCAGCAGCCACCATGGACGCATCGCGCGACATGCCAGCAGCCTGAAGCCTGCGCTGGTAGTCGCTCCACAACTGATCCTGGTCAGCACCCAGGTGGTACAGATAGTCCCAAGAAAAAATACCGCTTTCGTGGCCGTCCGAAAAAATCGGTTTGACGGCGTAATTGCCTATGGACTCCAGCGCCACCACACCCACCTCCCGTTTACCGGTTTGCAGCACTTCCTGGCCCGGGCCGTGGCCTTGCACTTCTGCGGATGGTGAATACACACGCATCAATTCGAACGGGATTTTAAATTCAGCACCGTCTGAAAAAGCCACTTCCAGTATGCGCGACTGGCTGTGAACGGTAAGCGCAGTTGGGGTGGGTGAATCTGCTTGAAGTCCGGCCATGTTCAATATC
>JAYUVG010000157.1:0-20013 GCA_043754255.1 Polaromonas sp. | reverse complement strand
CATCACGTATGTACGTGATGTCGCGGCCCATCTTGTTGTTCGGCAACTTGTACGGGCCAGAGCCAATCGGGATGTCCACCACGATTTTGTCGAAAGGTTTTCCTGTTCCCCACTTGCTGCTAAACACCGGCATACCCCCCACCACCAGCGGCAGCTCGGGGTTAGGCGTGGCAAAGTCAAAGCGCACCACACGTTCGCTGATCACCACCACCCCTTTAACCTCGGCATAAATAGTGCGGAACTGCGGCGCTGCCAACTTGCTGACCAGTTGCGTGTACGAATGCAACACGTCTGCAGCCAGCACCGGCGAGCCATCATGAAATTTTGCTTTGGGGTTCAGGCGGAAGGTGGCAGACAATTTGTCAGGCGCAACTTCAACATCCTCGGCCAGCAAACCATATGAGGTGGTCGGCTCCTCGCTATTGCCCACCAGCAGGCTTTCGACCATCAACGTGCTGATGCCATACGGCGCTGTGCCGCGCAACGTAAAGGGGTTGAATTTGTCAAAGTTGGTAGGCCGCGTCGGCGGCACCATGCGAATCTCACCGCCCTTGGGCGCCGCAGGATTGACGTAGCTGAAATGGGTGAAGCCCGGCGCGTATTGGACGTCGCCAAATTGCGCATAAGCAGGCGCTGCACCAGCCGTGTGGCAGACCCATGACATCAAAAGAAACAACAAAGCACGCATGTCACAATTCTGCAAGATTTTTGACAAGGAAAACACCATGGGCTTTTTAACAGGCAAAAAATTATTGATCACCGGCGTTTTAAGCAACCGCTCCATCGCCTACGGCATCGCCAAAGCCTGCAAAGCGCAAGGCGCTGAGCTGGCCTTTGCCTATGTCGGTGAAAGATTCAAAGCACGCATCACCGAGTTTGCAGCCGACTTTGACTCCACACTGATTTTTGACTGCGACGTCGGCAGCGACGAGCAGATCACGCAACTTTTTACCGACCTTGCCAAGGTATGGCCAACGTTTGACGGCTTTGTTCACAGCATTGGCTTCGCACCGAAAGAATCAATTTCAGGAGACTTTCTGGAAGGCTTGAGCCGCGAAGGCTTCAAGATTGCCCACGACATCAGCGCTTACAGCTTTCCGGCGATGGCCAAAGCTGCCTTGCCTTACCTGAACGACAAGTCAGCCCTGCTCACCCTCACCTACCTGGGCGCACTACGCGTGCTGCCCAACTACAACACCATGGGTCTGGCCAAAGCTAGCCTGGAGGCATCGGTGCGCTACACGGCTGAATCGTTGGGCCCCAAAAACATTCGTTGCAACGGCATCAGCGCCGGGCCGATTAAAACTTTAGCGGCCAGTGGCATTGCGGGGTTCAGCAAAATTCTTGGTGCAGTGGCAGCAGCCGCGCCTATGCGCCGCAATGTGACGATTGAAGAAGTTGGCAATGTGGCAGCGTTCTTGCTCAGTGATTTGGCCAGTGGCGTGACGGGTGAGATCACGTATGTTGATGGTGGATTCAGTCAGGTGGTGGGTGGGATTGCGGAATAAGCTCAAACAAAATAATGGTCATTTCCCAGATTTTTACAGTGTGTCATCCCGGGCTTGACCCGGGATCCATGGCCCCGCATCCTGCACAGTACGGTCGTGCGCACAAACCGCTATGGATTGCGGCTCAAGGCCGCAATGACAGCCAGGTAGAATTTGTATAGTGATCAAAAAATGCGTTTGAATCCGTCAATTTACCTGTTAAATATATCCCCAGCCCAATGAACACGGGCGCAAGCAGCTATCTAAAACATAGCATCCTTGCATTGTTGCTGGCAGCCGTTGGCTACAGCACCGTACCTGTTGCAGTTGCTGCAGACACAAAACCGCCACTCATGCTGGCCAATACTTACAGCCAAAAAATTCAACTGGACGATTACTGGGTCAGCGAAAAATACGACGGTGTGCGCGGCTACTGGGACGGGCAAAAGCTCTTGACCCGGGGCGGGCAAGCCATCAACGCGCCTGCCTGGTTTACTGCCAACTGGCCAGCCACGCCGATGGACGGCGAGCTGTGGGCCGGGCGCGGGCAGTTCCAACAAACGGTATCGACCGTGCGCCAGCAAATGCCGCATGAGGCGGCCTGGCGCAACATCAAATTTATGGTGTTTGACTTGCCAGCTGAGCCGGGTACGTTTACACAACGCCTGTCCACACTGAACAACGTGGTGACCAAACTGGCCGTGCCCTGGGTACAAGCCGTGCCGCAAAGCAAAGTCGCCAGCCACGCAGCACTGCAAAGCCAGCTCAGGCAAATCACCAAAGCAGGTGCTGAAGGCCTGATGCTGCACCGTGGCAGCTCGCTGTACAAAGGGCTGAGAAGTGACGATTTGCTGAAGGTTAAAACGCATGATGATGCTGAGGCCAAAGTCATTGCGCACATCCCTGGAAAAGGCAAGTACGCAGGCCAGCTGGGCGCGTTGCTGGTGGAGACGCCTGCTGCAGGCAGCAAAGCCGCCCAACGATTCAAGCTGGGCACGGGCTTCACCGATGCACAGCGGAAAAACCCGCCACCTGTCGGCAGTCAGGTCACGTACCGCTACCGGGGTTTGAATGACAGCGGCATCCCCCGCTTCGCCAGTTTCATGCGACAGCGCGATGAGTAGCTTCTTCTCAACAGCGAGCCCGTCATTCCCGCGAAGGCGGGAATGACGAATTGTTTAATGGCTTGATTCAATCGCCAAGGCACACCACTCATACAGGTAAAAACCAATGATTTCCATTCCAGATGCCTTCTCCATCAGCTACGCGCAGGCCCGCATTAAATTTTTGGAAGCTGCGGCTACTGCTGGCGTTAATGTCCAGTCGCACGCCCATCCACTTAAAGGCCGTGATGGCGAAGATCTGGCCATGGACGTTGCGCGTGATGGCCCGATGGATGCGCAAAATTTGCTGATTGTCAGCAGCGCCTGCCACGGCGCCGAAGGCTATTGCGGCAGCGGCGTGCAGGTGTTTGCATTGCACGATGCCGAGTGGCTTGAAAAAGCTCGCGATGCAGGCGTGGCGGTTTTGTACATCCACGCACTCAATCCGTTCGGCTTTTCACACATTCGCCGCACCACGCATGAAAACGTCGACTTGAACCGCAACTTTCAGGATTTCGGTCAGCCGCTGCCAGACAACGCCGCTTACCGTGAGCTGCATGATTTGATCTTGCCCGAACAGTGGCCGCCCGATGCTGCCAACCAGTCTGCAACCCGCGACTTCATTGCTAAAAACGGTGAAGCGGCGTACCAGGCAGCCATCACTCAAGGCCAACACGAATTTGCTGACGGCCTGTTTTACGGTGGCAAAAGCCCCACCTGGAGCAACCAGACATTGCGCAATGTATTACGCCAGCACACAGCAAACGCGCGCCGCATCGGCTGGATAGACCTGCACACAGGCCTGGGCGCAAGCGGCCATGGCGAGCGTATCTGGGCGGGCCGCGATGACGCCGTAGCGATTGCGCGGGCCAGAGCCTGGTGGGGCGGCGGCCAGGCTGGCAACGCTGCAACCCCCATCACGTCAATTTATGACGGCTCATCCACCTCAGCGTTTTTGACCGGCCTGATGTGGCATGCGATTTACCAGGTCGCACCCCAAGCCGAATACACCGGTATCGCGATGGAATACGGTACTGTGCCAGTGCTGGAAGTATTGCAAGTGTTACGCGCTGAACACTGGTTGAACAACCACCCGGATGCGCCTGCTGAACTTGCCACGCAGATCAAGACGCAAATGCTGGCAGCGTTCTATATAGACACAGACCTATGGCGCGGCCAGATCATCAGCCAGGCGCGGCAGTCGATGTTTCAGGCAGTAGATGGGTTGCTGCCTGTAGATTGATATCAAGGTGGAACCATGAAAACAGTCATTCTTGAAGTCAGCTCACCCAACGAGTCCATGGCCGGCATTTTGCAGTCATGGAAGTCCGGCAAGCCAGAGCAGAGCACCCGCATTGCCTTCGCCACGCCTGAACTTCTTTGGCAGGTGTTGACGGCCAAGCGCTGGGAATTGCTCAAAGCTTTATGCGGCGCGGGCCCGATGTCCATTCGCGAAGCCGCCCGGCGGGTTGAGCGTGATGTCAAAGCGGTGCATGCCGACATCACCGCCCTGCTCACTGCGGGTGTGATAGATCGCGATAAAAGCGGCGGTATTGTTTTTCCTTTTGAAGCAGTCAAGGTTGAGTTTTTGCTTGAGGCTGCTTGAGCGCATTCCAATGCGCATCTGGCACTGGTTCAATTTGAAGTCCCTGAAATAAACCGAAACATTTCGCGACTGTTCCGGACAACGCCTAGCGCCACGGCAGGGGCCTATTGACGTCAGCCTGTCCCGCACAGCCGATGGGCCTGTACCTGTGCCGCCTGGTGGTCAAGGCACATGGCGGGGAGCTGGTGCTTGAAAACGCGGGGCCGGGGCTGCGTGCTCATGTGCGGTTGCCAGTTTGAACGGCTGAACGCTATATAAAACGTAGCTGCTTGCGCAGGTTTTTATCGGGCTAGAGCCTTAAATGATCATTAATAAACGTAATTACCCAGACCACAAAATGCCGCATTAC
The DNA here is from genome assembly GCA_043754255.1 of Polaromonas sp. Lineage (GTDB taxonomy): Bacteria > Pseudomonadota > Gammaproteobacteria > Burkholderiales > Burkholderiaceae_C > Polaromonas. Next base: position 15,468 of record JAYUVG010000157.1, on the reverse strand, counting down.
CCTCTTGTTCCCTCTCCCTCTGGGAGAGGGCTAGGGTGAGGGCCAGCAAGCTATAACAAACGGCAAGTCACTGCACAAATCGCCAGCCCTCACCCCCGCCCTCTCCCAGAGGTAGTGGGAGTAAAACCGAGCCAGCGCAAGCTTCAAGGCGGGGCTGCCCTGCTGATTTTGCAGGCTATAGCTGCAACGCTTAGCTTTCAGACCTTGTCGGTTGGCCTGAAACAGGCAAGCGATTGCTAAAACCAGCTGGCCGGGTTTCACGAAGTTTTTTTACCGGCCTAATAAATAGTACGATGCCTTTAAATCCAACAGACACAACAATTTCAGGAGATTTTGATGCCAAAGTTATGCTGTAGCGCCGTTTACACGCCGCAGGTCTTGCTGGGTACATTGCGGTAGATGGCGAAAGTCTCACTAGTCCTCCTTCCAGGCATGGACGGCACTGGCCAGCTGTTTGAGCCGCTCATTCGCGCACTTGCCGGCGAATTTGACATCAAAGTTGTCGCTTACCCCACTTCGATTCCATTAGGCTATGCTGAGCTGGAGGAAATAGCCCGCGAAGCGATTCCAAAAGAAGGTTCCTACGTCATTCTTGGTGAGTCCTTCTCAGGCCCAATTGCGATTTCACTCGCTGCGTCAGCATCGGCGCAGCTGAAGGGTTTAATTCTTTGCTGCACCTTCGTCCGCAATCCTCGGCCAGCGTTATCTTCGTTTGGCTGGTTGTTAGGATTTTTTCCGATCGATGCATTACCAACATCTGCTCTGGCTCACCTTCTGTTCGGTCGGTTCTCCACTACTGCATTAACGGCAGCGCTCGCACATTCGCTTGCCAAGGTCTCACCGTCCGTTCTTCGTAAGCGGTTGAGCGCAGTGCTCTCGGTTGATGTCTCGGCTGAATTGGCAGCAGTTCGTTTGCCATTGCTGTACTTGCGCGCCTCGCAAGATCGCCTGGTTCCGCAAGGCGCGTCTGCCTTAGTCGCCAGTCTTAACCACATGGCGCAAGTCGTACAGATTGAAGCACCCCATTGCCTGCTACAGGCAGTTCCAGCCGAAGCGAGCAGCGTCGTTGCAGCATTCTTGCGTCGAGTTCAGAACGCCATTTAGCCCATCCTCTAAGAAAACGATGGGGGTCAAACTCCATTTTTTTTACAGACAACTTTCCGCAAAATCCTTTCGACGACTAACTGCACTTGTACGCTTATAAAAAACCGGTCAACTAGGCCTATAGCCCAATAAATACGGGTGTAAGCAGCTCATTTATCTATAGCATATCCAACACTGCTGCAGGCTTGGATACCAGCATAGAATAACGATCACCGAGGCCTTCTGCCTGCACCAGCAAGTCCTGATCCCCCGTGATCAACAGCTTTGCCTCGGCCGCAGTTGCAGCGTGAATGAACATGTCGTCGTCTGCATCGCGGCAGTAGCGCGCATCTGAAACGTCCTGGGGCACCTCTACCCAAATGGCTACTGCGCTGATGTCGTGCAAAACGGCTTTGCGTTCTTCCAGGTTGATGTAGCGGTCAAATTTGGGCTTCCAGAGACGCGATTTCAACTCGGCAAAGGTTGCGCTTGTAAACACCAGTTGGTGGTCAGATCACTTTGGCCTGGCGGGGGCTTTGGCCAACAGTTTGGCGGGCACGCCATCAGGCGACAGTACGGCGCTGGTGATGACGTTGGTGTCTATGACGATCAGAAGCTGCTGTGACTTGCAAGGTATTTTTCAGGCGATTGGCATAGAACGCTCGCATGTCGTCATAGTCTTGCGCCGACACCATCACCCCCACGACCCGGTTGTGCCGGATAAATGTAAAGGCGAACAGGCTGTTTTTGAGCCATGTCGATCATTTGCCCGAACTGGGTCTTTGCGTGATTGGCGCTTAAAAGTTTCATCGATGTAGGTCAGCACGAATCGTTCGATTTAAACGATAACTATGCTGCTGGCACCCTGCAACTCTTTAGCGCTGTCTAGGAGCCAATGATCGGCCAAGCCTGGCAGACAGGCGAACAGATTCACAAACAAAAATTGTCCAGATTCGAGCTTGCATCTGGCGAGCGGGTTGGCCTGTTGCTTCCAGACTTCAGAAACAAATGCTATGAAAACAGGAGCTGTCTGCGCGCATATTACGCGGGCTGGAAGGTTAAAACACTTGATTTTCAGGCTCATTTAAAGCTAGTAAATGACAAATCCGACATACAAACGGCGGCCTAACAAGATTTTGAAAAAACAAAACACTTATCGGCAATCGCTGACAAACCCGCGAAGCTTTGTCTGAAGCTGATGTGGACTTTTGTCCCGCATCATGGTGTTTTAACTGGAGGAAAAAACTATGTCTATCTCTATGATTTTGTTGATCGTGCTGATTTTGATTCTGGTGGGTGCATTGCCTACGTGGGGTCACAGTCGCAATTGGGGGTATGGGCCAAGCGGGGGCTTGGGCCTGGTGGTACTGGTGCTGATTGTGCTGCTCTTGATGGGCCGAATCTAGCGCGCCGAGCCCCACAGCTGATCAACTATTCAGTTGCTGCCACGCCTTGTAGCTTCGGCATAACAAGCCTTTGGCATTTGTTAGCCTTCGCTGAAAAGCGTGGCATCAACTATTCAGTTGCTGCCACGCTTTTTCAAGCCGCTTGATGCTGACCGGCTGGGGGGTACGCAGCTCTTGTGCAAAAAAGCTCACCCTGAGTTCTTCGAGCAGCCAGCGAAACTCGTGCATGCGGTCGTCCACCGCGCCTTTACGCTCTGCTACCAGACGCCAGTAGCGCTGCTCCTGGGGCTTTAGTTCCAGCAGGCGGGCGGCGTCGCGTGTGGGGTCGGTGCGCAGCTTGTCCAGCCTTGCGGTGATGGCTTTGAGGTAACGGGCAAAGTGCTGCAGTTGCCCGTAAGGCGTTGCGGTTAAAAACTTTTTGGGCACCAGACGCTGCAATTGCTGGGCGGCATCACCAGCGGCATCCGCCGCGTTTTTGGTGTCTTTGATTTTGCGTTGGGCAGAGGTAAATTCGGTCAAAATCCCGCCTGCCAGTCGCGCTATTTCTGTGGCAATCAGCGTCAGGCGACCTCGCCCTTCTTCAAGCCGTTTTTTAAATGCCATCTCGTCCGTTGGCAGTGGGTCAAGCAGAAATGTGCGGCTCAAGGCAACTTCCAGAATCTGCGCTCGCAGTTCCTCCACCGTGCCGCCGCCTGAGTTGTCTGGCGCACGGCCAACCAGCATGTAAGCAGTGGCCATTTTTTGCAGATCGGGCAGGTTTTTTTCAAGGTATTTGATCGCGTCTTTGATCTGCAATGCGAACAGCCGGGCCAGGCCTGCACGGTGTTTGACGGCTGCCATGGCCGGCTCGTCAAACACTTCAATCGTCACCGCATCGCCCAGGTCAATCAGCGCGGGGAAACCAATGAGTGTTTGTGCGCCTTTGGTGATTTCCATCAGTTCGGGCAGCTCGCCGAATGTCCAGCTGGTGTAACGTTCAGGTGTTTTGACTGCTATCTTTTCAGGAGCTGCTTGCGCGCTATTTACGCTGGCTAGAGCCTTATTTGATGCTAAACCAGGCAGTATTTTTGCTATATCGGGCGACTTGGCCAGATTTTTTAAGCCCGCCAGCGCCTGGAATGCACCGCGCGCCTGCACACCCAGATCGCCTTTCAGCCCAGCCAGACTGCGGCCAGTGCCGAGTTGCCTGCCATGCTCGTCCAGTACCCGAAAATTCATGAAGAAATGCGGTGCCAGCATGTCAAGTTTCAGGTCGCCACGCTTGACGTCAACTGCAGTCGCATCGCGTACCAGTTTGAGTACTGCGTCAGTCAGCGAGCCCGCACCAAACACTTCACTTTGACCAAGCTCTGCAGCCATGCGCGCAGCAGTCTCAGGCAGCGGCACCAGGCGCGAGCGCGGCCGCTGGTGCAGCGTTTTGATCAGCGCCTGAATCTTGTCCTTCAGCATGCCGGGCACCAGCCATTCGCAGCGTTCTTCATTAACCTGATTGAGTGCAAACAGCGGCACATCCACTGTCACGCCGTCTCTGGCATCGCCTGGTTCGTGCAGATAGGTGGCAGTGCAGTCCACACCGCCCAATCGCAAAAGTTTGGGGAAGGCCTGCGTGGTAATGCCCGCAGCCTCGTGGCGCATCAGCTCTTCTTGCGTGAGAAGCAGCAGTTGCGGCTGCTTTTTAACTTCATCCTTGTACCAGGCCTCGCAACTCGCGCCGCTGCACACATCCGCCGGCAACTGCTGGTCATAAAAAGCGTAAATCAGCTCCTCGTCTACCAGCACGTCTTGCCTGCGCGCCTTGTGCTCGATGTCTTGCACTTTGGCAATCAGCTTTTCATTGGCTCTTAAAAACGCCAGCGGCGTGTCCCAGTTGCCAGCCACCAACGCTTCACGAATAAACACTTCGCGCGCAGCTATCGGATCCACCCGGCCAAAGTTGACGCGCCTGCCGCTATACACCACCAGGCCGTACAGCGTGGCACGTTCTAGTGCTGTGACCTGCGCTGCTTTTTTCTCCCAGTGCGGGTCTAGCAATTGCTTCTTTAAAAGATGCCCCGCAACCTGCTCTATCCACTGCGGCTCAATGTTGGCAATGCCCCGGCCAAACAGGCGCGTGGTTTCTACCAGCTCGGCAGCCACAATCCAGCGGCCCGGTTTTTTACTCAGCTTGGCGCCCGGGTGCCGATAAAACCGGATGCCACGCGCGCCCAGGTAGAAGTCTTCTTCTTCATTTTTTTGCCCCAGGTTGCCTAGCAGGCCGCACAGCATGGACTGATGCAGTTGCTCGTAGCTGGCGGGTTGGGTGTTAATAGCCCAGTGCTGCTCGGCCACGGTGCTGACGAGCTGGGAATGGATGTCGCGCCACTCGCGCACGCGGCGGATGTTGATGAAGTTTTCGCGCAGGAGGTTTTCGTGTTGTTTGTGGCTTAATTTATGGCTCGCAACGGGGATGCCCCCACCCCTGCCCTCCCCCAGCGGGGGAGGGAGTAATACCTCGACCCCGCGTCCACTCCCTCCCCCTCTGGGGGAGACTTCGGTCTTGCTCCCTCCCCCTCTGGGGGAGGGGTGGGGTGGGGGCTCTGCGCCGCCGCGCGAGCCCGCCAGCCACTTCCACAACTTCAAATACCCGACAAACTCACTTTTCTCATCGTCAAACTTCGCATGCGCCTGGTCGGCCTGGGCTTGCTTGTCCATCGGCCTGTCTCGCACGTCCTGCACACTCAGTGCGCTGGCAATCACCAGCACTTCGTCCAGTGCGCCTCTGGCTTTGGCCTCCAGAATCATGCGGCCGACGCGTGGGTCGAGCGGCAGTTTGGCCAGCGTGTGGCCGACTGCCGTCAGTTCGTTGTCGTCATCGACTGCGCCCAGCTCGGCCAGCAACTGGTAGCCGTCTGTCATGGCGCGGCGCTGCGGCGCTTCAATGAACGCAAAGTCTTCAATTGCGCCCAGGTGCAAAGCCTTCATACGCAAAATAACCGACGCCAATGAGCTGCGCAAAATCTCGGGGTCGGTAAAACGCTGGCGGCCAGCAAAATCTTGCGCGTCGTACAGCCGGATGCAAATGCCGTCGGCCACCCGGCCGCAGCGCCCGGCACGCTGGTTGGCTGCTGCCTGGCTGATGGGTTCAACCATCAACTGCTCAACCTTGCTCCTGAAACTGTAGCGCTTGACGCGGGCAGTGCCTGCGTCAATCACATAGCGAATGCCCGGCACAGTCAGTGAGGTTTCAGCCACGTTGGTGGCCAGCACAATGCGCCGGTTGTGATGCGGCGCAAAAATCTCGTCTTGTTCAGCCGGGCTCAGGCGTGCAAACAGCGGCAGCACCGCAGCGTTGCGAACCAGCGGTTTGTGCGCCAGATGCTTGCGCAAGTGGTCAGCCGCTTCCCTGATTTCACGCTCACCCGGCAAGAACACCAGAATGTCGCCAGCGTTGTGCGGGCTTAGCCACAGCTCGTCGACGGCATCGGCAATTGCGTCGTTCAGGTCGTAATCCCGTGTTTCCTCAAACGGCCGATATCGCTGTTCAACAGGAAACATGCGGCCCGACACCATGATCACAGGCGCCGGAATTGTTTGCCCCCACGCTCCGCGCTGCGCGTCGTCGCTGCCCCCCGTGGGGGCGTCGCTTGCCTTGGGGCGGCCCGGCGGCGGCGCGCTTGAAGTGGTTGCAAAATACTCCGCAAACCGATTCGCATCAATCGTTGCCGACGTGATGATGACTTTCAAGTCAGGCCGGCGTGGCAGCAACTGGCGCAGGTAGCCCAGCAAAAAGTCGATGTTCAGACTGCGCTCATGCGCCTCGTCAATGATGATGGTGTCGTAAGCATTGAGCAGCGGGTCGGTTTGTGTTTCGGCCAGCAAAATGCCGTCGGTCATCAGCTTGACGGACGCGTCCCGGCTCAAGCGGTCTTGAAACCGCACCTTGAACCCGACCACATCGCCCAACGGCGTTTTCAGCTCTTCGGCAATGCGCTTGGCCACGCTGGACGCAGCAATGCGGCGCGGCTGCGTGTGGCCAATCAGTTTGCCGCGTTGACCTATTAAATAGTTAAGTTTGCCGCGCCCCATCGCCAGCAAAATCTTGGGCAATTGCGTGGTTTTGCCTGAGCCGGTTTCGCCGCACACAATCACCACCTGGTGGGCAGCGATGGCAGCTGTGATTTCTTCACGCTTGCCAGATACGGGCAAAGACTCTGGGAAATCGATGTGCAGTGGGGATATCAAATCTGAAGGCAAGGGCTGAATGCTCAAAGCATTTGATTATCAACCGCCACAGTGCAGCAATGTTCGTTATTGCTGCATTGCAGGCAGCTCGACAATTTCACCACTCGAATGGTCAAACCAGGCAACCCGACTGGCGTAGCTGATGGCTGTGCGTGCCAACTTGCGCCCCATCGTGATGGCAAACAGGTAGCTCGTGCCAGGCGTTTTGACATGCAATGCGCCGATTCCAATTTGCGCCTGCCACACCGTGCTGGCAGTTTCCAGCTGCTCTATTTCCGGATTCGTGGTCAGCTTGACGGATTGGTGCAAGTGCTGATTCAGCTCATGAGCCAGCATGATCAATCGGCCCGTGTCAGAACAATTGCGCATGATGATCAAAAAACCGTCAGAACCCGAAAGCCCGACCTCAACCCTGGATGGCAGTGCCCGCTTCAGGCGCGTCGCCGTCAGGAACAGGGCACTGTTCACAGCCGCCGCACCATGAAGCTTTTCAAGCGCATACAAATTTGCAATGGTCAGGACAATCACGCCCAGGGGTTCACCGGCGCGCAGATGCTGATCAAATATCTGGCGCGCCAATTGCGCCGTTTTTTCATGCGAGCGCATGCGCGTTACCGGATCGTACGCAGGCCCATAAACCATCACCTTTTTTAACTCCAGCATGAATGCATATCGCTGCCAAACGATAAAACCCAAGGTCAATGTATAACCAGTGGCTGCGCCAGCACTCAGCGCGTGGATGGGCCATGTCCATTGGTCAGGGTTCAGCACGCCAAAAGACAAGCCAAAATACGAAGTCACGACCGATGCAACAGCAATAACTGCGACCCAAGCCAGCTTGTCGCCGCGCGCGGCGTTGCGTACGGACACACCCCAGGCGTAAACAGCCATCAAAAAAACGATGCCGCCACACAAGCGCAGTGCGTTATCAGCACGCAAAAGCCAGCTTGCACTCAATGCAACAACACACACCGAAGCAAAAAGCAATTTCGCGCGCCTGCGCGTTGCGGTTGTGGTCAATGTGCCCAGGGTGTTGAGCAGCTGATACACCAGCAGGCAACCTACTATCACGGTAATGTGAGCCAGAAAGCGCAGCAGGTCATTGCGATCCGGTATCGGAAGAATGCCAAAAAACGCGCTGATAACAAAAACCGGACCCATGGTTGCCAACGCGGCATTGACGCCGATCCGGTACATGGAGCGAGAAAACGCGAACACTGCGCCAGCAAGCACCAACAAGCTGGCACCGAAAAAGAACCCCCACATACCAATCGCCAGTGTTTGCATCAGGTTAATTTTTAAATGTTTTCGCGCTGTTAGAAGGGGATACCCAGGCAGGGGTGGATTAACGGCGCTGGCATACACTTCGGGCAGCAAATTGGGCTGCCAGGCCTGGAGGAAACGTATTTTACGGCTGCTGGGGTTCACTTTTTTGGTGTCGTACGGGTTCTTGCCCGAAAACAGGCAACCCATCAGCAGTTTTTCATCCTATTTTCGACTTTGAAAGCGCTTGAATGTCCGCCGTTTTTAACTTCACCTTTGTCCCTTGGTTTCGCTCGGTAGCGCCGTACATCCACACCCACCGCGGCAAAACCTTTGTGGTGGGCATTGCGGGCGAGGCGATTGCTGCGGGCAAGTTGCCGCACATTGCGCAAGACCTGGCGCTGATTCAAAGCATGGGCGTCAAGATTGTGTTGGTACATGGCTTCAGGCCGCAGGTCAATGAACAACTGGCTGCCAAAGGGCACGCCGCCAAATATTCCCACGGCATGCGCATTACTGACGAAGTCGCGCTGGACAGCGCGCAAGAAGCCGCTGGCCAGCTGCGCTATGAAATAGAAGCCGCCTTCAGCCAGGGCTTGCCCAACACGCCGATGGCGGGCGCCACTGTGCGGGTGATTTCAGGCAATTTCATCACGGCCCGGCCAGTGGGTATTGTTGATGGGGTGGACTTCAAACACTCGGGCTTGGTGAGAAAAGTGGACACGCTGGGCATCATGCGCACGCTGGACTTTGGCGCGATGGTGTTGCTGTCGCCGTTTGGTTTTTCGCCGACAGGCGAGGCGTTTAATTTGACGATGGAAGAAGTCGCTACCAGCGTGGCCATTGAGCTGGGCGCAGACAAGCTGATATTTTTAACCGAGATTCCGGGCATTTGCACCGACCCGACGTTGCCCATCAGTGACGACAACACAATTGACACCGAGCTGCCGCTGGCCGCAGCAGAAAAATTGCTCAAAGCCCTGCCCGCTGCAACCCAGCCGCTGGACGCTGCGTTTTATTTGCAGCATTGCGTGAAGGCCTGCAAAGGCGGTGTGGAGCGCAGCCACATCCTGCCGTTTGCAGTCGACGGTGCGCTGCTGCTGGAGATTTACGTGCACGACGGCTTTGGCACTATGGTGATTGATGAGAAGCTGGAAGAGCTTCGCGAGGCCACTGCAGATGATGTGGGCGGCATTTTGCAGCTGATTGAACCGTTTGAAAACGACGGCACGCTGGTCAAGCGCGACCGCACCGAGATCGAGCGCGACGCCAACAACTACACCGTGATTGAACATGACGGCGTGATTTTTGCCTGCGCGGCGCTGTACGCCTACCCAGAGGCTAAAACTGCTGAAATGGCAGCCCTCACCGTGTCGCCACAGTCGCAGGGTCAGGGTGATGGTGAGAAGGTTTTAAAACGCATTGAGCAACGCGCCCGCGCCGCCGGACTGCAAAGCATTTTTGTGCTGACCACCCGCACCATGCACTGGTTTATCAAGCGCGGCTTTGTGCTGGTTGACCCGGACTGGCTGCCTGAAGCGCGCAAACGCAAATACAACGTTGACCGTAAATCGCAGGTGCTGGTGAAGAAGCTTTAGCTAGATTCTTTTACGGCAGTCAGCAATTGCTTTTGAAGTACTGCTGACAGGAAGTACCCGTGTGCAGCCCAGGCAGAAAGCGCCGGGCGAATACTGGTAACAGCACCTGATTTTGTCAATGCCAGCAACACTGCGCCGCTGCCCGCAACTGCCACGCCCAGCTGCAACGCAACTCGCCTGGCGCGGCGCTCGTCTATCAGCGCTATTTGTTTGTTTTGCAGGGCATAACTTAACACCGCCACTTCGCCAGAGCCCAAGCCCATGGCGTAAGCGCTGTCAAGTGCCTGGATGGCACTGTCGGCAATCAACGTGAAGTTGCCAAGGCGTGATGAGTCACGGATGATCAAAGCACCGGGTGCGTAGGCTTCAGCCAGGCATTCATCCAGCACAGCTTGCGGCACATAAAAATCAAATTGCTCAAGCGCCTGTGGCAATACACCGGCCACAGCAAGTGCGATCAACGGGCCAGCATCTACAACGACCAGCTGCATACCGGTTCAAGCCTTTATCGATCAAATTTTGTCAATAAAGCCAGCTCATTAGCCAACGGCGCGCTGTCGTCCAGCAAGCTGTAACCCATCGCCCCCAAATGCTGCAAATAACGCGCATAAGGCATGCCAGAAAGCTTGGCACCCGAGCTGACTGACAGCTCGCCGCTTTGCACCAGCTTGTCGGCCAAAGACACTGAAACGCCTGCTGCCAGCAGTGCATCGGTAAAAGGCATGGCGACAAACAATGGTTTGCCGTGCTTGGACACCACCGAGAGTTGGCCACCTTCTGCATTGCGCACCAGCTCGCCGGTGTGTTCACGCAAGTCCCTGACTGCGAATGCTTCCATGATTTGGGTTCCTGAAGTTTTCATCAATTGTGCCCTCAAATGTGGGCACAATATTAGAAAGGACTATTTATAGCTGTTCAACCGCCCGCATATCAGGCCGCCCTAGCCACTGCTGCCATTCATCAACCAATTGCTCACTGGCTGATGCTGCCTGGCTCCATGCCTTGATTCGCGCCTGCAAATCAGTGCCGTAGTGGGCAAAGTCACTTCTATCCGGTAGCTTGCCATTCGGCAGGGTTTTGACCCAATCGGGGTTGGGTGCAAGCAGCACTGTGCTGCTTAAAAACGGCGTGGCCTTGTGCCGCCATTTTAACGATTTATCCAGCCAGCCGGGTATCACTGATTTTTGAAAATGGGGGTACAGCACCAGCTTTTGACTGGCCGCCGGATAGTTCAAATGCAGGTGGTAGTCGGTGATGCCGCCGTCCCAGTACGCACCCCGAGGCGCACCTGGAATGCTGGCCACAGCCCGCAGCACAAATGGAATCGAGCAGCTGGCCTGCAGCGCGGAGCTGAAATTGTCCAGGCTCAAGCTGATTTGACGGGTGGGATAGTCATCTATGGCAAACGGCAGGCTGCTGCCGGCGGTCGAAAACACCACCCGCTCCAGCCACGCACCCATTGCTTTGCGGGCGATGCTGTTGCTCAAATAAGCACCCAGGTAGCCCAGCGGCGTAGCCACTTTATGTTCCCGGCGCAGCATGTGGCGGCCACGCGAAGTGATGATGTGCAGTTGGTAGCGCGAATGCGCCAGAACGCCCGCCACTTTGCCTGCATAAAAGCCGGTCAGGTTGCGGCCAAAATCTTCGCTGACCGTGTCAGCAGACGGGAACTTTTCACCCGGCTTGAGTGCGTAGCTTTGGCGAATGTAGCTCTGTTCCAGCTGCTTGAAACCTAGCGCAGGATCATTCAGGCAAGCAGTGGCCATGCGCCAGGCACCAATCGATGCGCCCACCAGATGAATGTCGTGACTGGACTGGGCCAGCCAGTCACCAAAAATAAAGCGGTCAAGCGGACCCAAAATCAAGCCCTTGGGCCCGCCCGCTGCGCCGGGCACCACACCGACGTCTGTGGGTTGTAAGCCGTTTGCAGACAGGTGCTTGAAAGCTGTTGAGCCAGCGTAAATACGAAGGGCTTGCATGTTGGGCGACCAGAGTGTGTTGCTATGATTACAGGAGCTGCCTGCGCGCTATTTATACTGGCTAGAGGCCTAAAATACCATTTTTTCAGACTGAAACAGGTGTCATCCCCGCGAAGGCGGGGATCCAACCCGGAGGTGACTTTATTTGCAATTTAAAGACCGGACTGGATTCCCGCCTTCGCGGGAATGACGGATTTTTACTGATTTCTGCATTTGCAAGCATGGGGGGTTATTGCAGCTGCAATGGCCGTCAATTTTTCGCTATAAATTCGATAGCTGCTTGCGCTCTATTTATGTCGGCTACAGGCTTAAAACATGCCTGGAAACGGTTTGCACAAGACCTCTTGCTCCCTCACCCGCACGCGGGAGAGGGTTGGGGTGAGGGCAGCACCGACAGGCTGTGATAGTCGCATGCTGCGGCAATCCCTCACCCCTGCCCTCTCCCCGCAATGGGAGAGGGAGTAAAACCCAACAATGCAAATCAACCGCTGGATTTCCTCTATTGCCGGGAATGACGGAATCACTGATCAGTCATCAGAGCTGCCACTTTTGCCCCGCCCCGCCTTGATGCTGGATCGCAAACTTTTACCCTCCAGCCTGCGCTGCTTCGAGGCAAACGTAGGCTTGGTCGCCCGCCGGTTTTTGGGCGGCACAGCGACGCTGTCAATAACGTCCTGCAGCCTGGCCAGGGCGGCGCTGCGGTTCATGTCCTGGGTGCGGTGCTGTTGGGCCTTGAGCACCAGAACGCCAGCGTCGGTGATGCGGTTGTCGTTCAGTTCAAACAGCCTGGTTTTCACGTCGTCGGGCAATGACGATGCAGCAATGTCAAACCGCAGATGAATCGCGCTTGACACCTTGTTGACGTTTTGCCCGCCCGCGCCTTGTGCGCGAACAGCTGTCAGCTCAACTTCGCGCTCGTCAACCTGAAAAAAAGACGCGGCATCCACGATTGCACAACCTGGCTCAGGCCATTGCGGCTATTGCAGTAATAGCCAGGCCATAGCCCGCCACACCCAGCCCGGCAATCACGCCCACAGCAACCGGTGACAAGTAGGAATGGTGGCGAAACGGCTCGCGTGCGTACACGTTGCTGATATGCAGCTCAATGACCCGCACGCCTGAGCCCTTGATGGCGTCGTGCAGCGCCACACTGGTGTGCGTGTAGGCACCGGCATTGAAGACGACACCGACAAGTGTTCCACTGGCTTGCAGTCGCCCTGCTTCCTGAATAGCGTCAACCAGCACGCCTTCATGGTTGCTCTGGCGAAAATCGAGTTGCAAGCCGTGCCTGCTGCACTCCAGAGCGCAAAGCGCCTGTACATCAGGCAACGTATGAGCCCCGTAAATGGCGGGTTCCCGGCTGCCCAGCAGGTTCAGATTGGGGCCGTTTAAAACGAGAATTGTTTTCATGTGCAAGCTTCAAAATGGAAGCTTTATTATCAACCGGCAGCCTGCTCAGGTACAGACAGGCTTGATCGAATGCACCCTGCTGCGGTTATCAGGCCAGCTTGTTGCCGGGCAAGCTTGGGGCTGGTAATTTTTTACCACTGCTCGACGCGGTTTTGCTTCAGTGCAACATGCAGTGCCTGCAAGGCATTCACACATTCCATAACAATCTGCTGGGTTGCCAACAGCGGGAGTTCAACCGATTTTTCTGGCGACCTGTTGAGAGCGGTGGTGGCACAGTTTTTAAGCCGGATCTGCACTGCCAAAAACAGCAGATCCCAGTCTTCGTCAGGCATGCCCGGTGGGGCCTTTCTGAAAGTGCTGTCAGGCCAGGCTATGTCGTTGAGGATCTGCGTGACGGGTGAGCGTGAAAGTATCATGATTTTTCAACCGGGAGTCGGGCATCACACCCAATGGAGAAATTTTCCCGCAGCAAGAATTCCCTGCTACAGATAAAGCATTTTTTTAACTTCATGACCATACCGTTTTCCCTTGAAAATTGTTAATTTATGCACAGAATTTAACTTTGTGGTGGCAAAAACAGTTGTACGCTTGCACTCACAGTACAATTTATAACAATAAAAATGAAAGGAATAAGCTAATAGCCTTGTAATCTGTGGCAGGAAAACTTTTGCAAGCAAATGACTACAACCGTTTACACCAAAGAGCTAACAAACCGTCGCCCAATACATTCATGGGGCACGCTCATCCGGGTCAAAACACCTCAGGTAGCAATTGCAGCAGGCAGCAACCGGTTGTACTCATTTCTGACTACGGCATAGCACTCACAGCACCGCGCTTCCAGGCCTTGCCGGTCAACAACCTTGATGTATCCCCGGCTGTAGCTGATCAGGTGCTCCTGCTGCAGCTTTGACGCGGCTTGCGTGACCCCTTCGCGGCGCACGCCCAGCATGTTGGCAATCAGTTCCTGCGTCATCACCAGATCATTGTTTTGCAGCCTGTCCAGGCTCAGCAGCAACCAGCGGCTGAGTTGCTGATCAAGCGAATGATGCCGGTTGCAGACAGCTGTTTGCGACATCTGGGTGATCAAGGCCTGGGTGTAGCGGAGCAGCAGGTGCATTACCGGCCCGCCCCGGTCAAACTCCAGCTTCATGTCAGTAGCTTTCAGTCGATAACCATGCCCTGCGCTTTGCACAACTGCGCGACTGGAGGTGGAGCCGCCGCCCAGAAAGAGCGACACGCCCACCAGACCTTCATTGCCCACCACTGCAATTTCGGCAGATGAGCCGTTTTCAAGCATGTACAGCAGCGACACGATGGACGTGGTGGGAAACACCACATGGCTCAGCGTTGCGCCAGCTTCAAACAGCACAAGTCCCAGTGGCAACTCGACATGCTCAAGCAGCAATTCCCAGCGATGCCATTCCTGCCCGGCAAGTGCCGCGAGAAGGTGATTTTTTTTGGGATGGTCGTGCATGAATGTTTTCAGTGTAGTTACAAACTGGACATTTTTCCAGTCAAATAAGTATGGGTTTTCATTCATAAAACGGGTAAAAACCATGCAGTGAAACGGCGCGTCTGCCTACATCTACAACGGTTTAAAAAAACGTTAATGAATATTCATTTACTACATTGATGCTTACTTCATGAAAAAACCCAGCGCTCCCAAACTGCAAGCTCCGCCTTTGCGCACACCCACTGACTTGAAGTCTGATGAAACCAAAGACGTGGCAGTTGCCCTGAATGGCATTCTGGCCGACGTATTTGCGCTGTACCTGAAAACCAAAAATTTTCACTGGCACATGTCGGGCCCCCATTTCAGGGACTATCACGTGATGCTGGATGAGCAGGCCGACCAGATTTACGCCATGGCTGACCCGGTGGCTGAACGCATCAGAAAGCTTGGCGGCAACACGCTCAGGTCGATTGGCCACATTGCACGAACCCAGACAATTGTGGACAACGATGCCGAATTTGTGGAGCCGTCAGACATGCTGGCCGAACTGTGCGAGGACAACAAAAACGTGACGGCTCGCCTGCGTGAAGCGCATGAGGTATGCGACGACAGCAATGACATTGCATCGGCCAGCCTGATTGAAAATTACATCGACGAATCAGAGCGCCGCACCTGGTTTTTATTCGAGGCGAGTCGGCCGGTGGATGCGACAGGGCGCTGAGTGTCAGAGCATTAAACCCGTCATCTCCGGCAATAGAGGGGATTCAGCCCGGTGGTGATTGTTGTTTGCAGCTCAAGCACCGGACTGGATTCCCGCCTTCGCGGGAATGACGGATTTTTTGTCGCTGTCTATTGCATCTGACTAGTTTGCTATAAATTAAATAGCTTCTTGCGCGCTATTTACGTAGGCTAGAGGCTTGAAACATCTTATTTCGTGGCACTACTCAGCGCCCTTACACGTCATTGCGGGCTTGACCCGCAATCCATGAACCCGCACTGTTGCAAGCACCAAAAGGGATATGGATCCTCCCGGATCGTGGTTCGGGGCGAGCTCC
>JAYUVG010000156.1:0-14857 GCA_043754255.1 Polaromonas sp. | reverse complement strand
GGCAAAACGCGCGTGGATCAGGGGCGATTTGCTGTGTTCGACCGGGTTGCCCAGTACGCAGTAGTGGTCCATGGCGTGATGTGTGTTGAGCGGTTATTTTTAGCGATTGCTTTAAGCGATCATTCTTAGCGGTTCGTCAGCTGGGTCTCAAGCGTTTCGTCACGGGTGAACTTAAAGCGCGACACCACCACAATCTGGTCGGCCTGACGGCGCATCGCCGCCGTAAATGTGTCGAACGGGCCCGTGCCCTTGACAATCGTTTGCGCCCGGCGGTCCAGCGTCAGGTTGCCGGACGTCTCCACCACCTCAGTGCCCAGAATGCGGCCATCAAAATTCACTGTCACGATCATGGTCAGCTCGCCATACAGCTTTTTACCGGCCAGTTCCGGGAAGTTGCTGGTGCCCTTGCTTTCAATTTTGCGGCGCAGGCTGTCGTAATAAATGGCATACACCTCTTCACGTGTAGCCGGGCTGATGTAACGCTTTTTGGGCCGGGCGTTTTCTTCGTTGATGCGCTTTTCAATTTCTGCCAAAATTTTGACCAGCTGCTTGCGCTTTTCTTCCTGCTCGGCCAGCACCGGGTCGTTGGTTGGGGTTTTTGGGTCAGGCAGTGGCAGGGTAGCCAGCTGTTTTTTGATATGTGCCAGCAGCTGGGTTTGCTGCTCCTGCATGGCGTCCAGCCTTTTTTGCGCATCTTCTGCGGCGTCGCCCAGGTCAGTAAAAGCTGACGGCGGCAACGGCGATGTGGCGCGGCCTTTTTCTAATTCTCCACCGCCAGCCAGATTGCTTTGTGCGATGGCCTTGGCAAACTCTGGCTTGTCGTTTGACTTGGCATTGACCAGAATCACTTCAAGCGGCGTGTCTTTGAACACGCGGTTAAAGCTTTGCGGATCGACAAAGCGTGTTGTCAGCACCACGGCATGCAACACGGCAGATGCTCCCAGGGCGATTTGCAAAGTGCTGAAAGTTCTCACGTTCGAATTATCACGGCGAAATAACGCTGACACCGTCAATTTTTAGCTACTGGAAGCTGGCTCTTCAACCACCTCATTGACATCTACCGCAATCGCAATCGGGCCAGCTGCAAGCTCGTCGTCTTCTTCAGCCGCATTGTCCGGGCCAGCAGCAGCTTGCGCTGCATCCAGCCGCTCAATCACCGCCCCCGTGATGTCAAGCGTGATCTCATCAATCTCCCCAAGCTTGACGCGCACCTTCGCACCGCGCGGCAAGCCCAGAGCGCCCGTGGCGGGCAGCACCAGCGGCAGGTCGTCAGCGCGCACCAGGTTGTCTTTAAAAGCCGAGGCAATCACTTCGGTGATGCCGTTTTGCTGCAAATATTTCAGCGTCCAGTAGCGTTCAATGCCGTTCTGATAAGCGTTGTAGGCGCTGTAGGCAGCATCAAAGCCAGAGATGATCGAAAACAGTTCTGTGTCTTTTGGCTTGAACGGCGCTAGCAGCGCAGCCGTGCGGCCATGTTTGGCGCAGGCAATGATTTGCCACTGGTTGACCAGGTCGGTGTAGCGGCGCAGCGGCGAGGTTGACCAGGCGTAGCTGGGCACACCGAGGCCTGCATGCGGCAGCGCCCGGGTGCCCATGCGCACCTTCACGCCGGGCGCCAGGCTGGCCTGGCTGCGGTAGATGCCCGGCACGCCGTGTTCGGCCAGCCACTGGCCCCAGGTGCTGTTGGCCAAAATCATCGCTTCAGCCACGATCAGGTCCAGCGGCGCGCCTCTTTGCCGAATGGTGATGGTGACTTGCTCGTTACCAAGCGGTGCTTGTCCGCTGGGGTTGTCCAGCTTGAAGTTGTAGTCGGGGCGGTTGAAGTTTTCAGGCTTGCCGCGCGCCACCTCGCGCTGGGCTTTCAGGTGTTTTGCCAGTTTATGCAGGTATATTAGCTCTGTAGCCCAGGTAATATGCGCGCAAGCAGCTATGTTTTCAATAGCAGCGAAAAATTCTTCATTGAACGTACTGTCCAGCACGTCATGCCGCAAATTGGCTGCAATGGGCACCAGCTCCAGTTTGGTGGCTGTTTCTCTGATCTCAAACGTCGCCTCATCCATCGTCACATACAGCGACACCGCCGGGCAGTTTTTACCGGCCATCAGCGTGTAGTTTTGCACCACATCATCGGGCAGCATGGTCAGCTTGTAGCCCGGCATATAAACGGTTGACAAGCGGGCACGGCCCAGCAAATCAACCGGGCTGCCGGGCGCAATGGCCAGGCCAGGCGCGGCAATGTGAATGCCGAGCGTGACCGTGCCTGTGCCAATGCCGCGTACTGACAATGCATCGTCAATCTCGGTGGTGGCCGAATCGTCAATCGAGAACGCCTGCACGTCGGCCAGCGGCAGCTCCTCGCTGTGTGTTGGCGCTTCAATGGCAGGAAAAGCAGTGCCCCTGGGGAAGTTCTCAAACAAAAAGCGCTTGTAATGAAACTGGTAGGGCGACGCAATAGCGCCCGAGCGCTGCAGCAAATCCAGTGGTGCGGTTTGAGTGGCCCTGGCCGCTTCTACCACCGCTTTATATTCGCTGGTGTTTTTGTCGGGCTTGAACAATATTTTGTACAACTGTTCACGAATCGGCTCTGGGCATGTGCCAGCGCCCAACTCGGTTGCCCAGGATGTGATTTGCAAGGCGGCCTGCTTTTTCTTTTCAATCGCAGCCAATGCCAGCTGCAAAATCTCAAGCGGCGCTTTTTTAAACCGGCCTTTGCCAGCCCGCCTGAAGTAATGCGGCGCGTCAAACAGCCGGAACAGTGCAGCAGCCTGTTGCTCCAGCGTGGCGGGCTTGGTCGGGTCAGCGCTGAAGTAGTCACGCGCCAGGTCAGCAAAGCCAAACTCGTCGTCGCTGGCAAATTCCCAGGCGAGTTCCAGCTCAATGTCAGCACTTAACTTTTGCGCCGCAGCTATCAGGTCAGCAGGCGCGGGCTTTTCAAACTTCAGCAACGCATTGGCAGTCTTGACTTTGACGCGCTTGCCAGAGTCCAACTCAACTTGCAGCGAGCTGTCAGCCTCAGACAAAATACGGCCGGCCAAATGCTTGCCGGCTTCTTCAAACAATACAAACAAAATAAGCGCCTTTTAATATTGAAGCAGCAGTGTAATCAGGCCGGCCGGCTGAACGGATTCATCACTTGTACGCCGCAACCGGTAAAGTCCCGCACATTTCGCGTAACAAGCACCAGCTGGTGCTCTTGGGCAGTAGCTGCTATCAGCATGTCTGGGCTGGTGCGGGTGATGCCGTGGGCCTGAAACTGGCCACGCAGCACGCCTGCCCGCGCGGCGATGGAAGCGGTTACTGCATAAACGGTGTGCAGCTGGTCCATCAATGCGCTAACCAGTGCCAGCTTGCCCGCGTTCGGCTGCCATGCCAGGCCAAAGCGAACTTCTTCAACGGTAATTGCCGAGATTGCCAACAAATCCACCGTTTGCAACCAGTTTAAAACTTGGGGCTCTGGCGTTTTTTTAACCAGTTCGCTGATGACGTTGGTGTCCAGCAGATAGATGATTGGAGCCATAACGCTGCGCAGTTTTAGTCAGCGTCAGCAAACGGATTGGAACGTGACCACGATGAAATGCGCGGCTGGTCTGCACCGGGTATGCCTTGGTCGTCTTGCGGCGGGTGGGCAGTCCTCAGCGCCATCAACTGGTTGAAAAAACCTTTTTCAACTGCCTCAGATTTTGCAGCCGCTAATTCGGTGCGTTTGAAATAGTCAGCGGACACCAGCACCGCAACAGCCTTATTGCGTTTGGTGATGGTTTGGGGTTCGAGTTGTGCAGCACTGATCAGGCTAGACAACTGTTGCCTCGATTGCGCAATGGAAATTGAGATAGACATAACACTCCTTTATGTACATTTAAATTGTACTAAAACTTGTTTCCGGTCTATGTTTTCAAAATGAGGCAGCAGTTTCCTTAAACAAAATGTTCATAAAAATTTTTGTTCCAGGCTCCTAGGGACGGCACGCAGAACGAAGCTTTTTATTTTTCCGCCCGATCCGAAACTTTTGGCACTTTCAGCACAGTACGCAGCGCCCGCAGGGTGGCGGACAACTCAGCCGCATTTGCAGCGCGTTGCACAGCCATTTGAAGTACCGGGTCTTGCTCAGTCAATTTGCCGATTTTGGGAGTGCCGCCAGGCTGTGGCCAAAAACATTCTGCGTCGTACACCAAGCGCAAAACGCCGTCTGGCCTGAAATGAAAGAGTGTTGAATTGGTTAGCCCTGTAGCAGCAAAGCAGGAATCACTTTTTTTAATCAGCAGGTCGCTGGCAATCTGTTTGCGTTGTACATTCAATTTTTGAAAAGAAGTACCGCCCGCGACAATTACCTGTATTGGCTTGGCAGTGGTGTCCACATCAAGAATCAGGGCAGGGTGACGCTTTGGCCCATCAGGGTAAGGAAACAGGCACCACACCACATCGCCAATGTGTGGTGCAGGCCATGTCATGCGTCGCCGCCAAACATGGCAACAAACGAACCGCTGGATTTGAATTTGCGTTTGCCCAACCGCGCCGCTTGTTGTGTTTTAACAAGGGCTACTTCTTCAGTGTTCAACCAGCTTTCAGCCAATGGAATACTGCTGGGTGCCTTGTACTTGCCATTTTTAATATCTTCATACAACCTGGCCAGCGCAAAGTGCGTCACAAACGTGGTGTCCTGTTGGAAATATTGCGCAATTTCATCAATGCGTTCGCGGCTGACGGTAAACACTGAGTCGGGCTTGAGTTTGACGTATAAAACGCCGGACTGGGCTGTTGTCATGTGAGCAGACTTTCATGCAAACTGAAACGCTATTTAATTCAAGGGCTTGTATTTGGCTAGTCATATTATAGTAAAAATCTAGATGAAATTCAAATACTGATTTCAAGTTAGAGGCCACTGGAACTTGCCTGCAACTAACAAGTGACATAAAAAAACCCGCCGAAGCGGGGTTTCGATTGGTTAGCAGCTTTAACTTGCCGGCTTAGCGCCGCGCTCCGGTCAGGGCTATTGGCGTACCTGTGTTGGGAGTGAACGTTCCGGTTACTGCGCCCGTCATGAAATTCAAGGTGCCGGTTGATACACCCGGCCGGCTTGGCGTTGTTGAAGTGATGGCACCAGTTGCCAAATCATTAAACGTAACCGTGCAGGCTTCTGTGGTTACGAACGGAGGATTCACTCTTGCATCTGTGTTGATGCAGGTTGTAGCGCCAGTACTAGAGATGCGCAGCAGGGTTGAATCCAGAGGGGTATCAACGCTAAAAATATTCCAGTCACCTGCATACGACGCACGGGTCAACGCCACAGGCGTGTCAACGTTAATGGTTGGCAGTCCCAGTTTGGCAAACAGGGCATCGGTCGCGGTTTTATCCAGGCGTGCTGAATTATTGACAGCCAAATTGTTTTTGAAGCCAAAAAACACTTTGCCGGCACGCTCCACAAACACACGCTGAAAACCCAAAGGCGCAATGGCTGCAGGAGGACTGTTCATCGTCAACACACGCGCATCGCCTTGAGTGGTGATGGTGTAGTTGCCAGTGCCAATGACTGAGCAATTGCGCGTTGAGCCATTGTTGAACCGCTGTTTGCAAGAATAGTAAGTCACGGGATTGGTGCCTGTGCCTTTAAAGGCAACACGGATCAACTGGTTGCCGGTGTAATACCCGGGTGCTACGCCACTGCCTACAAGCGCAGAACCCAAAGTACCAATACTCACTGTACTGTTGGCCCACGCCTCAGATGTAGGGTCTGGGTTGGTATAGGTTGTGCCGCCATAAACAAAGCTGGCTACTGGATTGAACACGCAGGGCGTACCAGTCATCGAAGCAACCATGGCTTCAAGCGAAGGGCTGGCTGCTGTCGCTGCAAGGTTGAACTCAGGTGAATTGCAACCCACACCTGCAGCCTGGCTGCTGGCTAATCCGCCCGCTGACAGCACTGGACTGTACTGCTTGACAGTATTGTCAGTGCCTGGGTAATAAGTGTTTGCGCTGCTCAGCGGTGTACTGCTCAGATAGCGCAAGTTACTTCCAGCAGGGAACGTAGTGGAACCCAAGGCAGTTGCTGCATTGGCAATTGTTAAATCGGTATAGCCCCCGTCGCGCACTTGCTGATAAACGCTGGCCATAATTTTGCCGCTGATGTCAAAGTTGGCGCGGTTGCTGGTTCCAGTTTCGCGGTTACTGCAGTAGTTGTAGCTGCTGTTCCCTGCTGCGTTGGCTACCGTTTGTGTATTTTCAAAGTTAAGCGGGCAATTGACCCATGCCGTGCCATCAAAACTCAGGTCAGACTGGCGTCTCGGCTCACTGCCAGAACCCCAACTGGCGACTTGGCCCGCCACGCTGCGGGCGCGTCGCTCAACATATTTGAAATTGCCGGCGCTGTCTGGTGTGTTTTGTTGCGCTGTTCCAGTAAAGGCCCGGCCAAACCAGTTGCTGGCGTCCGTAAAGTTCAAACTGCGGAGGCTTATAAAGGCAACGGGTGCAACTGTTGTGCTGCCCACTGTTGTGGTGACAGCAGCCGCGTTATTGATGCCGACCAGCGTAGCAACGGTAGTTGTACCGGTTGCATTGCCCGGAGCTGCCAGCAACGCGGTTGTTTGCGTCTGAATGGCGGCTTCTTTGTCGGCTGGAGCGGCGGCTGTGATTGATGGGTCGCCTGCTGCTGCCACAACATTGCTCAATATTTCAATCAAACGCGCTTGTACCAGTTTGTCAATGTCGCTTGGCTTGATGGTGGTTCCGTCAATGGCCGTGGTGCCAACCGTGCTCTTGATGGCGTCTGAAGTTTGCTGCGTTGTGACCACCAGTACACGGGCCAATGTGCCAGCCGACTGGCTGTCAGCAGTAGTGCTTTTGGTGAAGTCTTCAAACAGCGACACATTCAAGCCGGTCTGCTCCTTGAGTTGTGCCTCGGCAGCGGTAGAGCTGAGCCCTGCGTTTTGCACCAGCGTTTGCACCAGCGTGGTCAATGGGCTGACAACGGCGGCTTTGTCGGCCGGGGCTGTCATGGTGAAAGCCGTTGTGATGGGCGTGGTGGGGCGATCCGTATCAATGGCGTCTGTGCCTACAACCGCCAACACTGCAAACTTGCCTACATCGGCGTTGTCAACAGTCAGTGTAGTTTTGCCAGTGGCGTCGGTTTTGCCCATTGGCTCGCCAGCATCGCACACGCCGTTGGCGTTTTTGTCCAGGCAAACCGTTGCGTTTTGTATCGGCCCGTCAATCACCGTGATACCGATGTTTGAAGTTGTAGCGATGGGTGAAGGGTTGGCAGGAGGCGTGCTGCCCCCGCCTCCGCCGCAGCCATAAATTGTCAGCAGCCCTGCGCTGGTGAAAGCCAGCGTCAGTTTTTTCCATGGTTTGGTCATATTGCCTCCGTTTAAATGCAGTCGAAAATCAGAAAAGACACTTTTCCTTACCAAAAGAATAACAGTTTTTCGTTTGTTTACTATCACCCAAATGGGTGGTTTAAAGCAGATACATCCTGTTTTTGGGCTAAACGATAATCACGCATGGCTGCTGTTTTCGACAAACCCTCGCTGTTCAAGCGCGCTGCGCCGCTGTTTGGCGGCTTTGATGGTCCGTTGGCATTTGCAGTGTTTTTGCTGGCCGGTGCAGGCTTGCTGATCATGTATTCATCGGGTTATGACCACGGCAGCCGCTTTATGCACCATGGCCGCAACATGCTGATTGCCGGGTTCATCATGTTTGTGGTGGCGCAAATCCCGCCGCAGCGCCTGATGGCTCTGGCGGTGCCGCTGTATGTAGTGGGCGTCGGGCTGTTGATAGCGGTGGCGATTTTTGGCATCACCAAAAAAGGCGCGCGCCGCTGGCTGAATGTGGGCATCGTGATCCAGCCCAGCGAGATTTTAAAAATTGCCATGCCGTTGATGCTGGCCTGGTGGTTTCAAAAGCGCGAAGGCCAGTTGCGGCCGCTTGACTTTATGGTGGCGGGGGCTTTGCTGGTGGTTCCGGTGGGTTTGATCATGAAGCAGCCGGACTTGGGCACGTCGCTGCTGGTGCTGGCGGCTGGTTTGGCAGTGATTTTTTTTGCTGGCCTGAGCTGGAAGCTGATTGCGCCGCCGGTGGTTGTTGCACTCGCCGGAATGTTTTTGATTGTGTGGTTTGAGCCTGCGCTGTGCGCTGACGGTGTGCGCTGGCCAGTGCTGCACGACTACCAGCAGCAGCGCATTTGCACACTGCTGGATCCGTCGCGCGACCCGCTGGGCAAAGGCTTTCACATCATTCAGGGCATGATTGCGATTGGCTCGGGCGGCCTGTTTGGCAAAGGGTTTATGTCTGGCACACAAACGCATCTCGAATTTATCCCCGAGCGCACCACCGACTTTATTTTTGCAGCGTTTTCAGAAGAGTTTGGGCTGGCCGGCAACCTGCTGCTGATTGCCGGATTCATCTTTCTGATACTGCGCGGTTTGGTCATCGCCATGGACGCGCCGACGCTGTTTTCACGCCTGCTGGCCGGCGCTGTGACGATGATCTTTTTCACCTACGCTTTTGTCAACATGGGCATGGTCAGCGGCATTTTGCCAGTGGTGGGTGTGCCGCTGCCTTTCATCAGCTACGGCGGCACTGCCATGGTCACGCTGGGCCTGGCGGTTGGCATGCTGATGTCGATTGCCAAAGCAAAACGGCTGGTGCAGTCGTAGCGGCTTGTTGTAATGCCTAAAAGGCCTGAAATTTAGTAACCACTCAGCGCTTGTCATCCCGGCCTTGAGCCGGGATCCATCTCCCCTACGGTGATTGCATGGGAGCTGGTTCATGGATTGCGGGTCAAACCCGCAATGACATGCAAAGGAGCTGAGTAGTTACGAAATTTAAGGCTTTTAGGCCTCTAGCCCACATGAAGTGCGCGCAAGCAGCTATTAAATCAATAGCGGTTGAGTTCGGCCTCTTTGCGCCTGGTCTCCATCGCGCGGCGTTCAACGCATTGGGGGTGCTGGGTAAATCCGGCTTTGGCGCACTGCTCGTTCAGGCAGTTTTGAAAGCCAATAAAAAATCGCCCTTCACACGCCGCGTTGGGGCTGTGCGCAACCACTGCTGAAGTGGATTTGGGCGGCTGGGCAACTGCTGCGGCTTTGGGTGGTGCGGCTGCATCTTGTCTGGCGGGTTGCTTTTCAGTTTTTGCGGGTAATTTGTCAACCACCGGACTTGCAGGTTTTGATGCTGCCATCACAGGCCTTACCGCTTTGGCAGACTTTGGGGGAACAGCGGCAGATACGGCGGCGCTGGATGCGCTGGTTGCTGCAACAGCTACCGGGACTGCCGGGCTGGATGCAGCCGCAAACGCTGGCATCAGTGGCGCGGCCGTTTGCATTGCCATTCCTGGCGGTTGACCTGGCCGGGACAACACAGCAGAAGTAATGCCAATGGCAGCCAGTGCTACGCCAATACCCGCCCACAGCAGTCCTCGCTTTTTCAATGGCGCTGGCGACGATGCAGTACTGGTTGTGGCCAAGGGCTCTGGTTGTGCTTGGTGGTTGAAAGTGGCGGTGGAAGCTGCTGCTGACAGCTGGGCAGATGCCTCATGTGTAGCGGGTTCAGTGCCAGTCTGGCCGGGTCTGGGCAGCAACACCGTCTTCTCGTTGCCTGCTCCATCCGTAAGCGGCTGCAGCGCCGCGATAACTGCGGCCCTGCTGGCGTTTGGCGGCATCATCACACCCAGGTTCTTCAGCCGCCGGCGTGCCAGATCAGCATAAATACCGAGCGGAAACTTGTCCAGAAAACCTTGCAAATCTTCGATGGCATCTGACTCCTTGATGTCCTTCCAGTACACCAGCTCGACTTCTTGCGTCACCAGCGATGCACTCAGCCCGCTGCTGGTGCCGCTACTGATGCCCGTACCTGGCTGGGTTGCGACCAGTGATTCCCCCGCCATCATGGTGGCTGTCCAGGTCATGTTGCTGCCCCTGGCCGGCAGCGTTGCAATTGGCGCAATGGTGATGTCACTGGCCTTTGTGCAGGCTGCTTGCAGGGCATCTGCAAAGTCTTGCGCGGTGGCGTACCGCGCATCACGTGACTTGGCCAGCGCCCTGGCAAGCACCGCGTCCAGCTCTGGCGGCAATTTGGGATTGAAGGATGTAGGCGCAGCCGGCTTGTGGCTGACGATTTTTTGAATCACTGCAAAGTCGTTGTCACCATCAAAAGGACGTTGCCCGGTGACCAGCTGGTACAGCACCACACCGGCTGCAAACAGATCAGTCCGGGCGTCAATCGGCTTGCCTTCGAGTTGCTCGGGCGACATGTATTTCAGCGTGCCAACGATCGTGCCCTGGGTGCGCGTGGCGTCGCTTGAATCCTGAATGCGCGCGACACCAAAGTCGGCAAGCTTGATGTGCCCGCCAGCAATCACCAGCAAATTGGCGGGCTTGATGTCCCGGTGCACCACGTTTTGCTGGTGTGCATAGCTCAGGGCTGACAGCAAATCGCCCATGATGCGCAGGGTTTGTTCAAGCGTAAAGGTCAGCCCGGCGTCCAGGTGGTGCTTGAGGTCTTGACCCTGAACAAATTCCATCACCAGGTAAGCAATGTCGAGGTCACGATCCGAGTCGTACACACTGACAATATTGGGGTGCTGCAAGCGTGCCGCAGAATGCGCCTCTACCCGAAACCGCACCTCGTATTCGGCCGCTGCTTCGTCCGACAGATTTTCAACCTTGATGGTTTTGATCGCTACCCGGCGGTCCAGATTCGGATCGCGCCCCTCATATACCAACCCCATGGCGCCTTTGCCCAGCACGCGAATCAGATCGTATCGACCAAGTTTTTTCAGGCTCATGGGGCAAGGGATGGGGGTTTTGGCACTCAGTCAGCCTGGCTTTCAAAGGCAGACAATTTTGACTTCACATTATCTTACTCGGGTAACTGGTGCATTGCCATTGCAACAACTACTTACCCAGCAAAGCTGTCCCATAAAAGCTTGCTGCCGGTCAAAAACATGCCGCCGTACACGCATCGGTAAAACCATAGTGGACTGATGTACCGGGTCGCGCGCAGGCCTGTCCAGACGCCGAGCGGCGCTAGCGGCAGCAATACCAGCGAAGTGCTCATGTTGCGCATGTCCAAAAGGCCCAACCAGGCATATGGAATCCATTTCGACAGATTGATGACGAAAAACAAGAATGCCATCGTGGCGGTAAATTTAAGCGGCGACAAGCGCAACGGGATCATGTAGGCGCTGATTGGCGGGCCGCCCGCATGGGCAACAAAGCTGGTAAAGCCCGACGTGACAGTCAAAATTGCGCCCAGCCAGCGCGGCGGCGGCGGGCTGTCAGGGCGGGGCGGGAACAACAGCCGTTGCGCCAGAAAGAGCAGGGTGAATGCACCCACCATGCCGGCCACCACGCGTGCATCCAGCAGCTTGAAAAGTAGCGCGCCAATGACTGTCCCCATCAGCGCAAACGGCACCAGAAATCTCAAGAGATGCTTGTCAAAGTCTTTGCGAAAAGCCGCCATGCCCAGCACGTCCATCAGCAGAAGCACCGGCATCAAAATGGCAGCGGCTTGCGGCACGCTGATACTCAAAGCCATGATAGGCACTGCCAGCGAGCCAAAGCCCGCGCCAAAGCCGCTTTTGCTGATGCCCAGCAGCAGCACAGCAGGAATGGCAACCGCGTAAAAAAACGGGTCGCTGATGATGTTGAACGTCAAGGCGGTAGGTCAAAAACAGGCATAAACAGGTTTTTTATGCATGGAATATGCCTGTAGCCGTTATAAAAAGCGCGCAAACAGCTATTAAATAAATAGCAGATGGAGAGGTTCAAACCCGTTCAAGCACCAGCGCAATCCCCTGCCCAACCCCAATGCACATGGTGCAAAGCGCATAGCGGCCACCTGTCTTGTGCAGCTGGTTCACTGCAGTGGTTGCAAGCCGTGCGCCTGATGCGCCCAGCGGGTGGCCGAGGGCAATCGCGCCGCCGTTAGGGTTGACGCGTGGGTCGTCGTCTTGCAAGCCCAGCAGGCGCAGCACAGCCAGGCCTTGCGCGGCAAAGGCTTCGTTCAGTTCAATCACGTCCATTTGCGCCAGCGTCAGGCCGGTCAGTGCCAGCACCTTTTGGGTCGCAGGCGCGGGGCCAATGCCCATGATGCGCGGGGCGACGCCGGCCGTCGCCATGCCGACAATGCGGGCGCGGGGCGTCAGCCCGTTTTTGGCAGCAGTGGCCTCGTCCGCCAACAGCAGGGCACAAGCACCGTCATTGACGCCCGATGCGTTGCCAGCTGTCACGCTGCCATCAGGACGCACTGCGCCTTTGAGTTTGGCCAGGGCTTCCAGGCTGGTTTCGCGCGGGTGTTCGTCCTTGCTGACGATCACCGGATCCCCTTTTTTTTGCGGAATGGTCACGGGCGTAATTTCGGCATCAAAATAGCCTGCTTTTTGCGCAGCCACAGCTTTGAGCTGGCTGGCCAGGGCCATCTTGTCCTGGTCTTCGCGGCTTATGTTGAATTCAGTTGCCACGTTTTCCGCTGTTTCCGGCATGGCGTCAATGCCGTACTTTTCCTTCATCAGTTTGTTGACAAAACGCCAGCCAATGGTGGTGTCATATATCTGCGCAGCACGGCTGAAAGCGCTTTCGGCTTTGCCCATCACAAACGGCGCGCGGCTCATGCTCTCAACGCCGCCCGCTATCATCATGGTAGCTTCACCCGCTTTGATAGCGCGGGCTGCAGTACCAATCGCATCGAGCCCCGAGCCGCACAGACGGTTGATCGTGGCACCGGGCAACTCCATCGGCAAACCTGCCAAAAGTGTTGCCATATGCGCCACATTGCGGTTGTCTTCACCAGCCTGGTTGACGCAGCCGTAGATCACATCCGTCACCGCCAGCCAGTCCACATTCGGGTTGCGCGCCATCAGCGCCTTGAGCGGGATGGCCCCCAGGTCGTCAGTGCGCACGCTGCTCAGTGCACCGCCGTAGCGGCCAAAAGGGGTGCGGATGGCGTCGCAAATAAAAGCGTGGTTCATAAAAGTCTCCAAAAAATAAAATCTACACAGTGATCGGCAAGCCGATCAGTTTTTCAAGCTCGGCATGCTCCAGCCCATCAACTTTGTCCATCAGCCTCAAGCCTTGCGGCGTACAGGCGAACGTGGCGAGCTCTGTATAAATACGCTTGACACAGCCAATGCCGGTCAGCGGGTAGCTGCATTGCGCAACAATTTTGCTTGCACCGCGCTTGGTCAGTAAATCCATCATCACCCAGGTCTGTTTGGCTCCAATAGCCAAGTCCATGGCGCCGCCAACTGCCGGTATGGCGCCCACTTCTCCGGTACTCCAGTTGGCCAAATCCCCCGTGCCGGACACCTGAAACGCGCCCAAAACGCAAATGTCCAGGTGCCCACCACGCATCATGGCAAAACTGTCCGCGTGGTGAAAATACGCACCGCCCTGTAGCAACGTTACCGGCTGCTTGCCAGCGTTGATAAGGTCGTAGTCTTCATCGCCTGCTGCGGGCGCTGGACCCATCCCCAAAATGCCGTTTTCGCTGTGCAGCAGCACCTCGCGGCTTGAGGGAATATGGTTGGCCACAAGTGTAGGCATGCCGATGCCCAGGTTGACTGTTGCGCCTTCAGGGATGTCCTGAGCCACTCGTGCAGCGACTTGGTCTTTGGTGCGTTTTTGGTAGGTCATATTCAAGTCGCCTTGTTCTGACCACCGGCCTGTGTGGCTACCCGGTCAATCCTGACGATAGCGTGTACGAAGATGCCTGGTGTCACGATGTGTTCGGGATTCAATGCACCCAGCTCTACCACTTCATACACGGTGGCAACGGTTTTTTTGGCAGCGGTGGCCATGACAGGCCCAAAGTTGCGCGCGGCCTTGCGATACGTCAAGTTGCCCCATCGGTCGCCCTGCTCGGCTTTGATCAGTGCCACATCGCCATAAATTGGCATTTCAAGAACGTAATGCTTGCCATTGATTTCACGCGTTTCTCGTCTGCTGCCATCGGCGTTTTTCGCCAGTTCGGTACCGTGACCCGTGGGAGAAAAAAAAGCGCCAATGCCAGCGCCTGCTGCCCGAATACGTTCGGCCAGATTGCCCTGCGGCACCAGTTCAAGTTCAAGTTTTCCGGAGCGGTACAGGCCATCAAACACATGGCTGTCTGCCTGGCGTGGAAAGCTGCAAATAATTTTTCGTACCCTGCCAGCTTTGAGCAAGGCGGCCAGGCCAGTCTCCCCATTGCCCGCATTGTTGTTAACCACCGTCAGGCCTTTGGCACCCTGTGCAATCAACCCATCAATCAGCTCGTCAGGAATGCCTGCGGTGCCGAAGCCGCCAATTAAAACGACGGCGCCGTCTTTTACGTCCCCTAGCGCGTCTGTAACTGAGCGGGCAATTTTATTGATCATGCTTGTCAATCTCCAACGACGGAAGAGGTTAGCCCAACTGTCCATCGGCGTTACTTCTGTTTGTATTTAACCCTTCAGAAATGATAGCCCACAGAGGGGGCATCAGCTGAATGTTGGCGTGAAAAACACATTTTCAGAAAGCGCGATTTCAAACTCAAGGTTTACGAAACCCCATGACCAGCACAATCGCACCCAGTGCCAGAGCGCCAAGGCTGAGCCACTGCGGTATGTTGACCGACTCTTTTTCCTGTACCTTTAGTTCAATCGGCCCAATTTTTGCAGTGGTCGTGTCTTTGGTAAAACTGAATCCGCCGGTCAGAAAACCCGCCAGACCAATAACAATCAAAACAATGCCTGTAATCTTTGCTGCGTTCATTTGTATTTCCTCGCCGGTTGTGGTTTTGCGTAAAGCGCCTGGTGATTCCGGGTACACAAAACGCTGCTGGTAATTTACACGCAAATCAGCCGTTCATTCGCGCAGGTAGGGAGCCTCTGCATAACTCCCTGCGGTCT
>JAYUVG010000155.1:0-13153 GCA_043754255.1 Polaromonas sp. | reverse complement strand
GTGCAAGGCGCACGGAGCGCAGGACACCGGAATGCACTTGTGTGCATGAGGATTCCGAGCACCGCGCAACGCCGCAATTCGCCCGAAAAATGAATTTATGGTTACCGATTATTTGTAGCCAACGCGATCCAGCATCTGCTGGATCTTGACCTGGCTTGCACCAATGGCAACCACTGGCAGAGCCTCTTGTTTGAAAGTGCCGCCGCTCATGGTGCTCAGTGCAGTGTTGGTCAGTTTGACACCGGTCACCGTGGGGTATTCGTTGTTGCCGTTAGCAAAATAGTCCTGCGCAACCGGGCTGGCCAGGTATTCCATAAACCTGACAGCGTTGGCCGTGTTTTTGGCGTTTTTGGCGACCGCTGCACCAGACACATTCATGTGCGTGCCCCAGCTTTCCTGGTTGGGAAACACCACACTGATTTTGTCCATCACCGCCTTGTCTTCGGCCTTGTCTGAGCGCATCAAACGCGCCACATAGTAGGTGTTGGTCACGGCAATGCCGCATTCGCCGGACGCCACGCCCTTGATCTGGTCGGTGTCGCCACCCTTGGGTGCGCGTGCCATGTTGTCGACCATGCCTTTGAGCCAGGTTTCAGCCTTGCCGTCGCCGACATGTTCAGCCACTGCACCAAACAGCGAAAGGTTGTAGGGGTGCGAGCCTGAGCGGGTGCACAACTTGCCCTTGTTCTTGGCGTCGCCCAACTCTTCATAAGTGTCCACATCGGCTTTTTTGACCTTCAGCTTGTCGTACACGACGACCCGGGCGCGCGTTGAATAGCCAAACCATGTGGTTCCGTCTGCCGTGGCTTTGGCCCGCAGAGTGACCGGAATGGCTTTTTCAAGCATCGGCGACTTGATAGGTGCAAACAGGCCGTCGGCATCACCTTTGTACAACCGCGCCACGTCCACCAGCATGATGACGTCAGCCGGTGAGGCTGTTCCTTCAGCCTTTAACCGCGCCAGGATGCCCGCGTCGTCGGCATCTACCCGGTTAATCTTGATGCCGGTGGCTTTGGTGAAGTCGGTGTACAGGGCCTCATCTGTTGTGTAATGGCGGGCAGAGTACAGGTTCAAAACCTGTTCTTGCGCAAAAGCGCTGGTGCCTGCAGCAAGCAAAGTAGCAGCAGCTAAAGCGACACTAACCACCGATGGAGATTTTTTGAACATGCTGATGACCTGTGAAGTTCGTGAAAACCCAATTCTACCATTACGAACGCGAATAATTCTCATTTGGCTTATGGTTTGTGGGGTATTCGCTTTGGCAGGCTGCGCAACGCCCGTTGCAAATGCGCCAATTGCACCGAATCCTTCATTGCCGACGCAAGCCATCGTGAAGAAACCCTTAAAAATCGGCTTGGCTCTGGGCGGCGGCGCAGCGCGCGGCTTTGCCCATGTTGGCGTGATAGCGGTGCTGGAGGAAGCAGGCATCAAGCCGCAACTGGTAGTGGGCACCTCGGCTGGAAGCTTGGTGGCCGCGCTGTATGCCAGCGGCAAGACCAGCGCCCAGTTGCAGCAAACAGCCCTCAATATGGAAGAAGTCGCCATCACCGACTGGATGCTGCCCATCATTGGACGCGGCATGTTCAGGGGCGAAGCCTTGGGGCGGTACGTCAATGAGCTGGTAGCGGGGCGATTGATAGAGAACATGGCGATACCGCTCGGCATTGTGGCCACTGATTTGGGCAACGGCCAGGCCGTGCTGTTTCAAAAAGGCGATACCGGCACAGCGGTGCGCGCGTCCAGTGCAGTGCCTGCCGTGTTTGTGCCAGTCAAAATCAGTGGCCGCGAATATGTGGATGGCGGGCTGGTATCGCCGGTGCCGGTGCGCTTTGCCCGGCAAATGGGCGCGGATGTAGTGATTGCGGTAGACATTTCCAACCCGCCTGAAGGCAACACGGCTGACGGTACGCTGCAAATACTGCTGCAAACTTTTGCCATCATGGGCAAAAGCATCAATGACTACGAGCTGAAAGGTGCAGACCTGGTGGTGCGCCCGTCGCAAGCAGGCTTGAAAAGTGCGGATTTTTCATCGCGCCAGCGCGCTATTGATGCGGGGCGGGCGGCGATGCTGGCTGCGCTGCCAGCGCTCAAAGCCAGGCTGGCGGCAGCGCAGTAGCCTCAGCGGCTAAATCGAGCCGTCGAACATTAACACGTCAACCGCATCGCCAACCGCCACATTGCCTTGGTCATGGTGCAAAACAATCAGCCCATTGGCTTGGGCCATTGAGCTTAAAACGCCCGAGCCCTGGTTGCCTGTGGTTTTGACTTGGCAAGCGCCGTCAGCGCCTGTGGACACCCAGCCGCGCTGGTATTCGGTACGGCCCGGTTTCTTGCGCATCACTTCCTGGCTGCGTGCCTGAAGCAGCGGCTGCACGACGCCATTGGCTCCCATCATTTGCAGCAGGGCAGGGCGTACAAATGCCAGAAAAGTCACCATCACCGCAACCGGATTACCCGGCAAGCCAAACAGAATGCAGGCGCTTGAGCCGTCCGCCAAGATACTATCATTTTCATAGCTGCTTGCGCGCATTTCATGTGGGCTAGAAGCCGATTTAATGCCTGAAATGAGTGTTGCAGCAGGTTTTTCGATGCGCCCTACAGCCATCGGCCTGCCGGGCCGCATTGCGATCCGCCAAAACTCCACATCGCCCAACTCTTTCATCATTGCCTTGGTGTGGTCGGCCTCACCCACGCTGACGCCGCCGGAGGTGATGATGGCGTCCGCCTGCGCAGCTCCTTTAGTGAAAGCTGCCTTCAATGCTTGGGGGTCATCACGCACCACACCCATGTCGATGACTTTGCAGCCCATGCGGGTGAGCAAGCCAAACACCGTGTAGCGGTTGCTGTCGTACACCGCGCCTTCACGCGGCGGCTCGCCAAGCGACAAAATCTCGTCACCGGTTGAAAAATAGGCTACTTTTACCTGCCGATAGCAAGGCACTGTTTTAAATCCCAAAGATGCCGCCAGCCCAAGTCTGGCAGGGGTAAGCAGCTCACCTTTCAGGAGCGCCGCCTTGCCCTGCATCAGGTCTTCGCCTCTAGGCCTGCGGTTGTCACCGGGCTTTAACAAACGGGGCGGGACAGTGACAACGTCGCCCTCAAGGGTTGCAATTTCTTGCGGCACGACGGTGTCCAAACCCGCAGGCATGATGGCTCCTGTCATGATCTTGACGCACTGACCTGGTTTGACATTGCCCTGCCAGGCTTTGCCTGCAAACGCAGTGCCCATCACTTGCAAGTGCAATGGCGCATCGAGCAGTTGCTGCCCGTCAAACGCATAACCATCCATGGCAGAGTTGTCGTGCGGCGGCACATCTTGCGGGCTGATGATGTCTTCAGCCAGCACCCGCCCCAATGCGTCAAACAAAGGCACGTCAGAAAAACCCTTCACCGGCGAGACCAGTTTTGCAAGAAAGCGCAGCACACCGGCAGCAGACAGGGCTTGCGGGTCGTAGCCTTGCAGTTCAGCCGCAATTTGCGCGAGCGTTTTCACGACTGGCGCGATTCCAGCTTGTGCAATTCAGCCAGCGTGTTGGCGTTGAAAAATGCCTGTGCATCGTCGCCCGGCAAATTAAACGGCACATGCACCACCTTGTGCAGCGCCGTCCAGGCATCAATTTTTCTGCCGCCACTTTTGGTGAAATCCATCAGGCTTTCCAGCATGTGTATTCCCATCAGGCAAAAGACAGGTTGGGCTTGAATTTGGCCGTCTTCTTCAGGCGCACTGGCCACAGCAAAGTCTGCATCGTGCGCTTCAAACGCGTCTGCCATGCGCGCTACCAAGTCGTGCGGAAACAGTGGCGTGTCGCACGGCACGGTCATTAAATACGGTGTTTCGCAGCGTTCCAGTCCGGTCATAAAACCGGCCAGCGGCCCGGCAAATTCGCCCAGGCTGCTCATGTCTGGCCACACCGGCACGCCAAACGATTCATAGGCTGCCAAATTGCGATTGGCGTTGATGATCACATCGCCCACCTGCGGGCCCAAGCGCATCAGCGTGTGCAGCGCCAGCGGCACGCCATTGAAGGTTTGCAATCCCTTGTCAACCCCACCCATTCGGGAGCCGCGGCCGCCCGCCAGAATGACGGCGGTAATGGCTTCGATGTGCATGGGGGGTTTGATGTCTTCGTTGTTCACTTGATTGTTCATTCAGCCGCCTATGTAACTCATTTCGACGCGTTTTTTACCGTCGATTGGAAAGGTCTTGTCAGCCGGCAACGCCGCCCGCAATTGTGAATATTGATCATCGCGCTTGTGCCAGATGTTGCCAACCGCGTTTGAGATTTGCGCGTCGCTGAAATCTCCGCGCAAAAGCTCCCGCAAATCATGGCCCTGGCTGGCAAACAGGCATAAAAACAGCTTGCCCTCAGTTGACAGGCGTGCCCGATTGCAGTCGCCGCAAAATGCTTGTGTCACGCTGCTGATGACGCCAATCTCGCCGCCACCATCGGTATAGCGCCAGCGTTCAGCGGTTTCGCCCAGGTAATTGGCGGTGATGGCTGCTACAGGAAAGTGAGCATTGATGCGTTCTATCACCTGGGCTGAGGGCAATACTTCGTCCATGCGCCAGCCGTTGGTCGCACCCACATCCATGTATTCAATAAAACGTAGCACATTGCCTGAATGGCGGAAGTGTTTGGCCATCGGCACAATTTCCTGGTCATTCGTTCCGCGCTTGACAACCATGTTGATCTTGATTGGCAACAAACCAACGTTGTTGGCCACTTCAATGCCGTGCAGCACATCAGCCACCGGAAAATCCACATCGTTCATGCGCCTGAAAATCGTGTCGTCCATCGCGTCCAGGCTGACAGTGACGCGCTGCAAACCCGCATCTTTTAATGATTGCGCTTTTTTAGCCAGCAGCGATGCGTTGGTTGTCAGCGTGATGTCCAGCGGCTTGCCAGAAACTGTCGTCATGCGGGCCAGCATCTCGATCAGCACTTCAAGGTTTTTGCGCAGCAGTGGCTCGCCGCCTGTCAGGCGAATTTTTTCAGCGCCGTGCGCTACAAAAATGCGGGCAAGCCGCGCAACCTCTTCAAAGCTGAGCAATGATGTTTGCGGCAAATACGCGTAGTCCTTGTTGAACACTTCGCTTGGCATACAGTAGCTGCACCTGAAGTTGCAGCGGTCGGTGACGCTGATGCGCAGGTCGCGCAGGGGGCGAGCCAGGGTGTCGGTAAGCAGACCCGTGGCAGGGACGGGCCGAGCGGCCGCATCAGCTGCAAGCCTGCTAGAGAGTTGATTGACGATAGGAATGATGCGTAAGGTCATGACATGCAAGCTTACGTCAGGGCAGACACAATGTCGGTCTGCGCAAAATCATTGCCTTTGTACAGAAGCGGCAGGCCCAGTGCCCTGGCTGCCCCATACACAAAACAATCGCCAAAGTTCAGGCTGGCTTTGTGCCTGCCTTTGCCAAAACAATGAAATGCATCAACAGCAAGTTGCGCCATCTCAGGCGTAAAAGGTTCGATGTCAATGCCAGCGCTTTTTAAAACATCTGCCAGCCGGGTTGTTGCGGTTTTCCCCAATCGGCCGCTCAAGACCATGGCACATTCGAGGTAAGCAGGCGCTGGTAACAACTTGGTCGTGGCAAGGCTCAGAGCATTGACAAAACGCTCGGCATCCACCTCGCCGATGGCGATGCAAACCACGGCAGATGTGTCTACAACCAGCACCATCAGGCAGGCAGGCCGGTGTCGTCGTAACCCATAATTTCGTTGTCTGTGCGCGTGTCAAGTTTTGGCTCAGTGCGTGCTTTTTGCACAATGGCCATCAATGCCTGATAACGGGTTTGCGAATCGGAATTGACAGCGGCTGGCGCGCCCAAAAGAGCCTGCTCCAACAAGACAGTCGCCTGCTTGTTGACCGAACGATGATTGGCGACAGCCGCGCTGTGCAAACGGGCTTGCAACACCTCAGGTAAACGCAAAGTAATTGTGTTCATTGGATCATTATGAATCAAAAAGAATCAAAATGCAAATCCAGTTAAACGCATCGAGCTCCATCCACTTCAATAGACACCCCGCTGATAAACGCCGCTTCGTCGCTGGCCAAATACAACGCCGCATTTGCCACGTCCAGTGCCGTTGAAAAGCGGCCCAGCGGAATGCTGCTTCTAAATTTGGCCAGGCGGGCTTCATCCATCGGCCCGCCAGCAAATTCGGCTGACAAACCGGTCTCGGGGTTAAACACCGGGTTGATGCAGTTCACCCGAATATTGTCAGGCCCCAGCTCCGCCGCCAGTGATTTGGATGTTGTGATCACCGCACCCTTGCTGCCGTTGTACCAGGTCAAGCCCGGCCGAGGGCGCACGCCTGCTGTTGATGCAATGTTGATAAAACTGCCGCCGCCATTCGCCTTGAAGTGCGGTACAGCGTGAATGGTGGACAGGTAAATGCTTTTGACATTGATGGCGTAGCACTTGTCAAAGTCGTCTTCGCTCACGTCCAGCGCGGGCTGATTGCGATGCGTCCAGCCTGCGTTGTTGACCATCACGTCAAGCTTGCCGTGGCGCGCCACTGCTGCTTCGACCAGCGCCTTGACTTGCGCAGAATTGGTGACATCCGCCTGAAAAAACGACGCAGCGCCGCCTGCTTTGACGATGCTAGCGGCCACCGCTTCACCCGTGGCGACGTTGATGTCATTGACGATCACGCTAGCCCCCTCAGCCGCCAAGCGCCGCGCAATGCCCTCACCAATGCCGCCGCCAGAGCCTGTGACGATGATGGATTTGTTTTTTAGTCTCATGATGTGTCGTTATTAGAGTTAGTTTGCTATTTAATCAGGAGCTGCTTGTGCTCGTGATTATTGGGCTATAGATCGATTTTGTATTACTCCCTCTCCCTTTGGGAGAGGGCAGGGGTGAGGGCAAGCGCAGAGACACTGCCAGCATCGTGCGTGCCCCCATCCCTACCTTCCCCCAGAAGGGGAAGGAGCAAGAAACATTGCGCCATCAAAACCGGTCAGGTTCAAAGTCAACATCGGAACTGCTCAAGCCCTTGGCAATGCCGCGATGAGCAGCGGTGGCCTGCATGGCAGGCAGATCAGACAGCGTGCCCAGCTTTCTTCGAGCACGCAGTGGCAAGCCTTCCTTAAATTTTGGGCCTTGGTGTAGAAGCCAATCTTTGGGGTCGTTAATTGGAGGTAGTGGAAGTTTCATAAAAGTGCTATTTAATCAGGAGCTGCTTGCGCCCGTATTTATTTGGCTTGAGGTGAACACACTTGGTTAGTTTAATGAATAGGCAGGATTTCCAGCGCAGTCTTATTTCTCACAAAATTTGCTTTGCGAATTCCAGCGACCACCTGCGTCTAAACAACGATCCACATCGTCGAAAAACAGACACCCAGACAATGTCACCGCGGTAACCAAGCATGACACGAGATGTCGCCATTCACCCATGCTTCACCGCGACAGTCTTCAGCGTCGTAAACCCAAACAGCGCCTCAAATCCCTTTTCCCGCCCATACCCTGACGACTTCACGCCGCCGAAGGGCAATTCAATGGCGGCTCCTGCACCGTAGCTGTTGATAAAAACCTGACCAGCGCGGACTTTTTTGGCCATACGGAACTGGCGTGCGCCGTCTCGGGTCCATACGCCTGCGACCAGGCCGAATTGCGTGGCGTTGGCAAGCTCAATGGCGTGCGCTTCGTCTTTGAATGGCATTGCGCACAGCACCGGGCCAAAGACTTCTTCTTGCGCCAGGCGATGCATGACGGGCACATCGCGCAGCAAAGTAGGGGCTTGGTAAAAACCGGTGTCGGGCGCCTCGTCAACAATCTGGCCTTGCGCCACCATCGGTATGCCTGCCACCTGGGCGTCGCTTAAAAAGTCCCACACGCGCTGCTGCTGGCTTTGGCGAATCAGGGGGCCAACGTCCAGATCCATCGCGGCGGGGCCGACGCGCAGGGCTTCAAAGGCTGCTCCCAAGCGCTCCAGCAGCGGCTCGTAAATGCTTTGCTCCACCAGCAACCGCGAGCCAGCCGAGCAGGTCTGGCCCGCGTTTTGCACGATGGCGTTGATGATGGTGGGTATGGCTTCGTCAAGGTTTGCATCAGCAAAAACAATTTGCGGGCTCTTGCCGCCCAGCTCCAGCGTAACCGGGCAGTGGCGCACGGCTGCGACTTGCTGGATGAGCGTGCCGACCGATGGGCTGCCGGTAAAGCTGATGTGGTCGATGCCTGCGTGCCGTGCGAGCGCATCGCCCACCTCATGGCCGTAGCCGGTGACGACGTTGATGGCACCTGCGGGAAAGCCGACTTCGGCAGCCAGTTGCGCCACGCGAATGATTGACAAACACGCGTCTTCACTCGGCTTGACCACGCACACATTGCCCGCAGCCAGCGCGCCGCCCACGCTGCGGCCAAAAATCTGCATCGGGTAGTTCCACGGAATGATGTGGCCAGTAACGCCATGCGGCTCGCGCCAGGTCATCACGCTGTAGCCGTTCAGATAGGGCAGGGTGTCGCCATGCAGCTTGTCGCACGCGCCTGCATAGAACTCAAAGTAGCGGGCGAGGGCAGCGGCATCGGCCTTGGCTTGCTTGACGGGCTTGCCGCAATCGCGCTGCTCCAGCAACGCCAGCTCATCGGCGTGTTCAATGATTTTGTTTGACAGCTTGGTCAAGAGCCGCCCGCGCTCGGCTGCAGGGATGTGCTGCCACACCAAATCAAAACAGTCCCGCGCAGCAGTGACTGCGGTGTGAATGTCCGCCGCGTTGCTGCGCTGAATCTCGTCGAACACCTGGCCGTCTGATGGGTCAATAACGGGGATAGTCTTGCCAGAAGTGGAGGGGACAGACGCGTTGGCGATGTAGTTGAGTTGCATAGGCGTATTTTTTACCAAAAAAGTTAAAGTGAACTGTTAGTAGCCGTTTTTAAGTATCAAATAAGCCTGTAGCCCAATAAATATGTGCGCAAGCAGCTCCTGAAATAATAGCGATTAGGTGGCCATCACCTGGATGCTTAGCGCCTCTGCAGCTGCATTCAATTGTTTGTCAAAGCAGCAAAACCCCAGATTGCTACCCAGCTGCCTGTGCACACGCTGGACGCTTGCCAGCTGGATGCTGTCATACGCGCGCAGGCCAAAGCGCAGGGCTAGCTCTCCTGCTTGTTGAACCAGGTCTAAGTCAATCTGGACGCTGGTAAAGCCGCCCCATTCATTTTTAAAACGCTGCAACCCTGCAGCGGATTCGTCCTGGGTAATTTGCAGGGTACGCTCTTTCAAGCCAAATGCTGCGCACATTTCAGTCCAGGTTAGCAAGCTGACAAAACGGGCAGTGGCGCCATCCAGCCATGTCCGAACATCGGGGCTGTTGATCTCATCCGCATAGGCTTTCATCAAGGCTGACGTGTCGCAAAACAAAATCACCGAGGGCCTCGCATCTCCATCACCAGTTCACTCATAGTCTGACCGTTGGGGCCAGGCGGGAA
This sequence comes from Polaromonas sp., assembly GCA_043754255.1. Lineage (GTDB taxonomy): Bacteria > Pseudomonadota > Gammaproteobacteria > Burkholderiales > Burkholderiaceae_C > Polaromonas. The sequence goes on along the minus strand of JAYUVG010000155.1, from coordinate 3,717 downwards.
AGTAATCAACTTACCCAATCGAAAAGGCTGAGTTGCCAGCTGTAATGGGATTCCAGAGTCGATCAATTTTTGCATCGCCTCCTCATCCGTCATTGTTTGCTTGGGCGTTGGCGTGCTCTTGGGCGCGACAAGCTCGGCCACCACTTTGCGGTGAGAGGTAATTTGAACAATTTCTCCCCGACGCATCATGGCGATGGCTTGTGCGGGATTGGCTTTCAGCTCGCGGATTGAAACTTGCATGCTAGTGATTTCATTTTTAAAGTGGTCACATTTTACATAAACGGCTGAATGTGGTCACATTTTCTTTTATTTTAATCAAACAGGGCTGTAGCCGATGTATTAAGCGCGCAAGCAGCTATCAATAATATAGCATCGGCATTGTCAAATGAAAAAACCCGCAGCAGTCGCCTGATGCGGGTTTTTTATAGGACAGCGTTAAATTACATCAACGCAACTTCAACCCGACGACCTTCAGAAGCGCTGGTGGCTCCTGCCTTGATGTCCTCAGGTTTTTTCAACTCAATTTTGTCTTCAGCCACGCCAGACGCCTTGAGCAAATCACGCACCGCAAAGGCGCGCAGTTTGGCGATTTCTGCGTTTTTGACCGGATCGCCTGATCCATCAACGTAGCCGCTGATGACGGCTTTTTTGCCGCCCGCAACGCCTTTGAGGATGTCGACCAGCGCTTCTTTGCCGCCGATGGCCAGGTCTGACTTGCCAGATGCAAAGTAGAACTTGACCACGCCGCCTTCAGATTTGACCGAAGCTGTATCGGATGCTGCAACTGCTGCAGTTGCAGCAGTTGCTGGTGTTGCTGGAGCAGAGCTTGGCGCTGCCACTACAGGCGCTGAAACCACAGCAGCTGGCGCTGCTACAACCGGAGCAGCCACCACTGCTGCAGGCGCAACAACAGCGGCTGGCGCTTTGACCACTGGCGCCGGCGCCGGTGCATCCCCACCATGTACTTTCACCACCAGCGGCACAATCAGCAGCGCCACAATGTTGATGATCTTGATCAGCGGGTTGATCGCTGGGCCTGCGGTGTCTTTATACGGGTCGCCGACAGTGTCGCCGGTCACTGCAGCTTTGTGCGCATCAGAGCCTTTGCCGCCGTGGTTGCCGTCTTCAATGTACTTTTTCGCGTTGTCCCACGCACCGCCGCCGGTACACATCGAAATCGCTACAAACAAACCTGTAACGATGGTGCCCATCAGCATGCCGCCCAATGCCTTGGGGCCGAGCAGCAAACCGACCAAAATCGGCACCACCACTGGCAACAATGACGGGATGATCATTTCCTTGATGGCTGATGTCGTCAGCATGTCAACTGCTGCGCTGTAGTCAGGCTTGCGTTTGCCAGCCATGATGAGGCCGTCAGCAAACTGGCGGCGCACTTCAACCACCACCGAGCCTGCTGCGCGACCCACCGCTTCCATCGCCATCGCGCCGAACAGATATGGAATCAAACCGCCAATGAACAAACCGACGATGACCATTGGGTCGCTCAGGTCAAAGCTGATGGCCTTGCCGTAGCTTTCCAGCTTGTGGGTGTAGTCTGCAAACAGCACCAGCGCGGCCAGGCCGGCTGAACCAATCGCGTAGCCTTTGGTCACGGCTTTGGTGGTGTTGCCTACTGCATCGAGTGGGTCAGTCACGGCGCGCACTTCAGGTGGCATGTCGGCCATTTCGGCAATGCCACCAGCGTTGTCGGTGATCGGGCCATAGGCGTCGAGTGCCACCACAATGCCGGCCATGCTCAGCATCGACGTGGCTGCAATCGCAATGCCGTACAGGCCAGCCAATTTGAACGACACCAAAATGGCAACGCAGACAAACATCACTGGCCAGGCAGTCGAGCGCATTGACACGCCCAAGCCAGCAATGATGTTGGTGCCATGGCCGGTAGTAGATGCTTGCGCAATGTGCTTGACCGGTGCGTACTGCGTGCCGGTGTAGTACTCAGTCACCCACACCAAAGCGGCGGTAAGTACCAGGCCAACGGCGCAAGCACCAAACAATTTCATCTGGCTGCCCGTAGCGGTAATGGCGTTGTCAGGCATCAGCCACATCGTCACAAAGTAAAAGGCCACCAGCGACAGAATGCCCGCTATTGCCAAGCCCTTGTAGAGCGCGGGCATGACGTTTTTCATGCCAGGCGAAGCCTTGACAAAAAAGCATCCAATGATCGATGCAACGATGGACACCGCACCCAAAGCCAGCGGGTACAACACCGCGTTGACTGGTGCAGCCGCTATCAGCAACGCGCCCAATACCATGGTCGCAATCAATGTCACGGCGTAGGTTTCAAACAAATCGGCGGCCATACCGGCGCAGTCACCCACGTTGTCGCCAACGTTGTCGGCAATCACGGCCGGGTTACGCGGGTCGTCTTCCGGAATGCCAGCCTCGACCTTGCCGACCAGATCCGCACCAACATCAGCGCCTTTGGTAAAAATGCCGCCGCCAAGTCGTGCAAAGATCGAAATCAATGACGAGCCAAAGGCAAAACCAATCAGCGGGTTAAGCAAATCAGCCAGTTTTTTGTCAGGCGAGTAGTTGCCATTGCCCACCAAAAACCAGTAAAACGCCGTCACGCCCAGCAGGCCCAGGCCCACCACCAGCATGCCGGTAATTGCACCGCCCCTGAAGGCGACGTCCAGCGCAGGGCCAATGCCTTTGGTTGCGGCTTGTGCAGTCCGCACATTGGCGCGTACCGACACGTTCATGCCAATAAAACCGCAAGCCCCTGACAGCACCGCACCCACAATGAAGCCGATGGCAGTTTTACCGTCAAGAAAAATGCCAATCAGCACGGCCAGAATTACGCCAACGATGGCGATGGTTTTGTACTGCCGGGCCAGGTAGGCTGCGGCACCGGTTTGAATGGCGGCAGCAATTTCTTGCATGCGCGCGTTGCCTGCGTCTTGCGACAAAATCCAGTTGCGTGCCCAAAAGCCGTAACCTACAGCTATAAAGCCACACACAAGCGCCAAAATAAGCGCTGAGTTACCTGTCATGTTGAAATCTCCTGTGTTTTTTGCTTGGAGAGTTGAAACGCATGCGTTCACAACCCGCTGCGCTGCTTCCTCGTTACTTGTGTACAAGTCGATTGGCCAACGTGTGAAATTTAACTCGAAAACATGACAACTTCGCGTTTGTTCAAATTTGAATCGGTAAAATAAGGGTAAATCCCAAGCAGCCGTTTCGCTGTTCCAATCCCCCTTGTTTCATTAACTACTGACTGAAAAACATCATGGCATTAGACAAAGTCACCCCCGGCAAAAACGCACCCGACGCCTTCAACGTCATCATTGAAATCCCGATGAATGCTGACCCGGTGAAGTACGAGGTAGACAAGGAATCGGGCGCTATTTTTGTTGACCGCTTCATGAGCACGTCGATGCACTACCCGACCAACTACGGCTATGTGCCCAAAACCCTGAGCGGTGATGGCGACCCGGTCGATGTGCTGGTCATCACACCGGTGCCGTTGATTCCCGGCGTTGTTGTGACCTGCCGCGCCATTGGCATCTTAAAAATGACCGACGAAGCCGGTGAAGACGGCAAGGTGCTGGCCGTTCCGATCGACAAGAAGTGCTCGCTCTACAGCCACTGGCGCAAACCCGAGGACATGAACCCGCTGCGCCTGAAGACCATCCAGCACTTCTTCGAACACTACAAGGACCTCGAGGTCGGCAAGTGGGTCAAGGTGTTGGG